>JAAYOT010000237.1 GCA_012520205.1 Clostridiales bacterium
AGAATTTAAGATGTGAAATAAATAAAAGCAAAGAGAGTTAAAATACCCTCTTTGCTTTTTTTGTTAATTAGATTTATTTGTGTAATTTTCTATATATTTTTATCATAAATTACTATTAGTAAAAATATAAGAGGAGTTAAATTATGCAAAATAAAATTGAGAAAAGTAGAGAAGTTATAGCAGAAAAATTAGATATGCCAAAAGACATAATCTTAAATATGCCTAAGATAACTATAATTGGGCAAGAAGAAATTACAATAGAGAATCATAAGGGTATAGTGCTTTTTGAAAGAAACATAATAAAAGTAAATACTAAATTAAAGCCACTTTGCATTGAAGGTGATAATTTTGAAATATTATATATTGGGGATTCCACTATAACTATTAGTGGTAGATTTAATTCTATATCATACGAGGTGTAAAATGGCAGGGGGAATATTTGAAACAGGTAAATTAGTAGTTGAAATAAAAGCACTAAATCCTGAAAGGGTTTTAAACATATTATGGAATGAAAATATAAACATATTGAAGGTAAAAAAAGTAGACGTGGTAACTATAAGGGGGACAATAGAATATAAGGATTACGATGATTTAAAAAGGATTGTAAAAAGATTAAATGGGAAAGTAAAAATAGTTGGAGAAAGAGGAATTTTATTCTTTTTCTTTAGATTAAAAAATAAAATGTTTCTATGTATAGGTGCAGGCGTTTTTTTACTTATTCTTTTATACCTTTCAACCTTTATTTGGAGCATAGAAATTAACACAAGAAATAATTTATCACCTTACGAAATAAGGCAAGACCTATTTGACTTAGGTATTATGCCTGGTATAAAGAAAAAGGAAATAGATGTTAAGGAATTAGAGAAAAAGATAGAGGATATTAATTCTGATATACTTTGGATAAGAGCGAGAATTGAAGGATCCACATTAAAAATCAGTATAGAAGAAAAAGTTAATCCTCCACAGATAGTAGAAGAGGAAATGGGCAATTTAGTTTCTAAAATGGAGGGAGAAGTAAGCAGAGTATATGTATTTTCAGGACGATCTGTTGTTCATAAAGGGGATTTGGTAAAACCCGGGGATGTATTAATTGAAGGAATAAATGGTAAGGAAGAAAATCCTTATGAAGTTGTGCCTGATGGAGTAGTAATGGCAAATACATTTTATGAAAAATCCATGGTTATGAAAATAGAAGGTACTGAACTTAAAAGAAATGGAAATAAAGATACAGATATTTACTTAGAAGTAATGGGGAAAAAAATTTATCTTAAAAAAGCTATAAAAGGTTTTAAAGAATATGATAAAATAGAGGAAAGTGGAAAAATATTTAAAAAAGTTAATTATTATGAAAAAGAAGAAGTTCCAGTGCAGTTAACTAAGGAAGAGGCTGTAGATAATGCAGTTGAACAATTACAAGAATCTCTTTATAATAATTTAACACGAGAAGCAAAAATTATAGATAAAATAGTAACCACTAAAGATGAATCAAATGGAAATATTATTGTAAATGTTATTTTTGTAGTTGAACAAAATATAGTTGATAATAATCCTGTTGATTACTAAAAACTATAAAGATTAGAAGGTGATTGATGTGTTCTTAAATAAAGAAAAGTGGGTAAAAATAAGGGAAAACAAAAATTTTATTCAAGATAAATATAAAATACCAATGATTTATTTTGTTGTATTTATAGTTATATATCTGCTATTGCTTACCGTTGTAGCGCCCAAGAAACATAATTTATCAGTTGGTGATATTGCAGATGTAGATATAAAAGCACCAGTTGATCTTGTTGATGAAGCTGCTACTTTAGAGAAACAACAGGAAGCAGCATCGAAAGTAGATAAACAATATACAATAAAGAGTGAAGTAAGGATAGATGCTTTAGCAAAAGTAAATACATTTTTTGAAAATATAAATAAAGCTATTTCCTCAAATAAAACTGATGAAGATACTAATAAATTAGAAAATATAGAAAAGGTTAAGGGGATAACACTAAGTGATGAAGATTATAATATATTATTAACTTTAGAAAAAGAAAAACTTACGGAAATAAAAAACTTTATCATTAGTTCCTTAGAAGCAGTATATGAAGAAAATATTGAAGAAAATAATTATGATAATATACAAAGAGCAAGAAATATTGTAGATAATTTATTAGCAGAAAAAAATTATGATAGAAATTTAGAAGAAATAATTAAAGAAATATGCTACAGTCAAATAAAACCAAATATGTTTTATGATAGTGAGAAGACAGAGGAAAAGATAGAAGAAACTAAAAAAAGTATTGAACCAGAAATAATAAAGAAAAATCAAACCATCATAAAGGAAGGTGAACCTGTAACACAGGAACAAATAAATTTATTAGAACAATTAGGGATGCTTAATGATGGAATAAATAGAAGTTCAATAAAGATATTTATTTCTTTAGCCGTAGCGGTTATTGTTATTTTATTTTTACAATATAGGTATTTGTTAAAGGAAGATAGTGAAATATTAAAGAACAAAAAGATGTTAATTTTAATTAGTTCTATTAATATCATTCTTATTATTCTTTCCATACCATTAAGGGGAGTTTCACCATATTTAATACCTATTGTATGCAGTAGTATGCTAATGGCAATTTTAATAAACAGCAAAACTTCTTTAGTTATGAATTTATTAAATATTATTTTAGTTTCCATTGTGGTAGGTTTTGATGTAGGAGTAATATTAATATCAATTGTTAATGTTATAATATCGACAATGGCTTTAAACAAGGTTCAGCAGAGAAATGACATTATTTATTCAACAATTTATATAACAGTAATATCCACTTTAATTACTATAACATCTAGTATGTTATACTCAAATAATTTAAGAGAAATATTAATAAAAACAATGTACACTTCAATAGGTTGTTTTCTTTCAGGAATACTTGCTTTAGGATTACTACCTTTCTTTGAATCAATCTTTGATGTTGTAACAAATATAAAATTACTAGAATTATCAAATCCTAATCAGCCCCTTATGAAAAAACTGCTTATGGAGGCGCCTGGTACCTATCATCATAGTATGATGGTTGCTAATATTGCTGAATCTGCTACAGAAGCTGTAGGAGGTAATCCGGTAATTGCAAGGGTTGGAGCCTATTATCATGATATAGGAAAAACAAAAAGGCCCTACTTCTTTGGAGAAAATCAAATTGGAAGGGAAAATCCTCATGAAAAAATTACCCCAAATTTAAGCGCATTAATAATTTTATCCCATGGAAAAGATGGAATAGAATTAGCTAAAGAGCATAAAATTCCAAAGGTTATTCAAGATATGATTGTTGAGCATCATGGAACGACTTTAGTTAAATATTTTTACTATAAGGCAAAGGAAGCAGCAGATAATCCAGAAGATATAAAAGAGGAGGATTTTAGGTATTCTGGCCCTATACCACATACTAAGGAGGCAGGAATACTAATGTTAGCAGATAGTGCAGAAGCAGCTGTAAGGTCTATTAGTGAACCAACAAAGGCTAAAATAGAGGAAATGGTTAACAATATTTTTAATGATAAGATAAAGTCAAATCAATTGATAAATTGTGATTTAACTTTAAAAGATATAGAAATAATAAAAAAGAGCTTTTTGAAGTCCTTTGATGGAATGTATCATCAGAGAATAGAATATCCAACAGAAAAGAAGAAATAGATAAATAGTATATGCTAAGAATTAAGAATTAAAATTAAGGATTATAGCTGAATTTTAATTCTTAATTTATATTATGATTTTTAACTGCTATAAAAAATTAAATGTACATTTAAAAAAGAGAAATAATAAAGGAGATTTATATGTTATATACAGAAAATAGACAAGAAAATATAGAAATTACAGAGGAGTTTATTGACAATATACAAAAGGTTTGCGATTTTGTTTTAAAAGAAGAAGGTGTAAAAGGAGAATATCAAATTTCTCTTCTTTTTGTTGACAATGAAGAAATAAGGGAAATTAATAATGAAACTAGAAATATAGATAAAGTAACAGATGTCCTTTCTTTTCCCATGCTGGAATATGAAGAAGGAAAGGTATTTAAAGATATCTATTTAGATTTTGATTTTGATGAAAGATATAAGGATGGAGATGAATTAGTACTTGGAGATATGGTTCTATCTTTAGAAAGAGCTTTAGAACAAAGTAAAGAATATGGTCACTCTTATGAAAGGGAAGTAAGCTATTTAGTTGTCCACTCAATATTACATTTATTAGGTTATGATCATATGGTTGAGGAAGACAAGATCAAGATGAGACAAAGAGAAGAGGAAATGTTGAATAAATTAGAAATAAGAAGATAAAATAATGAGAGGAATATATGAAAATAAGAAAGATAGTTGAAAGCTTTAATTATGCTATTGAGGGAATTATTGAAACAGTAAGAACTCAAAGAAATATGAGGATTCATTTATTAGCAGCCTTGATAATATTAACTGCATGTTTTTTTGTTGATTTATCAAAGGTAGAATTTCTTATACTATTAATTACTATTACATTAGTTTTAGTAGGGGAAATTATTAATACAGCTATAGAATCTACTATTGATATGAGTATGAATCATTATCATCCCTTAGCCAAAATAGCAAAAAATGCAGCTGCTGGGGCGGTCTTGATTGCTGCAATAAATGCTGTCATAGTTGGATATATAATGTTTTGGGATAAGATAACAAAAATATCTTATAGCGTTATATTTAAAATTAAAAATTCGGAGCCGTATACTATATTTATAGCCTTAGCAATAGTGACAATAGTAACCCTTATAATAAAGGCCATATTTGGGGAAGGAACCCCTTTAAGAGGAGGAATGCCAAGTGGGCATAGTGCTCTAGCCTTTTCTTTAGCTACAGCAATATCATTAATAACAGAAGAACCTATATGTATAGTATTAAGTTATTTAATGGCTCTTATAACGGCACAAAGCAGGGTAGATTCAAATATACATTCAATTTTTGAAGTTATTATTGGTTCCATTTTTGGAACCTTACTAACATTGCTAATTTTCATAGTATTTAAAATTTAAGAAACTTAATTTATTTATATTGAACGAGTTTAATTTTATATGAGAAATGATATAATTAAAGGTACAATAACCGTAAAATGGAGGAAATGACATGGATTATAAATACCTGATCGAAAAAGCTTTAGAAGTAAGAGAAAAAGCATATGTCCCATATTCCAAATTTAAAGTAGGAGCTGCGGTGTTATTTGAAGATAATAAAATATACACTGGGTGCAATATAGAAAATGCATCCTTTGGCGCAACTAATTGTGCAGAAAGAACGGCAATTTTCAAGGGAGTTTCAGAAGGTAATAGGATTATCAAGGCAGTTGCAATAGTTGGAGATATAAGAACCTATACAACACCTTGTGGAATTTGCAGACAAGTAATTAGCGAATTTGTTGAAGGTGAAAATACTCCAATTATTTTAATAAAAAATAAGGAAGATTATATTATAAAAACTTTTGGAGAAGTTATGCCAGGGGCATTTTCTAAAAAGGATTTAGAAAACTAAGGAGGAAAAATGTTTAAATCAGGATTCGTAACTATAGTTGGAAGACCTAACGTAGGTAAATCAACTTTATTAAATCAAATAATGGGTGAAAAATTATCAATAGTTTCAAATAAACCACAAACAACAAGAAATAATATTCAAACAATATTAAATGGGGAAGATTATCAACTGGTGTTCGTAGATACACCAGGAATACATAAGCCAAAACATAAATTAGGAGAATATATGGTTAACTCTGCCAAGGATTCCATTAAAGATGTAGATTTAATTTTATTTTTAATTAATCCAGAAGAAAAAATAGGAAGAGGAGATCAATATATTATAGAAACATTAAAAAATTCTAAGGCTCCTGTATTTTTAGTTGTAAATAAAATAGATGAATTTACACAAGATAGGGTTGCAAAGACATTGCAAATGTATTCAGATGAAATGGACTTTAAGGAAATCGTACCAATATCAGCCCTTAAGAATAAAAATGTAGATAAACTAGTAAATCTTATGATTGAAAATATGCCGGAAGGTCCAAAATACTATCCAGATGATATGATAGCAAATGTGCAAGAAAGGTTTGTTGTTGCAGAAATTGTAAGAGAAAAAGCATTAAGAAACTTAAGGGAAGAAATACCCCATGGAATTGCAGTAGACATTATTCAAATGAAGCAAAAAGATAATGGAACATGGCATATAGAGGTAGATATGATATGCGAAAAAGACTCTCATAAGGGAATAATAATAGGAAAAAATGGTCAATCCCTTAAAAAGATAGGTGAAACTGCAAGATATGAAATTGAAAGATTTTTAAGAGCCAAGGTGAATATAAAGATCTGGGTTAAGGTAAGAAAAGAATGGCGTGATAATCAAGTTCTTTTAAAGGAGTTAGGTTATAAAAAACTTAAATAGATAGGGGATGTTACGTCTGTCGCTGCATAAGATAAATGGAGTTATTATTAAAACTAAGGAGTTTAAAGAAAATGATAAATTAGTGTGGTTATATACTGATAATTTGGGTAAAATAACTACGATAGCAAAGGGTGCAAAAAAAAATAAAAGCAGGCTTTTCCCAATTACTTTACCATTTTGTTATGGAGAGTTTGTTTTGTTTAAAGGAAAAAGTCTATATAACCTACAAGAAGGAAAAATAATTAATTCCTTTCAAGGATTAATGGAAAATTTAGATAAACTAACATATTCATCTTATCTTTGCGAGTTGATTGATATCTGCATAGAAGAGGGGGAAATTAATAAAAGTTTATTTAGAGATTTTATAACTTGTATGTATTTATTAAATACTAATGCACTAAATTATGAGATATTAATAAGATCCTTTGAACTTAGACTTTTAAAATCAACTGGTTATGGTTTAAGTCTGGAAAATTGTGTGGTTTGTAATAAAAAAATTTCAGTATCAAATTATATATCCTTATCTGATTATGGTGGAGTTTGTGAAAGTTGTGAAAAATATCAAGGAATTTATATTTCTAAACCTGCATATAATTCTATAAAATTTCTTTTAAAAACTCCAATGGGTAAATTGTATAGACTTAATATTAACGAAGATATAAAAAAAGAAATTTATAAAATTACAAACTATATAATATCATCAAACTATACAAGAAAGCCTAAAAGCTTAGAAATGTTAAATTATATAAAGGAGTGATATTATGTCAATTACATTAGAAAAAGTTGATCAAGTAATAGAAAGAACAGGGGTAAGCTATGCTGAAGCTAAAGAAGCTTTAGAATTAAGCAATGAAGATGTGGTAGATGCTATAATTTATATAGAAAATCAAAAGAAAGCTGAAAAGATAAAGAGTAAAGAAGAAAAATATGAAACCATAGAAGATTTAAAAAATTGGTTTAAGGAATTAATAAATAAGGGAAATGTAACTAGGATTAGAGTAAGCAAAGATGGTAAGGAAATTGTAGATGTTCCTGTAAATGCAGGAATTGCTGCAGGTGTTATCGGAGTATTAATTCCACCAATTTTAGCTTTTGTTGTTATTGCAGCTGTAGTTACAAAAATAACTATAGAAATTACTAAAGCAGATGGAACTGTTGAAGTAGTTAACAAATATATAACTAAAACTATGGAAGATATAAAAGATACAGCAACTAATGTAGCAACTAAAGTAAAAGATAAGGTTGTAGATATTAAAGATGATGTTGTGACTAATACAAAAAAAGATGAAAATACTTTAGAAGATAATGTTTTTAGTTATAGCGTTAAATTTGATGAAGATGAGAAGGAAGAGTAATTAGAAGAAAAAATAAGATAAACAGAGTGGATTTGAAATAAATTCATGTAATAGGGAATATTCAGAAAATTTAATGAAAAAAATATAAAAATTAATATAGTAAAGTTGTAATAAAATGTTATAATATAAATATCAGATTAATCAAAATTGTCTGAATATTCTCTTTATGTTTAAGAAAGAGGGATAAGTTTGAAATTATCACATAGACAAGAAGAAATCGTTAAGATAGTAAAAATGGGACAGCCAGTGACAAGTGAAGCCTTGGCTGAGAAGCTTGGAGTAACAAGGGCTGCCTTAAGAGCAGATTTAGCGATTTTGACTATGTTAGGTATTTTAGAGGCTAAACCAAAGGTTGGCTATATTTACTTAGGTGCACATAAAAATTTTAAAATTATAGACAAGGTTTCAAAAATTCTTGCAAAAGAAATAATGTCAAAACCAACAACAGTTAATGAAGAAACAATGGTATATGATGCAATAGTATTTCTATTTTTAAATGATGTAGGAACACTTTTTGTAGAAAATAATGGGGCATTAGTAGGAGCTATTTCAAGAAAGGATTTTTTAAAAATAGCAATAGGGGGAACCGATATACATAAGGTTCCGGTAGGTGTAATTATGACAAGGATGCCCAATATCATTTGTGGATTTGCAGAGGATAGAGCATACGATTTAGCAAAAAAAATAATTGAACATGAAATTGATAGCATTCCAATAGTTGAAAAAATTGAAACAGAAAATGATAAAAAAAATCAGTATAGGGTAATAGGTAAAGTTTCCAAGACTAACATAACAAAGCTTTTTGTAAAGTTAGGGGAAGAGAATTAATTATTATGGTATTAAAGGTATATTAATTTAGGGTAGCTACAATACGAAAGTATTGTTACTATATATCAATTTGATTAAACGGAGGAGTATTGAGATGGAGAAAAAGAAGTATGTTTACCTTTTTAATGAAGGAAATGGTTCAATGAGAAACCTTCTTGGGGGTAAAGGGGCAAATTTATCAGAAATGATATTACTAGGAATTCCAGTACCGCAAGGATTTACAGTAACAACTGAGGCTTGCAACAAGTATTACGAGGATGGTCAAGTAATAGCAGAAGAAATTATTGAAGAGATTCATGAAAAAATTTCTGAACTGGAAAAAATAACAGGTAAAGAACTTGGTAGTTTAACAAACCCGCTTTTACTTTCAGTTAGATCTGGAGCTAGAGTTTCAATGCCTGGAATGATGGATACTGTATTAAATCTAGGACTAAATGATGAATCAGTAGAAGCTATGGCTGATTTAACAAAGAATCCAAGATTTGCATATGATTCTTACAGAAGATTTATTCAAATGTTCTCAGATGTAGTTATGGGTATTGAAAAGAGATTATTTGACAATATACTAGATGAATTAAAAGAAAGTAGAGGGGTAGAATTAGATTCAGATTTAACAGCAGATGATTTAAAAGAATTAACTGTTAAATACAAGGAGCTTTATAAGAAAGAACGTGGAGAGGATTTCCCACAAGATCCAAAACATCAATTAATCGAATCTATAACTGCAGTATTTAGATCTTGGAATAACCCAAGAGCAATAGTATATAGAAGATTAAATGATATACCTGGAGAATGGGGTACTGCTGTAAACGTTCAAGAAATGGTATTTGGTAATAAGGGTGAAACTTCAGGAACAGGAGTTGTATTCTCAAGAAACCCTGCAACTGGAGAAAATGAAATATATGGTGAATACTTAATGAATGCACAAGGTGAAGACGTTGTTGCAGGTATAAGAACACCACTTCCAATTGCAAAATTAGAAGAACAAAATCCTGAAATATATAAAGAGTTTGCTGATATAGTTCATAAATTAGAGCAACATTACAAAGACATGCAAGACATGGAAATAACTATAGAAGAAGGAAAACTATACTTCTTACAAACAAGAAATGGTAAGAGAACAGCTCAAGCTGCCTTAAAAATTGCTGTTGACTTAGTTGAAGAAGGTATGTTAACTAAGGAAGAAGCAATATTAAAGGTTGAACCAATTCAATTAGATACATTATTACACCCTGCATTCCAAGAAGATGGACTAAAGAAAGCTACTCCTATAGCTAAAGGTTTAGCAGCTTCTCCAGGAGCAGCTTATGGAAAAATAGCATTTACAGCTGAAGCTGCTAAAGAAAGAAGTGAAAAGGGTGAAAAGGTAGTTTTAGTAAGACTTGAAACATCACCAGAAGATATCGAAGGAATGGTTGCAGCTGAAGGTATCTTAACAGTAAGAGGGGGAATGACTTCTCACGCAGCGGTTGTTGCTAGAGGAATGGGAACTTGCTGTGTAGCTGGATGCGGTGATTTAAAAGTTAATGAAGATGCTAAAACTTTAGAAGTTAACGGAAAAGTTTATACAGAAAATGATTATATTTCAATAGATGGATCAACTGGAAAGGTTTATGGAGAAAAGATAGCTACAGTTACTCCAGAAATTTCAGGACATTTTGCTAAATTTATGGGCTGGGCTGATGAAATCAGAAAATTAAAAATAAGAACTAATGCTGATACTCCAAGAGATGCAAAACAAGCTGTGGAATTTGGAGCAGAAGGTATAGGTCTTTGTAGAACTGAGCATATGTTCTTTGCTGAAGATAGAATTATGACAGTAAGAGAAATGATAGTTGCTAAGAACGAAGAGGATAGAAGAAAGGCTTTAGATAAGCTTCTACCAATACAAAGAGAAGACTTTATCGGAATTTATGAAGCTTTAGAAGATAGACCAGCAACTATAAGATTCTTAGATCCACCTCTACACGAATTCTTACCTCATACAGATGAAGAAATTCGTGAATTAGCAGAAAAGTTAGGCATAACCTTTGAAGAATTAAAGGCAACTGTTGCAGATCTTCATGAATTTAACCCAATGATGGGTCATAGAGGTTGTAGACTTGCAGTATCTTACCCAGAAATTGCAGAAATGCAAACAAGAGCTGTAATAGAAGCTGCAATCGAAGTTAAAAAGAATAAAGGATACAATATTGTTCCTGAAATAATGATTCCGCTTGTTGGAGAAATTAAGGAATTAAAATATGTTAAAGATGTTGTTGTAGAAACAGCTGAAAAAGTTATGGCTGAAAAAGGTGTTAAATTAGACTATATGGTAGGAACTATGATAGAAATACCAAGAGCAGCTTTAACTGCAGATGAAATAGCTAAAGAAGCTGAATTCTTCTCCTTTGGAACAAATGACTTAACTCAAATGACATTTGGATTCTCAAGAGATGATGCAGCTAAATTCTTAAATCACTACTATGACAAAAATATTTACGAGCAAGATCCATTTGCAAAAATTGACCAAACAGGTGTTGGACAATTAGTTAAGCTAGCAGTAGAAAGAGGAAGAGCTTCAAGACCTAATATTAAATTAGGAATATGTGGAGAACACGGTGGAGATCCTTCATCAGTTGAATTCTTCCATAATGTAGGTCTTGACTATGTATCATGCTCACCATTTAGGGTTCCAATTGCAAGACTAGCTGCTGCACAAGCAGAAGTTAAAAATCCAAGAAAATAAAAAAATAGATGTTACACATTTTGTGTAACATCTATTTTTTCTAGTGTTGAGTAAAATTTATTTTCAGTTTACCGAAAATCGCTCTTATCTCCACACTCCACCCTCCAAACTCCAAACTCCAAACTCAGTACTCCACCCTCCAAACCCAGTACTCCACACTGATTATATCCTAGTATTATAATACTTATTAAAAGTTTTAATAAGCTCATAAATAAAATCTAATTGATTTTCCGATCTTCTAAGTGCTTTCTCCAGAAGAAGAATAAAGGCATTTCTATTACATCTTTTAATATTTCTATAATAATCTCTTGAAAGTTTCCAAAGTTTTTGTGGAAAAGCAATATAGGATAGGATATATTTTAAATCATCTTCAGTTAAGCTGTTTTCTTCCATATAACTATCTAAAATATCTATAGTAAGGCTCATTTGCCAGTTGGTAGTTTCTCGCTTAAGCAACCTTCTTAAAAAATATGAAATATCCCTTGCGCAATAATCTAATTTACATTTATCAAAGTCAATAATTGATATACCATCTTCAGAAATTAATATATTTTTATTAACAAAATCACCATGACATAAGGACTTAGAAAGATTTGAAGGATTAATTGAAGAAGAAATTTCAAAGGATATTTTAGCTAATTCAAGATTTTCGTCTATATTATTAAGAAATAAATTTGAAAATCTATCTTTATGAAAATAAGCTTTATCTATACTATTTAAAAGTTGCTTGAAATGCTTTGAAATACTAACAGTAAGATCATCGCAAGCTTCTCTTTGATAACTTCCTTCAATAGGATAAAAGTCTACAGAGGTTCTATGTAATTTACCTAGAGTTTTTGAAGAAATTAACATATGATCTAAGTTGTCAAAATCGCATTTAACTCCATCAAGCCAAGGAGTTAATATAAAAAGCATATCTTTATACTTTAGATACCTATTTCCATCTACAGTTGCAAGAAGTTTAGGAACATTTATACCATTTCTAAAGCACCATTCTAATGCAGAATATACATATAAAAGATTTTCTTCATCATAATAGACTTTCTTTAAGCAATAGGACTTATCTTCTAAATCAACCCTATATACAGCCCTTTGTTTTTCTGTATCTTTGAATTTAATGTTAGTTAATGAGGCATTTACAAGGTCATATATAGGAAATATATTCTCTTTTATTTCATCTAAAGGAAGTAAACCATTTTTTGTTTCAGTAAATATACTCTTCATAATACTCTCCTTAAAAATTCTTCATTACTAAGATATTATTATAAAAAGCAAAATATACTAGTACAGGTAGATATATTCTAAAAATATGTTTAATTAAAGGAAATTAGAGAAAAATATAGAATAGGTAATATAGAGGTGAGATATATGAACGTAAGAAATAAAATAGAGGGATTTGAAAGGTTGACATTAATAAAAGAAGCAGCGTTTAGTGATTCAAGCCTTGGTAGAAAAAGATTTGAGGAAGAAGATAAGGTTAGGACCTGCTACATGGTAGATAGAGACAGAATTATCCATAGTAAATCCTTCAGAAGATTAAAACATAAAACGCAAGTATATATAAAAGCCTTTGGAGATCATTATAGAACAAGATTAACTCACACCTTAGAAGTTTCTCAAATTGCAAGGACTATAGGAGCAGGAATAGGATTAAATGAGATATTAATTGAAGCCATAGCCTTAGGTCATGATTTAGGGCATGTGGCCTTTGCTCATAGTGGTGAAGAAGTCCTAAATAACTTTCTAGACGGAGGTTTTAGACATAGGGAGCAAAGTGTTAGAGTTGTAGAAAAGCTAGAGAGAAATGGTGAGGGCTTAAACTTAACAGAAGAAGTAATAGATGGAATATTAAATCATAGCGGTCTTAATTTGGAGGGAAAGAATAGGGCTAAAACTTTAGAAGGAAGAGTAGTTAGAATAAGTGATAAGATTGCCTATTTAAACCATGATATAGATGATTCTATAAGAGCAGGATTATTAAGTGAAGATATTATTCCAAAAGAAATTGTGAAAGTCCTAGGAAAAACTAACTCTGAAAGAATAGATACTCTAGTAAATGATATTATTCATAACACTATAAAATCTATTGATAATAATTGTATTGATATTAAGTTCAGTGATGAAGTATTGGAAGCAATGCAGGAACTTAGGAAGTTTATGTTTAAAAATATCTACTTAGGGGATATTCTAAGAGTAGAGAGAAATAAGGCCCAATTTATATTAGAAAATTTGATTGAATATTATTGCACTCATGAAAATGAGTTAAAGGGAATATATAGAAAAATAGCAGAGGAAGAGGGATTGAAAAGAGCCGTTGCAGACTATATAGCAGGAATGAGCGATGATTATTGTTTAAATACATTTAATTCTCTATTTGTGCCAAAATTAGTAATATACTAAATAAAATTAAAAAAATAAGAGGAATTTTGAGATTAGTAAAGAATAATAATAAAGAAGATTAAATATATCGAAAGAATTTATAAAATTCCAGAAGGAATTCTATAAAAAATGTCGAAAATAATAAAAGTTGACGAAAATTACAGTAAGGAGGTGAATCTCCTTGCAGATTTCTGAAGAGATTCTAGAGAAAGTCAAGGAACATAACGACATAGTTGATGTTATATCTGAAACTGTAAAATTAAAAAGAGCCGGACGAAACTTTACAGGTTTATGTCCATTTCATAATGAAAAGACGCCTTCATTTTCAGTATCACCAGAAAAGCAGATATATAAATGCTTTGGCTGTGGAGAAGCAGGGAATGTAATAACATTTATTATGAAAAATAGAAATATGCCCTTTATTGAAGCAGTAAAGTAT
Organism: Clostridiales bacterium; assembly: GCA_012520205.1. Lineage (GTDB taxonomy): Bacteria > Bacillota > Clostridia > Clostridiales > Clostridiaceae > Clostridium. The sequence goes on from JAAYOT010000237.1 coordinate 14,159, forward strand.
TTAGCTGATAGAGTTAATATTCATATTGATACTAATAGAAGAAGTGAAGATCCTAAGGCTAAAAAAAGAAATCTACTTTATAACGTCAACGTAGCAGCAGCCAGATTCTTTTATTCAAATTTAAAAAAATCGAAAGTAGCAAAAGATTACTTTTTGAGAAGAGGAATAAAAGAAGAAACTATCACAAAATTTGGGTTAGGCTTTGCCATGGATAGTTGGAATAGCCTACTTAATCATTTAAAAAGGTTAGGCTTTAAAGAGGAATTACTAGATGAAGCAGGCTTAATTTCTACTTCAGTAAAAACAGGAAAAAAATATGATAGGTTTAGGAATAGGGTGATATTTCCTGTTTTTAATTATAGGGGCAAAGTTATAGGATTTGGTGGAAGGGTGTTAGATGATTCCAAACCAAAATACTTAAATTCTCCAGAAACATTAATTTTTCAAAAGGGAACTAATCTTTATGGATTAAATTTTGCTTTAAAAGGTAAAATGAATGAAAGATATTTTATTATAGTAGAAGGTTATATGGATTTAATATCATTGCATCAGCAAGGGATTACCAATGTTGTAGCATCTTTAGGAACAGCTTTAACTCCTGAGCAAGCAAGGTTATTAAAAAGATATGCAGATAAGGTTATAATTTCTTATGATGCTGATGTAGCAGGACAGACTGCAACATTAAGAGGACTTAATATTCTTAGAGATGCAGGTTTTGACGTAAGAGTTTTAAATATACCTGACGGAAAGGACCCGGACGATTTTATTAGAAGCAATGGAAAAGAAGCCTTTCTAGGATTAGTCAAAAATGCAGAAAGTCTAATAGATTATCGAATAAGAAAAGCTGGTGATGGAATTAATCTAGAAGATAGTGCTGAGCTAGTTAAGTATGGGAAAAGGGTAACTGAAATATTAGCTGACGTTAATCCCTTAGAAAAAGATATATATATTAAGAAGATATCAGAAAAAACAGGGATAAGAGAACAGACATTATTTGATTTATTATCAAAAGAAATGACAAAAAACATAAATAAAAATAATTTTATGAATAATAAGGAAGAAAATGGAACAAAATTATATGTAGAGCCACCATTTTTGAAAGCAGAAAGAGCTTTATTAAAATTATCTCTAGAAGATGAATATTTTGATGAAATTCATAAATTAATAAGTAATGAAGAACTAATTTTACCAGAACATATAGAGATATTTTCTATTATTAAAGAAGCTAAAAAGGGGAAAATAAATAATATAATGAGTTATTTAGAAACCCAATTTACTGATGCAAAAATATTAGAAGAGCTTGTTAAAATAAGGGAAGAAAAAATTTTAATAGGAAATAATAATAAAAAGCTTATAAGAGATTTGATTAAGCAAATAATTAATTACAAATTAAATAGAAAATTAGAAAATTTAAAAAGTCAGCAAAGAGCTTTTGAAAAACAAGGAAAAATAGAGGAGACAATAAAAATAGCAATGGAAATCAATAAGATAAATGAGCAACTTAAGAAAGGTGTGAAGTAAGTGGTAAAAGCGGAAGGAGGTAAAAAAATGGTAGATGGAAAAACAAAAGCTAAGGAAAGTAAGAAAGATAGTGAAACTAAAACTAGTAAAATGGCAATAGTTAAAAATCTACTAGATAAAGCAAAGAGCAAGGGTTCTATAACATATAAGGAAATGATGGATGAAATTGATCATATAGAGTTAACCCCTGAACAAATAGAAAAAATTTATGAAGTCTTAGAGTCTATGGGAATAGAAATAATTGGTGATGAAACTTCCGAAGACAATATCGAAGAAGAAGAATTAGATTTAAGTGTACCAGAAGGAATAGCAATAGATGACCCTGTAAGAATGTATTTAAAAGAAATAGGAAAAGTACCATTATTGTCATCAGAGGAAGAGATAGAATTAGCCACAAGAATAGAACAAGGTGATGAGAGAGCTAAGAAGAAATTAGCTGAAGCAAACCTTAGACTTGTTGTAAGTATAGCAAAAAGATATGTAGGAAGAGGAATGTTATTCCTAGATTTAATTCAAGAAGGAAACTTAGGGCTTATAAAAGCAGTAGAAAAATTTGATTATAGAAAGGGCTTTAAATTTTCTACATATGCTACATGGTGGATAAGACAGGCGATAACTAGAGCTATTGCAGACCAGGCAAGAACTATTAGAATACCTGTTCATATGGTTGAAACTATTAATAAATTAATAAGAATTCAACGTCAGTTATTACAAGAATTAGGTAGAGATCCTCATCCAGAAGAAATTGCTGAAATTATGGAACTGCCAGTTGAAAAGGTAAGAGAAATACAAAAAACAGCTCAAGAACCAGTATCCCTTGAAACACCAATTGGTGAAGAAGAAGATTCACATCTTGGCGATTTTATACCTGATGATGATGCTTTAGCACCAGCAGAAGCTGCCGCTTTTACAATGCTTAAGGAACAATTAATAAATGTATTAGATACTTTAACACCTAGAGAAGAAAAGGTATTAAGGTTAAGATTTGGGTTAGATGATGGTAGAGCAAGAACTCTTGAAGAAGTAGGAAAAGAGTTTAATGTAACTAGAGAAAGAATAAGACAAATTGAAGCGAAGGCTCTTAGAAAATTAAGACACCCTTCAAGAAGTAAAAAATTAAAGGATTATTTAGATTAGCACCCAAAGGTGCTAATTTTATTTAGCAAGGAGCAGAAAAATGGAATTAAGCAAAAGATTAAAATTTATAATAAAAAATGTAGATAAAACAAATGTTTTAGCAGACATAGGAACAGATCATGGATATATACCTTTATATGCAGTAAAAAATAAGATTTGCAAAAGAGCAATAGCAACTGATATTAACAAACTTCCATTAGATAAAGCAAAGCTAAATGCAATTTTAGAAGGAGTAGACGAAGAATTAGAATTTAGGCTGGGTAATGGTCTTGAACCATTAAAAGATAAAGAAGCTAATGTTGTAATAATTGCAGGAATGGGTGGAAATCTAATAAAAGAAATATTAGAAAAGAGCATTAATAAGGTAAATGAGCTTGATTACCTAGTGCTGCAGCCAGCTCAAAATCCAGAGGTTTTAAGAGAATATTTATATAATAATGGTTATGAAATAATTAAAGAGGATCTTTGTTTAGATGAAGAGATATATTATGAACTCTTTAAGGTAAAAAGGAAAGAGGGAGAAGATACAAAGCTAGACCCAATATACTATGAGGTAAGTCCTAAATTATTAATGGAAAAACATCCTCTTTTAAAAGATTATTTAAAATTAAAAATAGATAGCTATAAACGAGTGCTAGAACATATAAATGAAGAAACAGAAAATGCTAAAATAAGAAAAGAATCAATAAATGAAAAAATAAGTTTAATTTCTAACATAATAAATTATTTATAAGGATGATGATTTATGAAAAGAGTTAAGGATGTAATTAAGCAGATGGAGGATTTTTCTCCAAGTAATTTAAAAGAAGATTTTGATAATGTAGGATTAATGGTGGGAAATAAGGAAGCAGAAGTAAAAAAGATCCTATTAGCTTTAGACTGCACCTTAGAAGTTATAGAAGAAGCAAAAGAAAATAATGTAGATTTAATTATAACCCACCACCCTCTTATTTTCAAAAAGCCAAGCAGCATAACAACTGATACTTTATTAGGTAAAAAAATAATTGAGCTAATAAAAAACAATATAAATCTTTATTCAAGCCATACAAATTTAGATTCGGCAGAAAAGGGATTAAATGAAACTATAGTTAAAATCCTTGGTTTTGAAAAAGGTGAATTATTAGAAGTAAATAAAAATTCAAGGGATAATAAATCAGAAGGCCTTGGAAGATTAGTAACTCTTGATAAAGATATGGGCATAGAAGAATTAATAAAGTCTATTAAAGAAAAGTTAAATATAAAATCAGTGAAGGCTGTAATTGGAAAAGAGAAAATAAAAAAAATAGCAATAATAAATGGAAGTGGTTCATCCTTCTTTAATCTTGCATATAATAAAGGTGCTGATTGTATTATAACAGGGGATACAACTTATCATTATGCTTCAGATTATAAAGAAATGGGTGTATCAATAATAGATATTGGTCACTTTGATTCAGAATGGATAGTTTTCCAAGAGGTTATGAAAGAAATACAAGAAAACTTTAGTGAAGTTGAAGTTTTAGTGTCTAAAAAATCCAAGGATCCATATACATTTTTATAATTCTCACATAATATTTCCATATTAATAATATAAATAATAAGAGTAATATTTGTTATGGAGATAATTGTGAGTAAGTATTATTATAAAAAGAAGAAAAGTTCTTGGACAAAAGTTCTTCAAGATACATTTAAAGAATTTGTTCATGGTATAAATAAAAGAATTATTTCAGGAAAGTGTACGCCAAAATCAGAAAACACAGCAGCTAAGATATGTGTAATTGTTCTTATGGTGTTAACACTGCTATTTTCAGGAATAGGTTTTTATTCCTGGGTTATTTTAATTATGCTGATTATTATTTTTCAATTTTTGTAAACTAAAAAATGTATTTGCAAAATAAAATTATTTATGTTAAGATACTTTTTGCAAGTAAGACATGCAATCGCTGCTAGACTTGATCTAGGAGAGGAAAGTCGGAGCTCCACAGGGCAGGGTGCTGGATAACGTCCAGTCAAGGCGACTTGAAGGAAAGTGCAACAGAGAGATACCGCCTTAATATTAAGGTAAGGGTGGAAAGGTGAGGTAAGAGCTCACCAGCATCATGGTGACATGGTGGCTATGTAAACCCCACCTGGAGCAAGGCCGAATAGGGAGACATTATGGAGTTGCCCGCTCCGTCTCCGGGTGTGCCGCTTGAGCTTATTGGTAACAATAAGCCTAGATAGATGATTGCTTAATACAGAACTCCGCTTACGGCTTGCTTGCAACCAAGCATTTATGCGGGTTTGGATAAGTGGGTATAGCGTTTTGCACTTATCCTTCCCTTATTAAATTTATTGAGAATAGTAAGAAAGAGATTATCACTTAATGATAATCTTTTTTTATTTTAGATTTTTTGAAAAATTAGCATTTAAACTAAGTAGTTAGAATAAATTTTAATAAGTTTTAAATATTAAAGGAGAGTTTAAATGCAAAATTTATTTATTATTATAATTATTTCTATACTTGCGGAAAGTATATGGGAAACATTGAAAATGGTTTGGCAAAATGGGAAATTATGCATAGATAAGGTTGGTGCTTTACTTGTCTCTATACTTATAACAATATCAACTGGTTTAGATATATTTGAGCTATTAAAAATAAATAACAAAATACCTTATCTGGGAATAATATTAACAGGAATATTAGTAAGTAGAGGTTCAAATTTTGTACATGATTTAATAGTAAAACTGACTAGTAATATTGTTAAGAAAAATTAAACATAAATAATTCTTTTCATTTATGCAAATAATATAATTGTTTAATAGATATTAAACAAATTATATAAACATAGGAGGAATAATTTATGGAACATAATAAGGTAGAAAGTGGTGCAATGTCATGGATCTTAAGACTTGTAATGGTAGCTGTTATTCTAGCTATTACATCTTTCTTCACTCCGGGATTTAGCATAAATGGGTTATGGTCATTTTTAATTGCAGCAGTTGTGATTACCGTATTAGATTATTTAGTTGAAAGAATGATGGGAAGCGAAATTTCACCATTAGGAAGGGGGCTAAAAGGATTTATAATATCAGCAATAATTATATATGCTGCGCAGTTCATTGTTCCTAATATGAGGGTTTCAATGATAGGAGCATTATTAGCTGCATTAGTTATAGGAATTATAGATGCCATTATTCCAGGTAAAGCTTTTTAAATTATAATTGGCAGAAAAAGAAGGGATAATAAAGGGATAAACTACTAATTAGTTTATAAAATTTAACTAAACTCATAAACTTTTTCAAAGTTCATGAGTTTAGTTTTAATTTATAATATCTGTTTGAAATGCACTTATAAATGTGATATTATATCTTATATAAAATAAAATATAATATATATTATATGTGCTAGGGGTGCTTCGGCTGAGAAATGATTTTATCATTAACCCTTTTACCTGATATAGATAATACTAGCGTAGGGAAGCCACAAATAAGTTAAACAAATACTTATTGGTTGTATGCCGTGTTCCCGCGAACACGGCTTTTTGTATTAGATAGTAAAGGTAGATACTCCTTAGCACTAATAAAAGGAGGATTTTTTATGGAAATTTTAGAAAACATTAAAGGAATTATGTCCAATTGGACAAGCGTAGCTACAATAATAGGTATGCTAATAATATTTTTTGTCTTTATTAAGGTAAAAAAAGTTGAATTTACTTCAAGGCTAATGGCCCACATTGCCATAACTTTGGCTATGACTGTGGTTTTAGAGATGATAAAGATAATTCAATTACCTTTTGGAGGAAGTGCATCAATCGCGGGAATGCTTCCAATAATATTAATTTCATTAATTTATGGTCCTATTATAGGAATCTTTACAGGTTTCTTATATGGTATTTTAAATTTTATTATAGGACCAGCATATATTTTACATCCTATACAAGTTTTATTTGATTATATACTTCCCTTTATGGCAGTAGGCTTATCAGGATTCTTTAAAAATAACAAATACATGGCCATAGCCATAGGATTCTTTGGAATGTTTATATTCAACTTTATTGCAGGAGTAGTATTCTGGGGAAGCTATGCAGCTGATTATAATATGACACCTGTATTATATTCAATTGTATACAATGGTTCATTTATTTTGCCTGATTGTTTAATATGTATGGGGGTAGCATCTGTTATAAATATAGAAAGTCTTATTAAAAGACTTAAAATATAATTAAAGTAATTTAATAATGCTGAAAATAAAGGGAGCTTGTTTTATGTTTATGAGACAAGCTCCCTTTGATTAAGGTAGGTAAAAATAACTTTTTTAAATTTAATAAAGGACTAAAGATTATTGACTTTAAATAGGAAGAAAGTTTATAGTTAAATTATAAGGTATTATGAAAGGGAGAGTGCTATGAGAAATGAAAAGGTTTTAATAAGAATGAAGGATAACAGTGAAATTATAAGTTTCAATTTAAGAAATTCAAAGGGATTTGGAATTAATTTTATAAATTTAGGTGGAGTAATTACAGATCTTTTAGTTCCAGATAAAAATGGAAATATAGAAAATGTAGTCTTAAAATACAAAGATATAGAATCTTATAAGGATAACCCATCTTATTACGGTGCCATAATAGGAAGAACTGCAGGAAGGATTGCAAGTGGGACTACAGAGTTAAATGATGAAGTTTTAACTTTTAACAAAAATTATGGAGTCAATCAAGGCCATGGAGGTCCTAATGGATTTTGCTATAAAACTTTTAAGGTAGAAACCTTTGAAAGTGAAAATGAGATTGGTGCAGAATTGTCATATTTTAGTAAAGATGGAGAAGAAGCTATCCTGGAAATTTAAAGGTTAAGATAATATATACAATAAATGAGAATAATGAATTTAAGATCACTTATAAAGCAATAAGCGATAAAGATACTTTAGCTAATTTAACAAATCATTCTTACTTTAATTTAAGCGGGAATTGTAAGGAAGATATATTAAATCACTATTTATATGTAAATAGCGACTTTTTAGTAGAATTAAATAAGAACCAAGTTCCTACCGGGAAATTACTTTATGTAGAAAATACACCTTTTGACTTTAGTGTAGCAAAGAAAATAGGAAAAGATATTGATGTGGCAGATCCACAATTAGAAATTGGACAAGGTTATGATCATCCTTGGATCTTAAATAATGAAGGGGATTTAAAATTAAAGCTATTCCACAAGGAATCAGGAAGAGTAATGGATGTATATACAAATCAAAGCTCTATAGTTCTATATTCATTAAATTTCCCAGATGATAATACTTTAGCTTGGGGAAGAAAACCAAATAGAAGAGATGCAATTGCCATTGAAACACAAAGCCCTCCAATTGGAGAAAATAACATATTTACAAAATACTCTATACTAAGAAAAGGAGAGGAGTACTGCAAAGAAACTATTTATAAGTTTTCTGTATTAAGCGAAGATATCTAAAGATTGCGAAGCAATCTTTTACTATTGTAAATTAACTTTTTATTAATTATATCATTTTATTAGAAATATAATTATAGAATATAGAGAGCAGTATTAGAGAGGAATGATTATGAATAAAGTTAATTTACATAAAGTTTTTATGGGTTTATTGTCTTTGATGAGTTCTATAATAATAGTAATAAAATTAATGTATAGTTTACCTGATGTAGTACAAAAAAGTTTATTATATATAAATCTAATAATAGCTATTATTTTCTTGCTAGATTATATTTTTAGGATAAGTAAAAGTAAAAATATATTTAGATTTATTTTTAGTAACAAGGTAGATCTTATTTCATTAATTCCAATAATATATATTGATAAATTATCTGCTTTTCTTATTGTAGATTATAATATAAATTTAATATTTAATTTAGTCTATCTTTTTGTACTAATTATAAAATTTAAAAATAATATAAAGTATTTAGTAAGAGAAAATAAGTTTAACTATTTATTGATTTTAACAACCATAATAATTGTTCTAGGAGCAGTAGTTATTTCTCTTTTAGAAGAAATGTCCTTTGTAGATGCTGTTTGGTGGAGCTTTGTTACCTTTACTACAGTGGGTTATGGGGACATTTTAATAGAGAGCCCTTTAGGTAAACTTGTAGCCATATTATTAATGACATTAGGGGTAGGCTTTATAAGCGTTACAACTAGTACAATGGCTGTATATATAATTAATAAAGAAGGTTATAAAAAACAAAAGAAGGGATATAGAGAGCATACAATTGATTTAATAAAATACAACTTAGATAATATTGATGATCTAAGTGATGAAGATTTAGAAAATATCTATTACACTTTAAAAGGGTTAAAACGTAATAAGAAATGAAAAATAGACTGCGTAGGCAGTCTATTTTAATGTAGAATGAATGAAAATTTTTATAATTTAGTTCGCTAAATTATTTCCTAAATTGAAAACTGAAAAGTGATAACTGAAAATTGACTTAAAGTCTTTTTGCATATGTAGAAAAAATAAATTTATCGGGTCTATGTCTAGATTCTGTATATTCAAATAATGTTCCGTCATCTAAATTTACATAATTCTTAATAATTGCAACTAAATTATATTTTTTTAGTTCTAAGTATTTTTTATCACACTTAGATGCTGGCTCAACAGAAATTATTTTTTGTGCACCAGCAATTTTTAATGAAAGATTATTTTCTAAGTAATCATAAATGGAGTTTTGGGCAATATCTCTAGAAAGATCCTTAACTACATCCTTTAAGAAATAGTTTATATCAAGTATAGTTTCTTCGCCATCAATATTTCTTGACCTAATAATGTGAAAAACTTTAGAGCTTAAAGGAAAACCAGTAAGTTTTGCAAGTTTTTCATCTACTACTATTTCTTCGAAAGTATGTATATTGGTAGAGTAAAAAACTTCATTAGTTTCGGAGGCTTCTTTAAAACTTTGAAGACCTCCAACTAAAAATTTTAGTTGATGTTTTTCTATAATAAATACTCCTTTTCCATGAACACTAGTTACAAATCCTTCAAAGGAAAGTTTGTCTATAGCTCTTCTTACTGTATTTCTGCTGACACTAAATAGATTTGTTAGTTCTTTTTCAGAAGGAATTTTTTCGCCAGCTTTATATTCATTGGATATAATTTTATTTTTTAAGTAGTCGTATATTTCTGTGTATTTAATTTGTTTCATAGAATAACAGTTCTCCTTTAAAGAATAATATAAATCTATTATATCATTTAAAATTAAAAATAAAAATTAAAGAAATACAAAAAATATTAAAAACATGTTTAAACAACTATTGACAAACATGTTTAAACAAGGTATACTGTAATCGTAATCAAAAATATTAATATTATATACGAGGTGAAGAGAATGGGTAAATTTAAACAAGAAGCCTTAGACCTATTAAAACTTGTAGGGGGAAAAGAAAATATTGCAAGTTTGAGTCATTGTGTGACAAGGTTAAGGTTTGTACTAAAGGATGAAGGAAAAGCAAAAGTTAAAGATATTGAAAAATTACCATCAGTAAAAGGTACCTTTACTAACGCAGGTCAATTCCAAGTTATAATTGGAAATCAAGTGAAAGCATTTTATGATGATTTTGTAGAGGTATCAGGTGTTCAGGGTGTATCAAAAGAAGAGGCTAAAAAAGCAGCTCAACAGAACATGTCATTTTTACAAAGGCTAATAAGTGGACTAGCTGAAATCTTTGTTCCAATATTACCAGCAATTATAACAGGTGGTTTAATACTAGGTTTTAGAAATGTTATCGGAGACATGAAGGTCTTTGGAGATGGAACTCAAGCCCTTACAGATTTATACCCAGTATTAGCTGAAATTCATAGTTTCTTATGGATATTAGGAGAAGCTATATTCCACTTCTTACCGGTAGCAATAACTTGGTCAACCGTTAAAAAGTTTGGTGGGTCAGAAATTTTAGGAATTGTACTAGGAATTACTTTAGTATCACCACAACTTTTAAATGCTTATGGTTATGCAGCAGCGGTACAAGAAGGAACTGTTCCATTCTGGGATTTTGGATTATTTACAATTGATAAGGTTGGATATCAAGCACAGGTAATTCCAGCAATGTTATCTGGAATCTTGCTAAGTAAAATAGAACTTTCATTACGTAAGTACATTCCAGATGTATTAAAAATGATCATCATACCATTTGTAACATTATTAGTAACGCTATTATTATCTTATATAATTATAGGACCAGTATCAAGAGTACTTGGTGACAACATCGCCCTTGTATTTAATTATTTATTAACAGGACCATTAAAGTTACTTGGAGCAGTTATTTATGGATTATTATATGCACCATTAGTAATTACAGGATTACACCATACATTTATAGCTGTAGATTTACAACTTATTGCAAATAATGGAGGAACAATGATATGGCCTCTTATAGCTTTAAGTAATATAGCTCAAGGATCAGCAGCAGTTGCAATGTTAATTATCTATAAAAATAATGCAAGACTTAAGTCTGTAGCAGCATCAGCTGGTATTTCAGCATGGCTTGGAGTTACTGAACCTGCAATGTTTGGTGTTAACTTAAAATACAAATATCCCTTCTATGCAGCACTAATTGGATCAGCAGCTGCAGCAGTTATATCAATACTAACTGGAGTATTAGCTAACTCAATTGGTATAGGAGGATTACCAGGATTCTTAGCAATTCAACCTCAATATTGGTTACAATTTATAATTTCTATGATAGTTGCAATAATAGTTCCTGCTGCTTTAACCTTTGTATTTGATAAAAAGTATGCAAAAGATTATGATGAATTAGTTGAGGCAAAAGAATCTGCAACAATGAATTAATTTAAAGTGGTTGTAGCTTCGCTGCAACCACCTATTATTTTTAAGAGGTGAAATTATGAATAATAATGATTGGTGGAAATCATCAGTAGTATATCAAATTTATCCAAAGAGTTTTAAGGATAGTAATGGAGATGGAATCGGAGATATAGTAGGAATAATAGAAGAATTAGATTATCTAAATAGTCTAGGGGTAAAGGTTATATGGCTTACACCTATTTATGTGTCACCTCAGAATGACAATGGATATGACATAGCAGACTACTATAACATTGATAAAATGTTTGGAACTCTAGAGGATTTTAAAAGACTTTTAAAGGAAACTCATAAAAGAGGTATGAAACTAATAATGGATATGGTGGTTAACCATACATCAACAGAAAATTATTGGTTTAAAGAGGCTTTAAAAGGAGAGGACAATCCATATCATGATTTCTATATATGGAGAGATAAGCCTAATAACTGGAGTTCAAAATTTGGGGGATCAGCTTGGGAATATGTTGAAAGTTTAAATAAATATTATTTACATTTATTTGATGTTACTCAAGCAGATTTAAATTGGGAAAATCCTAAAGTCAGGGAAGAAATTTTCAAAATGATGAGATACTGGCTTGATATGGGGGTAGATGGTTTTAGACTAGATGTGGTAAATTTATTATCTAAGGATCAGAGATTTTTAGATGATGATTATGAAAGTGCAACAAGGGACGGAAGAAGATTTTATACAGATGGACCTAGAATCCATGAGTATTTAAATCTTATGAACAAAGAGGTATTCTCAAAGTATGAGGGTATAATGACTGTTGGGGAGATGTCATCAACTAATATAGAAAATTGTATTAAATATACTAATCCGGAAAATAAGGAATTAGATATGGTATTTAATTTTCACCATTTAAAGGTAGATTACAAGAATGGCAAAAAGTGGGAGTTGATGCCTTTTGATTTCAAGGCCCTAAAAGAACTTTTCTTTACATGGCAAGTTGAAATGGAAGAGGGAAATGGATGGAATGCATTATTCTGGTGTAATCACGACCAGCCAAGGGCATTATCAAGATTCGGAAATGATACCACTTATAGAGTAGAATCAGCTAAAATGCTTGGAACGGCAATTCATTTAATGAGGGGAACTCCTTATATATATCAAGGGGAAGAAATTGGGATGACAAATCCAAATTTTGAAAGTATAGAAGAGTTTAGAGATGTAGAATCCCTAAATGCTTATGAGATATTATTAAAAAAAGGAGTAGAGGAAAAAGAAGTATTAAATATCTTAAATAACAGATCAAGAGATAACTCGAGAACTCCTATGCAATGGAATAGCGAAAAAAATGGAGGCTTTACAAAGGGAAGGCCTTGGATAAATGTAGTTAAAAATTATACTGAAATTAATGTTGAATCAGAAGAAAAAGATGAAAATTCAATTTTAAATTATCATAAACAACTTATTAAGCTAAGAGAAGAAAATGACGTAATTTCAGAGGGAAAGTTTATACCTATTTTAGAAGATCATCCACAAGTATTAGCTTATATAAGAGAAAAAGATAATAAGAAAATTATAGTATTATGTAATTTCTATGAAGAAAAAATTAGTGTTGATTTAGAAGAATTAAATAATACAAATGAAATTCTTCTAAGCAATTCTGATGAAAATAAGATAGAAGGAAATAAGGTGTTCTTAGGACCTTATGGAACAATAACAATATCAGTTAATAGTTAAGGACTAACAATTAAGGAATATTTTCAGCTAGGCTGAAAAGGGGAATATAAATAAGGGGCTGTGGGAACAGCCTCCTTTTTTGAATTTATGGAAGGATAAATTGAATTATTTTTGCTATTGAAAGTTTTATTAATATAGATTAAAATTAATTATACAAAATATGCAGATGTGGCGGAATGGCAGACGCATCATCTTGAGGGGGTGACGAGGAAATCCTCGTGCGGGTTCAAGTCCCGCCATCTGCACCAATATATTATTTTCTTAAATGATAGTTCTTAAGCTTTTCTAAGATATTGTGGTACCTTTTTGATTTTAAATTTGGAAAGGCTTTTAGAATTCTGTTATGACTGCGTACATTTTTCTCAAATAGTTCCTTATATTTTATCTTCAATTCATCCACCTTTAATATATGCCTATTTAAATCTTCTTTTATAGGAGAAATTCTTTCTGAAACCTTTAAACTTGTATCTGAAATAGTTTGACCAAAATCATCTGAAATTCTTTTTAGGTTCCTTGAAATATCACTAATTAATTTTAACCTCTTGTTAAGATTTAATACTGTTATTATAGTGGCAATAAGATCTACAAGAAGGAGCAATAGCATAATTAAAATGATTAATTTACTTAGGAAAATAGGAATTACACCTATAAAGTTATAAATAAATGGATGAATGATTTTCATAAGAAATATACATGCAATGCCCCAGTAAAGAGAAAATCTAAGACATATATAGCCTCCTATATTAAAGGGGAGACTAGAGTAGTCCCACCATTTATTTTGAAAAACCTTCTCTAATATGAACCCTGCAATAAGCTCTAAAAGGCTAGTGAGTAAAACAGAGCCTAAGAATAAAATTAAAATATTGTCTATAATTGGGCTTAGAGAAATAATCACAATGGTTGCCCCTATTCCGTAGATTGGACAAACTGCTCCATATAAAAAGCCTCTATTTACAAATTCACCTGTTTCAATAGCGGCATAAGAAACTTCCAAGCACCAACCTAAAAAAGAATATATGAAAAATATTAATATCAATTCATATAGCTGGAAATTCATAATAAAGCCTCCACTTGCTTATTTTAAATAAAAGTTTCTTTTATATTATTATAAGAAATTTATTTTAACAAAGTGCTACATATTCATGAATAGATTATTAATTATATATATTAATATAGCCCAAAAGTTACTTAGGTTGTTTTTTATAGAAAAAAACTTTATAATATGTATAGAAATAAAAAATAAGTAGTTATTAGTTAAACAAATATAATAAAAAATGTACTATAGGAGAAGTGAATGATAAAAGCAGTATTATTTGATTTAGATGGAACATTATTAGATACAAATGAGTTAATCTATAATTCCTTTGATAAAACTTTTAAGGACAAGCTTGGTCTTACTTTAAAAAGAGAAGAAATAGTTAGCTTTTTTGGAGTTCCCCTAAAGGATTCCTTTAAACCATATTTAAAAGAGCTAGGAAAATTTAATGAAGATTTTTTAGAGGAATTGATAAAGTATTATAGAAGTAATAATGAGGAAATGCATGATAAAATGTGCTTTGCTTTTGATGGAGTAAAGGAATTATTAACAGAGCTTAAGGCAAAAGGAATAAAGATGGGAATAGTTACATCAAAAAGAGGAAACCTTGCTAAAAGGGGAATGAAGATAGCAGGAATCTTTGATTTTATGGATGTTATAATTAGCCCAGAATTAACAGAGCTACATAAACCTAATGCAGAACCAGCATTAAAGGCTTGCTCAGAACTTTCAATTGATCCAAAGGAAGCTATCATGGTAGGGGATAGTAATTACGATATATTGTGTGGTAACAATGCAGGATGTAAAACTTGCGCAGTTGAATATAGTTTTGTTGATATAGAAAAACTAAAAGAATCAAATCCAGATTATATTGTAAGTAATCCATTAGAAATATTAAATTTAATTAATTAAAATTGACCGTATAGATTACTATAGCTATAAAATTAGTGATTTATACGGTTTTGTTTTAATATAGATTGTGAGGGGAACATGAGGGAATTAGGAACATATAGAGGGATAGAAAATTATAAAATAGTTAATAAGAGAAGGAATATAAAAAATAAATTAACACTAATATTAATTTTGGTTTTTATAAGCTTTATTATAAGTATTAATATTTTTTCTAAAAAAAATAATAATGAAACATATGCTTCAAAAGAGGAATTTATAGAAATGGTTAAGGAGGGAGCCTTAGCAAATTATAAAAAGTATGGAATCCTGCCTTCCATAACAATAGCACAAGCAGTAGTAGAATCTGACTTTGGAAATTCTACTTTGGCAAAGGAATATCATAATTTATTTGGAATAAAGGCTGATGAAAGCTATAAGGGAGAAATAGCTACCTTTGAAACTATGGAAAATTATGAAGATACAATTATTGCAAATTTTAGAGCATATGATAATTATAAGGATTCAATTAAAGATCACGGTAAGTTTTTATATGAGAATTCAAGGTATTCAGAAAATGGTTTATTTGATAGCAAAGATTATATAGGACAGGCAGAAGCCTTAGAAAGAGCAGGATATGCTACTGTGCAAGATGGAAATGGAGAGTTAATATATGCAGATATATTAATAGAAGTAATTGAAGAATACAAACTTTATGAAATAGACAAGGAGGTGTAATATTTTGCTTACAAAATATTACGATTTAAAATTCAAAATGCACAATGAAGGATGTTTTGCCTAGCAAAACATCCTTCATTGTACATTAGAAAAGTGCTAGGCACTTTTTTAGTATTTGGTTGAAAACCTCTTTTCTTTATCTTTAACATCGATTTCCTTTATGTCTAAATTATCTATACGTATAAATCTATTTCCTTTATTAATAATTTCAATAAATTTATTAACTTTATTTATATCACCTTGAACTTCCATTTCTACATCGCCTTTATATAAGTTTCTTATCCAACCTGTTAAGCCTAAAGATGTTGCATTTGTCTGGCAAAAAAATCTAAAACCTACACCTTGAACTCTTCCTTGAGCTAAAATATAAAATCTTACCATAAAATACCTCCATAACTCTTTATAAAAAAATTATATCATATATAATAATATTGGGTGATAAAATAATATACAAATTTTAATAAATGGGAGGAGAATTATGGAGAGATCATTAGTACTAATTAAACCAGATGCGGTGGAAAGAAACTTAGTAGGGAAAATAATCAGTATGTATGAGGAAAAGGGATTAAAGATTGCTGGATTAAAGATGGAAACTATAAGTAGAGACTTTGCAGCTGAACATTATAAAGAACATATAGGAAAAGTTTTTTATGACTCCTTAATAGATTTCATTACAAAAGGACCCTTATGCGCTATGGTTTTAGAGGGAGAAAATGCAATAGAAAAAATCAGAAAAATTAATGGTAGTACCGATCCTGCAAAAGCAGAAGAAGGTACAATAAGAAGATTATTTGCTACAAGTACTAGAGAAAATTGTGTACATGCATCAGATAGTGCAGAAAGTGCTAAGAGAGAAATAGAACTATGGTTCAAAGACAATTAGCAGTTTTCGGTTTTCAATTATCAATTAAGATAGATTTTCAGATTGCTGAAAATCTTAAAATATAAAAAAGAATTAAAATTTTATTTAAATTATAAAGAAGAGGGAACTTTATTGTAACTGAGTAGTTAATATAAAGTTCCCTTTGTTATTTAAGAAATTATTGCATTTTTACATTTAACCATGCATCATCGTAAAGTTTAAGATTTTCACCTAAGTCTCTAAAAATTTCGCAATTCTTAAGAACTTCTTCTGGTGGATATACTGTTTCGTCTTTTTGAGTTTCTTCATCTAAAAGTTCGTAAGCAGATGTATTTGGAGTAGCATATCCTATATATTCAACATTTTGTTTTGCATTTTCAGGATCGCTTAGGAAGTTGATAAATTCTTCAGCTTCATCCTTGTTTGCAGCACCTTTAGGAATAACCATAGCATCAAACCAAATGTTAGAACCTTCTTTAGGAACTACATATTTTAAGTTCATGTCAGGTGCTTCTTCTTGAATATATATTGCATCCCCTGAATAAACAGTTGCAAAGTTAGCTTCGCCATTAACTATCTTTTCTTTTACTTCATCCATAACATAGGCTTGAACTAAAGGTTTTTGTTTTATTAATTCATTTGCAGCTACTTCTATTTCTTCTACATTAGTAGAGTTAATAGAATATCCTTTTCTTGCTAATGAAATTGCAAGGGTATCTCTTATTGAGTCAAACATTAAGATATCTCCAGAGTATTTTTCATTCCAAAGATTATCCCAGCTATCAATATTATCTTTAATGTTATCAGCGTTATATATTATTCCAATAGTTCCCCACATATAAGGTACGGAATATTCATTGTTTGGATCATAAATTAAATTTTTATATTGAGCGCCAATGTGTTCATAGTTAGGAATATTATTGAAGTCTAATTTTTCCAACATATCTTCCTTAATCATTTTTTCTATCATATAATCAGATGGAAATAATATGTCATAGGCACCTGAATTACTCTTTACTTTTTGATACATGATTTCATTAGTTTCATAAGTATCATAAACAACTTTGATTCCAGTTTCTTCTTCAAATTTGTCTAAAAGATCCTCATCAATATAATCTCCATAATTAAATACATTTAAAACTCTTTCTTCTTTATTGCTTCCATTACCTTTAGATGAACAAGCAGCTAAAGTTGAGGATAGTAATAATAATGATGTGCAAAGTGCAAGGATTTTTTTAATTTTTTTCAATTTTATCACCTCTTGATATAAATTCTTTTCTATTTGCAATTAATAGAAGACATAAAACAGTAATGAACATTAAAGTTGATAATGCATTAATTTCTGGTTTTATACCTCTTCTAGCCATGGAGTATATTTCTATAGAAAGATTAGTAACTCCGGGACCAGTAGTAAAGAAACTAATAACAAAATCATCAATTGACATAGTAAAAGCTATAAGCAGACCTGATATAATTCCTGGCTTTATTTGTGGCAATATTATTTTTCGTAAGGTATAGCCAGGAGTAGCACCTAAGTCTAAAGCGGCTTCTTCTATGTTGTCAGGTAATTGCCTTAGTTTTGGTAAAACTGCTAATATAACATAAGGTATATCAAAAGTTATATGAGCTAAAAGCATTGTTGTAAACCCAAATTCTATATCTATTAATGGTCTAATGAAGATAAATAAGCTCATTAGAGATATTCCTGTTACTATATCAGGGTTTAAAACAGGCAAATAATTAATGTTTAATAAAAGAGCCCTTCTAGATTTCTTCATTTTATTAATTCCAATTGCAGCGAAAGTACCGATTATTGTGGCAATAATTGATGAAATTACTGCAATTAAAACTGTATAAAATAATGCTTCCATTATTCTATCGTTATCAAAGAGTTGTTTATACCATTTGAAAGTAAAACCAGTCCAGTTACCCATGGTTTTTGATTCATTAAAGGAGAATACCATTAGGGAGATTATTGGAGTATATAAGAAAATAAATATCAATAAAAGATAAAATCTTTTTATGAAATTTTCTAATTTTTTTACCATAATTGTCCTCCTCCTTCTTTTGAATCAGCACTATCAAATTTACTCATAATAGCCATGGATATTAAGATTATTATCATCATAAATACAGATATAGCAGAACCAAAGTTCCAATCTCCAACTGTTGTAAATTGCTGTTCTATTAAGTTACCAAGAAGCATATATTGGCCTCCGCCTAATAATCTTGAAATTACAAAGGTTGAAACAGCAGGCATAAATACCATTGTTATTCCTGATATTACCCCTGGCATACTAAGCGGAAGGACAACCTTTTGAAACACTTGAAATCTATTAGCTCCAAGATCTGAAGCTGCATTTAAAAGATTTTTATCCATTTTTATTAAAACTGTATATATTGGCAGAATCATGAAAGGTAAGAAGTTATAAATCATACCTAAAATAACTGCACCGTCATTATATAAAAATTGATAAGGTCCTAAATTTAAGTATCCAAGGATATTGTTTATAAATCCGTTTTTTCCAAGTATAGGCATCCAAGCATAAGTTCTAAGCAAGAAATTCATCCACATAGGAACTATAAATAACATTATCATTATACTTCCTTTGGAAGGTTTCATTTTTGAAATGAAATATGCTACAGGATATCCTAAAATTAAACACCAAATTGTTGATAAAAGGGCTAGCCATAAACTTCTTTTGAAAACTTTCATATATTCTGTATTTAATAATTTATTAAAGTTCTCAAAGGAAAGTGCATAGTCCCCGCTAGGGCTTTTAACTGTAAAGGCAAAAAACAAAACTATTAATAAAGGTACTACAATAAAGATTGTGCTCCAAATGACAAAGGGATATGCTAAAAGGTTAGTTTTATTTTGCTTTATTCTATTCATTTTCAGCTGCCTTTCTCATTATATGGATATCTTCAGGATAAATATCTAGTCCAATAACTGAATCTACCTCTGCAGATTTAGTATTGTGTAATATCCATTTATTATTACCTTCTTCAACCTCGATTTCATAGTGAACACCTTTAAAAATTACTGATTTAACAGTTCCTTTTAACATACCTTTATCAGCTGAAACAATTTTAATATCTTCAGGTCTAATTACGATATCAATATTTTCATTTGAGCAAAAGCCTTTATCTACACATTCAAATATTTTATTAGAGAATTTAACCTTATAATCCTCAAGCATAATACCATCTAATATGTTACTTTCACCTATGAATCCAGCAACAAAAGCATTAGCAGGTTCATTATATATATCTTCTGGAGAACCCATTTGTTGTATTTTACCCTTATTCATAACAACTATTTTGTCTGACATGGTTAAAGCTTCTTCTTGATCATGGGTTACAAAAATAAAAGTAATTCCAAGTCTTTTTTGAATTTTCTTTAACTCTAATTGCATTTCTTTTCTTAGTTTTAAATCTAATGCTCCAAGAGGTTCATCAAGGAGTAAAACCTTTGGTTCGTTAACAAGAGCTCTAGCTATAGCAACTCTTTGTTGCTGACCACCACTTAGTGATTCAATATTTCTTTTTTCAAAACCTTCTAATGAAATAAGTTTAAGAATATCCTTTACTTTTTTATCAATTTCAGATTTTGAGAGTTTTTTTATTTTAAGACCAAAAGCTATATTGTCATAGATATTCATATGGGGAAATAAAGCATATTTCTGAAATACGGTGTTTACTTGCCTTTTGTAAGGAGGTAAAGCGGAAATATCTGTACCATTAAACAATAATTCACCCCTATCACTTTCTTCAAAACCGGCAATAATTCTTAAGGTAGTAGTTTTACCGCATCCACTTGGGCCCAGTAATGTTAAAAATTCATTTTCTTTAATACTTAAATTAATATTATCTAAAACAAGGTTATCTTCAAAAGTTTTAGAAATCCCCTTAAGTTCAATAATGTTTTGTTTCATTTAAACACCTCTTTTATATAAATTAAAATGATGGTGGCGTACTAATCCAAAGGACCTTGGCCTGGGTTTTTCCATTATTAGAAATATAATGATTTGATTTAGGCTTAAAGTAAAAGCTTTCTCCTTTTTTTACTTTAAACTTTTTATTTCCTATATGAAGTATTATTGACCCTGCAAGGACATATCCAAATTCTTCGCCTTCATGGGGCTCCTCTTCAATATATTGTCCGTTAGCTTCTAAAGTTATCATAATAGGTTCCATTTGATTTTTTTGAGCATTAGGTATAAGCCATTTTATGTTATACTTTAGTTCATCATTTTCAGTTTCAAACATATCTTCATGGGTGAAGGTGATTTTTTCTTCACTAGCATCACTAAAAAATTCAGTGAGGTTTGTACCTAAGGTTTCTAATATATCTACTAAGGTAGCTATGGAAGGAGAGGTTAATTCATTTTCTACCTGAGATATAAAACCTTTAGAAAGCTCACACCTATTAGCAAGTTCTTCCTGAGTTAATTGTCTTTCAATACGCAATCGACGTATTTTTTCTCCAATATTCACAAATACACCTCTATTTATTATTATTCTTATTATTATTGTCTATTAAAATGAAATAATTATTAATAGAACAAACGTCTTTATAATACTAAACATTTAGTTTATGATTACTAAACAAACAATAGATATTATATCCATTAATATAATATAAATCAATATATTTTTAAAAAAATATTAGAATTTTTTTAAAAAGAAATAATTGCTGTAACCATTGAAAACATTGAGCTAAGAAATGCATAGAAAAATACAAAGTTTAATAAAACAACACTGAAAGTTTAGTAATACTAAATAATTTTTATGTTATATTTTTGTGGAAAAATTCTGAAAAATTTGGTTTAAAAATCTAAAATCTTATGAAATAAGAAAATAAGTAGATTTTTATAAGATATCTTTCTTGATAAAATTAGTAAATTATGAGATAGTAGTTTATATTAACTAAGATAATTATGTAAATAGATAGGTGGTATAATGGTTAAAAGGCATAACTTATACATAAGGCGGGGAAATAAAGTATACATACGAAATCCTCAATTAAAGGAGTTATCTTTTGTAGAAAAATTATGGGGAAATGAAGAAAGCATGAAGGATATTGGGGGAACTTACCTTTTTCCTAAGGAAAAGTGGGAAATGTTTTATAGGAAAATGGTTTATCCAACGGATGGAAAGAACTTCTTTTGCCTTATTTATGATTTGCAAGATAATCCTGTAGGAGAGGTTAGTTTTCATGGCTATAATTCTATAACTAAAGTAGCAAGAATAAATGTAAAGGTTCATTATAAATATAGAGGCCTTGGATATGGAAGTGAGGCCTTAAAGCTGCTCCTAGAATATTATTTTTGGAATTTTGGGGGAGAGGCAATTATTGATTCAGTAGATACCAAGGAAGCTAAAAGACTATTTGAGAAATTGGGCTTCGAAGTTATAAATAAATTTAAGGATCAGGTAACTTATAAGTTAGAAAAAAGTAGATTTTCTGCTTACGATAAAAAGGATACTAAAGATGTTTACATATTATGCTATGATAATATGAATATTTTAGACTACTCAATAGCAGTAAAAATATTTAATACTGCAAACACATTATTGAAAAGTAATTATTTTAATATTTCTTTGGTTTCAGATAAGAAAGAAGTAGTAACGGAAGGTAAAATACATTTCTATGTTGAACAAAGTTCTAATGAAGTAATTAATGAAAAGAGTATTTTAATAATTCCGGGAAGTGATAGCAAAGAATCAAACTTGGACAAGTCTTATCTTATTAATTACATAAAAAAAGAATACTTGAATAGCGATTATATTGTTTTGCCATCAAAGGAATTGAATTTCTTAAAGGAGTTTTTAGGGGGAGAAGTTTTAGAAGGGGATAATAATTTACTGGATTATGGTAAAGTTATTATAGCTAGAGATTATAAAGAAAATATAAATGCCTGTATAAATATTATAAGAAATATTTTAGGTGAAGAAATTGCCTCAAGTATTAAATCGCAGTTCATGGGAAATAGTTAAGAGAGGCTTTTTTCAGTTCACAGTTCACAAGGCACGGTTCACAGTTGTGAGCTGTGCCTTGTGGGCTGTTAAAGTTTTATTTCTTCAAAAGGTTTGAAAAGTATCCAGGTCTTATTAGGCCTTTTTTTATACCTTGAATTACTAACAAATATGTAGCAGTGGTATCGAATCTTGCATCATGATAATTTCCACTTCCCTGGAAAAGATCATCAGCTTTTTTGATTATTTGATCTTCACTTATTTTTAGGAAATCTACAACTTCTGATAGTTTTGGATTTTTAATATTGCCGGAAGGGCTAGGGATTTTGCATATATTTTTGTAATAAGCCATTGTACAAAAAGTATTTTTTGGCTCCCACTTTTCTTCAATCATTCCAGCGCCCCATAGCTGTTGTATTTCATGTTTTAAAAATTTTATATCAAATTGAACATTATGTCCAATTACAAAATCTGTTTCATAAAAATCAGGCATAAATTCTTGTATAAAATCTATAAATTCGCGCCCATCAGATAATTCATATAATTTTTCAAGAGAAAAACCATGTACTGCTTCAGCACCTTCATCCATATTATCTACAGTGAAAAAAAAGTTTTTTCCTATTGTTGTTTGTGGTTTAGAAGAAGCATCTACAAGTATATAGCTTAACTGGCATATGCTACCTGGTTTTATGCTAGTTGTTTCTGTATCAAAAAATAGTAATTTCATTATATCCTCCTAAGGTACTTAGTTTACAAATTATATAATAACATAAATTATAAAAAAATAACCAATAGAAATAAATTTATCTATTGGTTATAAGATTTTAAAATCTTATTGTAGCTAAACCACTAAAGTATCAGCTGCTATCTCCATATTAGGTGTTTTATCCATTGATTTAGATATTATTTTTAATAATTCTAAACATATTTCAAGTGTTCTATTATTTTTATCTAGTAATGGATTAAATTCTACAAAATCCATTGCTTTAACTAAAGATGTACTAAGTACTCTCTCGATTATTTCTTTTCCCTCAGAAAAGGCTAGTCCATCTTTAACGGGAGTGCCTGTTCCAGGAACAATGAAAGAATCTAAACTATCTATATCGAAACTAAAGTGTATATTATTTATATTTTTTGCATATAAGGCTTCAATTAATTCATCTAAAACTGTGCTTATGCCTTTTTCTTTAATGTCTTTCATTGTCCATACACTTAGATTATATTCCTTGATTAATTCTAATTCACCTAAATCTAAATCCCTACAGCCTAGTAAAAATACATTTTCAGGTTTTACTTTTTGCCCTTGATAGAATAAATTAACTAAACTTTCATGACCTATTCCCATTGAAGCTGCTAAGGGCATTCCGTGAATATTACCACTAGGTGTAGTTTTGTCTGTATTTATATCGCCATGTGCATCTACCCAAACAACAGCAATATCTTTATTAAAAAACTTACTTGATCCAGCAATACTCCCTAAAGCTAGTGAATGGTCTCTCCCAATAACTAATGGGAGACTTGAACTTGATAAAGATTCATACACCTTAGAAGCTAATATAAAATTTGATCTTATAACTTCATCTAAATACTTCATTTTTGCATTAGCTGTGTATTTATCCTTTGAAGAAACATTATTTACATGAACTTCGCCCATATCACAGACTAGGTGGCTTTGATTAAAGATATCTAGAAGGTTGTTCTCTCTTAAAACTTTTGGTCCTTTTTCAACACCAGGATTATCACATCCTAAAAATATTGGCATATCAATAATACTAATTTTCATAAAACAAACCTCCAAATAGAAAAAATTTTGGTAAATCATTGGGCAATTTATATATTAATTCTTAATAGTTAAGTTGTAAATAGAAATTCCTTGGAGTTTATTACGAAAATATTAAATTTTTGCTAAAATACTAAAATAAATGTCTATATAAATCAAAAACTACTAAAACTAACTATAAAGTATATGTTTTAGTAGTTAAAATTTTTATTATTTTTAAGAAACCATTTCACTTAATTTAATTAATGCTTCGTCTTTTGTATCAAAGAAAAATTCATTGTTCTTTATTGCTTCTTGATCTATCTCAGGAAGATTATTTAGTGGCTTATATTCAGTATAAACCTTTTTTTCATCTTCGATTACTTTTCCGTTTTCATCAGTTTTAAATATACTGATATAGCCTTCCTCAGCCCCTAGATAATATTTATTTGGTTCCAAAGTGGTGGAGTTTACTTCTTCTGATCTTGTATATAGTATTTTAGAATCATTCCATTCAGAAAGTTTATATCCTACTTTAGACAATTCTTCACTTAAGGAATCAAGGCTAAGGCTGCCATCTAAGTTTAATATGCTTTTTAAATTTGATAAGCTCTCAGAAAAATCTATATTATCTAAAGTTTTAAGAGTTACTAAAATATCTTCGTCTAAATAATTGGAAGTTTCGCTATAAACTGTTTTGTTATTATGGTTACTATCTTTAACTCTATAGCTTGGATTTGTAAGATAGTCGGATACAAAGTAGCTTACTAAGAAACAAATAACAAATAAAGAAATAATAAATATTGCTAGAGATACTTTCTTTTTTAATGTGCTAAATTTATTATTATTCATAAAATCACCTCGTATTTGAATTATTAACAAAAAAATTAAAAAATAAACATAAAAATGCATAAAAAGCATTAATTTATAAGAAAAAAATATATAATTAAAAATTGACATAAAATTGTAATGAAATTATTATCATAATTTGATAAAATATTTATTATGTTGTGAAATAATATTATTATTCCTAAGACATTAATTAGGGGAGGAGTAAAAAATGAATAGTGAAAATTTAGATAGTGGTAAAAATAAAAGAGGTAAAAAGAAGAGAAGAATGGGGAAAAAGAAGAAAATTGTCTTAACATCCATTTTTGTTATATTGTTGGCTTTACTAATAGGGGGAATAGCTGTTTATAATAACTTTAGGAATAAAGTTTATGATGAATACGTTCCAGAGGAAAAGAAGGAAGAAAGTTATACTGAAGTTGATGGAATAACAAATGTTTTATTGATTGGAACGGACGGTAGAACATTAGATGAGCCTTCAAGATCTGATTCGATAATTATAGCAACCTTGGATAATAATAATAAAAAAATAAAGTTATCTTCTATTATGAGGGATACATTAGTATACATTCCTGGTTATGATGAATATAAAATTAACACTGCATTTTACTTAGGCAGCTTAGAGGAAGATGAAAAAGGTAATCCAAAGGGTGCAGAAGGTGGAGCTGCACTTTTAATGAAAACAATAGAAGAAAATTTCAATTTACACTTAGATAAATATGTAATAGTTAATTTCTGGGGGTTTGAAGATATTATAGAAGAACTTGGTGGAATAGACGTAGAAGTAAAAGACTATGAAATAGATGAAGTTAATAAATATATTGGAGAAGCAACTGGCTTAAATTCACCTTTATTAACAGAGCCTGGTTTTCAACATTTAAATGGACAACAAGCTTTAGCTTATGCCAGAATTAGATATGTTGGGAATGGTGGTTTTGAAAGAGCAGAAAGACAAAATAGAGTTTTATCAGAAGTAGCAAAGAAATTTAGAAAAATTAATCCATTAAAATATGTTAGCTTAGCTAATACAGTAGCTGATTATGTAAGAACAAATATAGATATACCAGATGCCCTAAATTTAGCTTATACAATATATAAACTTCCATCACTTAATATAGAACAGCTTCAAATACCACAAAATGAGTTGATAGCTGGAGATCGTCCTTTTAAAGATAAGGGATGGAGCTTATTAATTGATTTTGAGCAAAATTCAAAGGTATTATATGATTTTATATTTAATGACAAATTGCCAAATGTTGAAGAATTTGATTTATTTGCAGTAGAAAGTATTGCTGCGCAATACAATGCAGAAGAAGCAGCATATAATGCTATATATAATATAAATCCTGAAGATTATGATGATAGGGATAAAGAGCCTACTGTAGATCCTAATAAAAATAAAGAGGAAAAGAAAGAGGAGGCTCCTGTAAATGAAGGTGAAGAAAATTCAACTGAAGAAAATAATAATGGTTCAACTCCTAATAATTTAGAAGAAAATAATGAGGAGCCAGATATAAATAATGAAACTAATAATGGTTCTTCACAGGATCAGAATGTAGAAAATCCTACTAATCCTGATCTTCCTAATAATAGTGACCATAACACTAATACTAATACAAATCCGGTTAATCCAACTAATGTTGCGGATGAACAGCAGAGTTAGAATATAAAAAATATATTAGTAAATAAATTTTGTGACTAATAGTTCACAGTTAAACTACATTTCTATAATTGATGTATTTTAACTGTGAATTTCTTTTAAGATATTATATGCTTAGTGAAAATAGCTATTTAATACAAATAAAAGTAGTTAATTTTCACAATTATGGTATAATACTAAATATATATAAGGAGGGAAATATGAATAATTTTTTATTAGAAAAAATTTTAATTATTCCGGGGATATTAATTGCATTTACAGTGCAAGGCTATGCAAAGGCAAAAATGGCAGATAAATTAGGTGATAAAACACCAAGATTTCAAGGAAGGTTAAGTTTTAATCCATTAGATCATATAGATATTATGGGATTTATTATGATATTACTTGCAGGCTTTGGATGGACAAAACCTGTAGAAACTAATCCAAGTGCCTATAAAAATGGATATAAAGATGCTGTAAAAGTTACTTATGCATCATTATTTTCAACTTTAATAGTGGCATTTATATTTACATTTATATATACTTTGTGGCTAAAGTTAGGGATATATTTAAATATATCTAGTTTTATGATTATAACTCTTGCCCTTAGTTATATAATACAAATAAATATAAACTTATTTATATTTAACTTATTACCATTACCAGGTCTAGCGGGTTTTGATTTATTTAGATACTTAAGTCCTAGAAATTTTTATAAGTATTCAGGAATGATATATCAATATCAGCTTTTTATTTTGGTAGGAGTAGTACTTTTAGGTAAGTATATTTTAGATATTCCATCAAGATTAATCCTAGGGTTATTTTTAAAAATAGCTGGACTATTTTTGGGAATAATTTAAAGATGGCAAATACTAAATAAATTTCTTGCAATAATTTACCTACTTATGTATAATTAGCTTGGTAAAAATCAATATTAATAATATCGGTGAGAAGAAGAGTAGTGTAATAGATGCTTTTAGCGAGTAAGGGATGGTGTGAGCCTTATAAGATATATTACATGAAGAGAGCCTTTGAGATAACTATTTATAGTCGTATTGCTGCGTTAAAGCTTTGAGTGGCATTTTATGCAATTAGAGTGGTACCGCGGAACACTATCCGTCTCTTATATATTTAAGAGGGGGATTTTTTATTTTTAAGAATATATTATTAATTTAAGGAGGAAAAAATGGATTATAAAAAGATAATAGCAGAATTATTAAATAAAGAAATAGATCTTGATATTGAAACAATAGAAAATTTAATTGAGATTCCACCTAAACCAGAAATGGGGGATTATGCTTTTCCTTGTTTCCAATTAGCTAAAACTTTTAGAAAAGCACCTAATATGATTTCAGAAGAATTAGTTTCTAAGTTAGATAAGAATGGATTTGAGAAAATAATTAATGTTGGACCTTATGTAAACTTCTTTGTAGATAAAAGTGTATTTACTAAGAATGCAATTGAAAGAATCCTTAAAGAGGGAGATGAATATGGTTCATCTAATATTGGGGAAGGGAAAACAGTTTGTGTTGAATATTCTTCACCTAATATTGCAAAGCCATTCCATGTAGGGCATTTATTCACAACAGCTATTGGTAATTCTCTATACAAATTATTCAAAAAAGAAGGATATGAAGTTCAAGGGTTAAATCACCTAGGAGACTGGGGAACACAATTTGGTAAACTAATTTCTGCCTATAAGAGATGGGGAAAGGAAGAAGCTTTAGAAGAAAATGCAATAAATGAACTTTTAAGAATATATGTTAAATTCCATGAAGAAGCAGAAAAGGATAATTCATTAGAAGATGAAGCTAGGGCATACTTTAAGGCTTTAGAGGATGGAAATGAAGAAGCAACAGAATTATGGAAGAGATTTAGAGATTTAAGTTTAAAAGAATTCTCAAGAATATATGAAATATTTAATGTAAAATTTGATTCCTATGCAGGAGAAGCCTTCTATAACGACAAAATGGATTCAGTTGTAAATGAACTTAAAGAAAAAGGCCTGTTAGTTGAAAGTAATGGAGCACAAGTTGTTATGCTGGATGAGTATAATATGCCTCCATGTATAGTATTAAAGGCAGATGGTGCTTCTATATATGCAACTAGAGATTTAGCAGCTGCTATGTATAGAAAGAAAACTTACGATTTCCATAAGTCTATTTACGTAGTTGGCTTGCCTCAAACCCTACATTTTAAACAAGTATTCAAGGTATTAGAACTTGCTGGTCATGAATGGGCAAAAGATTGTATTCATGTTGGATTTGGAACGGTAAAATCAGCAACGGGTAAAATGTCAACAAGAAAGGGAGAAATGATTTTATTAGATGATTTAATAAATGAAGCTGTAGAAAAATCCCTAGAAGTTATTAATGAAAAAAATCCTAAATTAGAAAATAAAGAAGAAGTTGCTAAGAAGATTGGAATTGGATCCATATTATTCACATATCTTAAAAATTCAAGAGAAAAAGATATTATATTTGATTGGAAGGAAATACTTTCATTTGATGGAGAAACTGGTCCATATGTACAATATTCTTATGCAAGAGCTAATAGCATTTTAGCAAGAACTGGAGAAATTAAAGGAGAAGCAGATTATTCAAAACTTAGTTCAAAAGAAGAATTTGAACTAGTTAAAACTTTAGAAAGCTTTGAAAAGCAAATACATTTAGCAACAGAAAAGTTAGAGCCTTCTGTAGTTACAAGATATGCAATTGAGGTGGCTAAAGATTTTAATAAATTCTATAATTCACACTCAGTATTAAATTTAGAAGATGAGGAATTAAAACTTGCAAGAATAAACCTAGTTAAATCTACATGCCAAGTTATAAAAAATTCCCTAGCCCTATTAGGAATAGAAGTAGTTGAAAAAATGTAATGAAAAGGTGCTGTGGCGCAATTAAAAGTTTTAATTGTGTTCCGGCACCTTTTATAATTATCAATCCCTTGCAATTCTTATATTTTCCATACTATTTTGTGAGCATCCAGAACAATTAGCCTTGCTTTTATCACTACAGTTGCAGCCACCTTTAGATGCTTTACTAAAGCTTTTATAAAGAGCTGAAATAGCAAATGCTACAATAAGTATTGTTAGTAATATTTCCATAAAAACACCCTCTTTTACAATTTGAATTGAAAATCATTATCATATAAATAGTATAACTAATTGTAAAATCTTAGTCAATAGACTTACTGGTAAATATTATAATACTTAATATAAATATCAAGAATAAATATAAATTAATTAGAACTTATAGTAAATTACATAATATTATATAACTATATAATTTTTAAATATAACATATTCTTATATTTATTTAAAAATGATATAATGTTATAAGATAGTAATAATACAAGGTGATAATGATAAGGAAGAAAGAGTGGTAATGTGATTATTCGAGAAAATATTATAGAAGTAGAGCCCACACTTGAAAAATATATGCTGAAGACGGACTATATTAATAAAACACCGGAAGAACTTATATTTTTCGATTTAGAGCATTACGTTTATAAGAAACCTAAATGTATTGGTGTTTTTGGAGCCTGTGTTTATGAAAACAATAAGCTGCATGTTACTCAATATATGATAGAAAATAAAAGTGAAGTTGTTCAGATACTATATTTAGCCAAAAAATATTTTGTTAAAATGAAAAGAAAAGGAAAAAATGCAATAGTTACTTTTTCGGGAAATAACGATTACACTGTGATAAATTATCTTTTTGAAAAATATAATATTGATTTTAACTTTTCTAGAGAATTTCAGGATATTGATATTCAAAGGGAATATGAAAAAGAAAAAAAACATTCTATAGGACTTAAGAATTTAGAAAAGGAATTTGGAATAAA
Source organism: Clostridiales bacterium (assembly GCA_012520205.1). Taxonomy (GTDB): domain Bacteria; phylum Bacillota; class Clostridia; order Clostridiales; family Clostridiaceae; genus Clostridium. The sequence continues at coordinate 44,901 of JAAYOT010000237.1, forward strand.
AAGAGAAGAAAGAGATTTAATAAGTGGATCAAATTTAGCAAAAACCTTTAATAAAGTATTAAAAGACAGGGAATATATTATTAGAATGCCAAAAGAAAAAATTGAAACAATACTTCTTTATAATGAAGCAGATGTAACAAATTTATATCATATTTATACTTCTTGGAATGAGTATATTAATAAAGATGCTGAAGAGACTATAGCTGGGAATAATTTAGAAGAAAAGAATATAGATTTAGAAGAAAAAATAGATGAAGATTTGAAGAAAGACAAAGAATAAATTTTTTTATTATAGAATTATATTAATTTAAGAAGAAATTCTTAAATGATAGATGCTCCTAATTTTTAGGAGCATCTATCATTTTTAAAGACTTTCCGTCAGATATAATAACAATTGTACCCTTAAGATCTGTTCTAAAAACTTTAGTATCCTTAATCCTTTCTAAGACTTCCTTAGTAGGGTGTCCATAATTATTATTTTCTCCTGCTGAAATGACACTTATATAAGGATCTACTTTAGAGAAAAATTCCTTGCTAGTTGAAGAGGAGGACCCGTGATGACCAATTTTTAAAAGGTCAGCTTTTAAATTATAGCCTGAATTTATAACCTC
>JAAYOT010000238.1 GCA_012520205.1 Clostridiales bacterium
TCCTAAAAGCATTAGGGAAAATATAGATAAATCATTATTTTTTCTAGGATCTCAGGGATCAGATATATTTTTTTATTATAATATTTTGCCTTTTAGGGAGGCTGTATCATACGGAAGTATTATTCATAATGAAAGAATAGATAAATTATTTTATAATTTTCTAAAATATACACAAAAGGAGAAAGATGAAGTAAGAAGACATAAATTGTATTCATATCTTTTAGGATTTACTTGTCATCATGCCTTGGATACAAATACACATCCTTTTATAATAAATCGTTCCGGAAACTATAATAAGGAAGATAGTGATACAGAAATTTATAAACATATGCATAAGAAATATGAGGTTTTATTAGATGTAGCCTTACTTAAATATAGATATAATATTCAGGCAAATAAATATAAGGTAAAGCCCATATTTACATTATCAAATGATGATTATATTATCCTTGATGATTTATTTAAATATTTGTTAGAAGAAACATATAACCTAGTAGTTGCTGACCAATATGTAACTAAAAAAGCAATTAAAAGTGAAGGAAATATCTTATCCTTATTAATTAATCCAAATATTTGTGAATCTGCTTTATTAAAAATAATTAGAAAACTAACCTCCAATAATGGTTACATTAGTACTGCTATTTATCCAGATTCAACAGATATTGACTTTATTTTAAACTTAAATAATGATACCTGGTGTCATCCCTGTTATGAGAATAAAAAATATAATTTCTCCTATGTTGAATTATTTGAAGAAGGGATAGAGAATACTTGCAATAGGATAATTAAAATTGACAAAATTAAAGATAATAACTTTACCTTAGATGATATAAACGAAATTTACAATGATTTAAGTTATGAAACAGGATTACCATGGAAGGATAAATCAGAACAAAAATATTTTGATATTAATTATATAAATAGATTAAGGGAATTTTAAGGGGCTGCATCTTACAAAGCAGCCTTTTATTAATTTTAAATATATTTGATTAAAAAAATAGAGAATGTTATTATTTTTATATACTGATCTAAAGGTGATTAATATGAGTTTATATAGAGTAAAACAGTTTATTTGGGGCTTTATATCCTTATACAAGAAGGTTGATTATGATTTTGTGGCAAAGTATTTAAGTGATGATGAAATAAAAGCTTTCAAGAAATTAAAAAATAATGATCAGCACCATTGCATAAGAGTTTGCAAAGATTCCTTACAATATAATAAGGAACATTCTATTAATGTTGATGAAAATATATTAGGAAAGGCTGCCCTCTTACATGATATAGGTAAGGGTATCTGCCATCTAAGCCTAATAGAGAAGTCTATAATTGTAATACTAGATAAAATTACAAAAGGAAAATTAAAAAAGTATAATAACATAAAACAAATTAATATATATTATAACCATCCTCAAATAGGTTATAACATGATAAGGAACTTAGGATATACAAAGGATATATTAGAAGTTGTGAGGTATCATCATAATAAAGATAATATAAAAAATAATAAAATGCTTCAGATTGTTAGTTATTGCGATAACAAAAATTAGTATGGGGGTATTTTTATGAAGTCCAATAAGAGAAGAGAAGAAATTGTTAAGTTATTAATAAATGAAAATGCGGCCATTAAGGGTTATGAGCTGGCAGAAAGGTTTTCTGTAACCAGGCAGGTAATAGTTAAGGATATTGCCATTTTAAGAGCTTCAGGCAAGGATATAATAGCAACTCCTGATGGGTATATATATAATAAGCCTGCGAAAAGATTTAAATCTATAATTGCAGTTAATCATACGGGAATGGAAACAAGAGATGAAATAGAAGTTGTTATAAAATACGGTGGAATAATGGAAGATGTAATTATTGATCATACCTTATATGGAGAAATAAGGGCTAGTCTAATGATAAAAAACCTAAATGACTTAAATAAATTTATAAGTAAGTTTAATAGAAAAGGTGCAAAGCCCCTCTCTAATTTAACAGATGGGGTACATTTACATACTATATCGGCTGAAACTGAGGAAGATATAATATTAATAAAAAATGAATTAAAGGATAGAGGAATTTTATTATAGCTTACGGGAGGCTTAACTATGGATTATGATATTTTAATATTAGGTGGTGGGATTATAGGCTGTGCAGTTGCCTATGAACTATCTAAATATAATTTTAATATAGCTTTAATAGAAAGAGATTATGATGTAGCTGATGATGTAGCATTTTTTAATACAGCAATAGTATATGATGGTTCAGAAACTTCAGATGAAGTTATGTCTGGATTAGAGTATATAGGAAGCAATATTATGAGAGAAACCTGTGAAAGGTTTAATGTTCCCTTTAAAAAGATAGGATGCTTAAGGGTAGTTAGTGATGAAAATGGAATAGTAAAATTAGAAGAAATGTATGAAAGAGCTAAAAGAAGAGGGATAGAGGGCGTTTATCTAATTGATGATAAAGATGTGTATGATATAGAGCCTAACATAAAGTCCAATGTGAGAAAAGGACTATATTCAGAAAATGTTGCAATAGTTGCCCCCTTTGATTTGGCAATTGCTTATGCAGAAGTTGCTTCAGATAATGGAGTAAACTTTAGGCTAGAGGAAGAGGTATTAAATATACAGGAATTAGCTAGGGGATTTAGGGTAACAACAAATAAGAATAAATTTAACTGTAAGGTAGTTATAAATACAATTCCCCACGAAATTTTAATAGAGGAAAACGGAAGAGTAGAAGAAAAGGAAATTGAAGATATCAAAGAGCAAACTAAAAATATGAGCTATCTTTTAGTTGATGATAATTATAAAAACAAGCTAAATAAAATAGTAATAGAGACCTTTGATAAGAATTCATTTGTAATAAGTGCACCAATGACCACCTCAGGCTCATTAATAGGAATAAAAACAACTAAAAAGTCCAGCTTAGATGATAGCTTAGAATATGCAAATAGAGTTATTTCAAATTTAACTAGAAAAAATATTAATAATATTTTTAAAGAGAGTTATAATAAAGACTCAATGGTAATTGATGATAGCGAAATTGATAGGGGATATATTAGAATAACAGGAACTCATTATGGAAAAATAACTATTGCTCCTGCTATAGCAAGGATGATTTGCGATACCATATCAAACAATTTAAATTGTACCTTAAATAAGAACTTTATAGATAAAAGAAGAGAAATATATAAGTTTAGAGAACTTGGAAAAAAAGAGGCTAATGAAATAATAGCTTTAGATAGTAGATACGGAAAGATTATATGTATATGCAATCATATATCAGAAGGAGAAATTGTAGATTGCATAAGAAGGCCCCTTGGAGCTAGAACTGTAGAAGGAGTTAAGAGAAGAACAGGAGCAGGCTTTGGAAGCTGCCAGGGATCATATTGTTATCAAAAGATTGTAAATATATTAGCTAGAGAATTAGATAAGAATGTAACTGAAATTGTAGATGATTCAAAAAATTCCAGGGTTTTAAAAAGCAGAATAAAGGAGTTTAAGGATGTGTGATTTTAAAAGTGAAAGAGATATTTTTACATCTATAGTTAGGGTAAAGGCAAGTAAAAATCATAAAGTTATTCCTGTAAAAAGTACTAAGGAAGTTGATAGATCCCTATGGAAGGAATTTTCAAAGGTTATATCTAGAATATACGTAAGTGTTCCAATTAAGGTTGGAGATATAATATGCAAAAATGTATTAAATACAGGAGTAGATATAGTATGTACAAAGGATATACTAGATGAATAAAAAAGTAAAAAATGATAATAATAAAAGATAATATAGTAATTATTGACATAAACTTAAATTTATAATATATTAAAGTTAATAATTTTATAGCAAACCGTTGAAGAGACTAGTAATAACACTAATTATTTAAAGAGAGTCATTGGTTGGTGCAAAATGACAATAATTATGTTATGAATCCACCTCGGAGGGACTGTGATGAGCAGTACGGATTTAAACCGTTAGATTTAAATTAAGAGAATAATATATTTACTATATTATTAATTAGGGTGGCAACGCGGAATCTTTCGTCCCTTTTGGGGTAAAAGGTTCTTTTTTTATTGAAAAATATATTATCAGAAGGGAGAAAAAGGTTATGTTAGATTTAAAAAAGATAAGAACAAATCCAGATGAAATTAAAAAAGCATTAAAAAATAGAGGAGAAGATTTTCAAGAATCAACAATAGATGAAATATTAGCATTAGATGAAGAAAGAAGAAAGATATTAGTTGAAGTTGAAAATCTAAAAAGTAAGAGAAATCAAGTTTCAGCAGAAATTCCAAAGCTTAAAAAGGCTGGGGAAGATGTTCAAGGAATAATGGCTGAAATGAGGGAGCTTGGAGATAAGATAAAGGAGTTTGATACAAAGGTTTCAGAGGTAGATTCAAAAATAGAATATATATTACTAAGAATACCTAATATTCCAAACCCACAAGTACCTGAAGGAGAAACCGATGAAGATAATATTGAAATAAAGAAGTGGGGAGAGGCTACAAAGTTTGATTTTGAAGCAAAGGCTCACTGGGATTTAGGAACAGATTTAGATATATTAGATTTTGAAAGAGGCGGAAAAGTAGCCGGTTCAAGATTTACAATGTATAAGGGGCTTGGAGCAAGATTAGAGAGGGCAGTTATAAGTTATTTCCTAGATAAGCATACTTTTGAAAATGGCTATGAGGAAGTATTACCACCATATATGGTAAATAGAGATAGTATGACAGGTACAGGTCAACTACCAAAATTTGAAGAGGATGCATTTAAAGTAGAAAATAACGGATATTTCCTAATTCCAACTGCTGAGGTTCCAGTAACTAATATGTATAGAAACGAAACATTCAAGGGAGATGAACTTCCAGTAAAACATGTTGCTTATTCTGCTTGCTTTAGGGCAGAAGCTGGGTCTGCAGGAAGAGACACTAGGGGACTTATAAGACAACACCAATTTAATAAGGTAGAATTAGTTAAGTTCTGTAAGCCAGAGCAAAGCTATGAAGAATTAGATAAGTTAGTAAAGGATGCAGAATCAGTACTACAAGGGTTAAAATTACCTTATAGAATAGTTAGAATATGTAA
>JAAYOT010000239.1 GCA_012520205.1 Clostridiales bacterium
AAGATTTAGCAAGAAAAGAAGAAAAATTCAAAAAAATACTAGCAGTAAGGATGGGGTGAATAACAAGAGTAAAAAACTCAAAAAAACTATGGGAAAAAAGATATTCAACATAACTGTAGGTGTAACAGTAATCGCCATGTCAATCTTTATAATATCAAACATCTTTATGTTTAGAAATATTCTGAATTCCATAGAAGAAAAGTCTATATCAAAAGGAAAGTATATTAAAGGAAGTGTAAGCAGTGGTGATATTATTAGTATAATAAAAGATAAAACACCTGGAACTTATGACTATAAGAAAATAAAAAATGATCTAACTAATGCAAAGGGTAATGAAGATATTTCAGATGCAAGAATACTTTTAAAGTCAAATAATATGGCTGAAATATTAGTAGATACAGAAAATAATTTATTATCTTTTGGAAAGCAATTTGAAATTGATAGTACTTTAGAGAAGGCCTTTAATGGAGAAATTGTGTCAAATCAGGTCAGGGAAGATAAAACAACATTTATAAAAATATACTATCCAATGAATGATTCTAGTAACAAGGTTATTGCTGTTTTGGAGGTATCAGATGATATTACTAGCATTATTGATGCAAGAGAAAAAATCATTTTACAAACAAGTATTCTTGCTACGATATTAATAGTTCTTTATGGTATTATGTCCTTTGTGCTTTCAAAGAATATAAATAAAAATGTTAATAAAGTAATAGAGGGCTTAGTGGTAATGTCAAAAGGTGATTTAACTAAAGCTATTCATGTAGATGGAAAAGATGAAATTCAATTGATAGCTTTTTATATAAATGACCTAAGATTAAAAATATCAGAAATGATAGATAAAATAAAAGACATGTCCAATAGTGAAATTAAAGTAGTGGAAGAGCTATCAACTTCAAGTAAAAATGTGGCAGAGTCTTCTTCTGAGGTTTCGGCTAATATACAGGAAATAAACTCTAATTTATTCATTCAAAATGAAGATATGAGGGAAATTACTGATTTACTTAATGGTTTTGAATATTCTATTCAGGATGTTGGGATGGTTATTAATGAAGCAGATGGTCTTTTAGTAGAAATAAATAATAAATTGAAAAATAGTAATGAAGATTTAATAAATCTTCAAGATTCAAAGAAAGATATAGAGAATTCTTCTTATTATTTAAATAATAAATTAACAAATTTATATAATTCTCTTGAGAAAATAAAAAATATAGCCGTTTTAATAGATGGTATTGCTGATCAAACTAATTTATTAGCTTTAAATGCTGCAATTGAGGCGGCAAGGGTAGGAGAATCTGGAAAAGGGTTTGCTGTGGTGGCTAATGAGATTAGGAATTTGGCTGAGGAAGTAAAAAGTTCTTCTTTAGATATCGATAAGCTGCTTATAACATTAATTAGTGAAAAGAATGATGTTGAAGAAACCTCAAAAGTTATGCAAAAAAAACTCTCCAATCAATTCGAAGTTATAGATAGATCTACATATTCTTTTAAAGATATAATACATAGAATTATTGAAGTTATGCCCAAGATGAAAACAGTAAACACAAAAATGAATCTAGTAACTGAGGAAAAGAATAACATAGCGGTTTCTATAGAGAAATCAAAAAAGCTACTTGAAGAAATTGCTAACTCAGTTGAAGGAATAAGTGACTTTACTGCAGAATTAAATCAAATAGCAAATGAAGTTGCGGAAGTAGGCAATAAATTAAGTTTAAATACTAAAGAGAGAGGTATAGAAATTAATAAATTTAGGATAAAATAAGGACATTTATGCTTTTTACATATTAAGGAAAGCATTAAAATAACAATATTAATAAAACCTTAATAACATTTAAATATATTTAAAAATATTTTCATAGTGTTACAATTAAAATAATTGATTCTAATTAAGGAGTGATATTATGAATATGGAAGGAAAAATACTCAAATTCTCTGCTTATGGGGCATTGTTTTTTGCTGTATTAGGTATTGCATGGGGATGAACTATAGATTCTAAAATGATTACTTTTGATGGCTTTTATTCTTTTATTGGTTTGTTATTATCTATATTAGCAATAGAGGCTACTAAGTTTATTAAAAAAAGTGATATGGAAAAGTTTCCTTTTGGAAAGGCTATGTTAGAGCCATTGATAGTAATTTTTAAATCAATAGTACTATTGTTTATGTGTACAAGCAGTTTAATATCTTCTGCAAAACAAATTCTAAGTGGGGGAAATGATATAGAAACTGGTTTTGCGCTAGTTTACTCATTAATATCCTCAATCGGATGCATCATTGTATACTTATATATGAAAAAAACATCTAAAAGCTTAAATTCAGAAATAGTTAAGGCTGAAAGTAATCAATGGTTTATGGATGCTCTTATAAGTATAGGAGTGCTTATAGGATTTATTATTTCTATAATTTTAACTAATATTGGACTTGAAAATGTATCGAAATATGTTGACCCAGGTATGGTTGTTTTAACATCCGTTATATTTATTACTGTTCCTATAAAGTCAATATTGGAATCATTTAAAGAATTAATTAATTTTAATGCTAATGATGATATTAATGAAGATATTAATCTTCTTGTTAAGGGAATAGAAGATGAATATAATATTGAAGATTCAATAGCAAGGGTAGCAAAAATAGGAAGGGAATTAAGAATAGAAATTGATTTTATATTATCTAAACATTCAAAAATAAAATCTGTAGATGATATGGACAAAGTAAGAGAAATTATTGATAAGAATACAAATCATTTTAAGATGGAAAAGTGGATGAATGTTTCATTTACTAAAAATAAAAAATGGACTATCTAATATGATTTTATAAATTAAATTTAAATAAGCTGTAAAATAAGGAGAATGCATTGTATTTTCTTATTTTATAGCTTTTCTTTTATAGTTATTATTTTACTATTAACTAATAAATACTTACAAGAAGTCACATAAAAGGAAATGGGATTGTATATTAAAACATTTACATAATTAAATTATTAACAGCATAATTAAAAAGATAACAAAAAAAATTAGTAAATTAATAAAACAATTAAGAAAAACTTGATAAATGGGAAAGAAATTATCAAAAATATTGAAAAAATTTTAATAAATAATGTATAAATGAAATGAATTAATAAGTTTTTTTGGACAAACCTTTAACAAGGAATATTGAAATTATTTCTAACTTAAAATACAATCAGATTGTAAATATTAAAATTTTATAAAATCTATTTTTAGGGGGAAATAAAATGATATCAAAAAAATATTAGCTGTATGTCTAATAACAACATCATTATTAGTTGGATGTGGAGGTAAAGAGCCAGCAGAAAATACTGAAAAGCCAAATACTTCTGCCGGAGAATCAACTGACAAATTCACTGGTACAAAAACATATGAAACTCTTTATGATCCAACAGGAGCAAAAGGAGATGTAATTGTTGTTGATCTTGATTTTGAAAATGGAGAGCCAGTAAAAGTTGCTATTGATGTTCGTCAAGAAGATGGATCAATGAAAAAACAAGCAGCTGCAGATGGAAAATACGTTATGAAAGAAGGAGAAGAACACCACTGGGGAGAACAAATTGAATTATTAGAAAACTTCTTAAATGAAAATAACGTTGATGTATCAAAGGTTACTTTAACTAATGATAAAGGTAACACTGATGCAGTTTCAGGTGTAACAATAAAGGTTGGAACATATGTTGATGCTGTAAAAGAAGTTATCGATGCAGTTAAAGAAGGAAAAGAATTAGAAGAAGGTTTCACTGGTGCTAAGACAGGAGAATTAGATTATGATCCAACTGGTAAGAAGAAAGATGTAATCATGACAAAAGTAGTATATAACCACGGAAAACCTGTTGCAGTAAATCTTGACGTTAAACAAGAAGACGGATCAATGAAAAAACAAGCAGCAGATGGTAAGTATGTTATGAAAGAAGGAGAAGAACACCACTGGGGAGAGCAAATTGAATTATTAGAGAAATTCATAGCAGAAAATGATTTTGATTTATCAAAAGTTACTTTAACAAACGATGATGGTAATACTGATGCAGTATCAGGAGTTACAATTAAAGTTGGTCGTTATATAGAAGCTGTACAAGCTGTTTTAGATTCAGCTGAATAATAAATATTAAGAGGGAGTTGTCTATGACGATTCCTTCTTTTTTTTGTATAAAATAATTCTATAAATAATAAAAAATTAATTGGGGAAATTATTAATGATAAAATATAAAGGAGGACTAAAAATGAAATTAAAATCATTAATAATTCCATTAGCAGCAGTGGTATCCTTAACTTTTGCAGGATGTAATAGAGCAGAAGAGGATATGAAAAATACAGAAGATATAATCGAAGAAGATGTAATTGACAATGATAATGGAACTGATATGAATGATGGAGTAGACA
>JAAYOT010000240.1 GCA_012520205.1 Clostridiales bacterium
AGCATTGTAAGACCTGTTCCTGCAAGTTCTTTCATAACTTTTAGAACTTCCCCTACCATTTCTGGGTCTAAGGCTGAAGTTGGTTCATCAAAAAGAATAACATCTGGTTCCATTGAAAGAGCTCTTGCAATAGCAACACGTTGTTTTTGTCCACCTGATAATTGCTTTGGTTTAGCATTTATATATTTATCCATACCAACTATTTTTAAATATTTCATTGCTATCTTTTCAGCTTCCTCTTTAGAACGCTTTAAGACTTTCATTTGACCTACAATGCAATTACTTAAAACATTGTGATTATTAAATAAATTAAATTGCTGGAATACCATTCCTAATTTAGTACGATATTTATAAATATCATGCTTATCATCTAAAATATTTTCACCATTATAAATTATTTCTCCACCAGTTGGCTTTTCTAAAAGATTAATACAACGAAGAAGAGTTGATTTACCTGATCCTGAGGAACCTATTATACAAACAACTTCTCCCTTATTTACTGAAAAATCAATATCTCTTAATACTTTATTATCTCCAAAGTACTTGCTTAAATGTTTAACTTCTATTACTTTTTCCATGTACACTTCCTCCTCCCCTAATTATTATTTCTATCCACTGCAATTTCTGGTGTTTTTACCTGCATTTGATTACCAGGTATAATATAATTTTCCGGTCCATCTAATTTTCTTTCTATAGCTCTTAAAATTCTTGTAATTGTAAAAGTTAAAATTAAATAAATAACACATGCAACAGAGAAGGATTCAAAATACTTAAAGTTATTACCTGCTATTGATTTAGTTTGGAAGAATAATTCTGAAACAGAAATTACATTAAGCACTGAGGTATCTTTTATATTAACTACAAATTCGTTACCTGTTGCTGGTAAAATATTACGAATTACTTGTGGTAAAACTACATTAAACATTGTTTGTGTATGTGTCATACCAATTGCTTGGGCAGCTTCAAATTGTCCCTTATCTATAGAAACAATTCCGCCTCTAACTATTTCTGACATATAAGCTCCAGTATTAATTGATACTATAAATAATGCTGCTACTATTTTATCTATATCTATACCTAAGAACTGAGCTGATCCATAATAAATAACCATAGATTGTACTATCATAGGCGTTCCTCTAAAAAACTCTATATAAATAGAAAGAATTACATTTGCAACTTTAAGAAATCCCTTTTTTGCTCCTTTTTCAGGAACTGGAATAGTTCTTACAACTCCTACTAATAGTCCAATTATAGTACCAATTATAGTACCGATTATTGAAATATAAATTGTTGTCCATGCTCCACGAAGGAACATTGGCCAGTTTTCTTGAACTATTTTTATTATTGATTCAATACTCATTGTTTGCCTCCTAAAAATTTCAAATTAATAAAATTGAATGGGTTAAAGCTAACCCATTCAAAATTAATTATTGAGCTGCTGGTTGGTTTTGGATAGCCTTATCCATTATCTCTGTTTGCTCTTCTTCTGAGATACCTGCTAAAATTTCATTTATTTTTTCAGTCAATTCACTATTTTTCTTTATACCTACCGCTATTGCAGTATCTTCTGGATCTGTTTCAAATCCATCTGTAAGTTCTATCATTTTAAAGTTTGAGTTAGCACTTTGAGCACTTACTGCTTCAGGTCTTTCTGATACATAAGCATCAATTACCCCTGATTCAAGAGCAACTCTCATTGCTGGGAAGTTATCCATAGCTTCTTGTTTGTTTACACCTTCAATTTGATCTATTACTGAATAGTGGAAAGTGTTTAATTGAGCAGTAACCTTTGCTCCATTGAAATCTGCTAAAGTTTTAGCATTTGCATACTGTCCATCATTTTTAACAACCATAACTAATTGTGAATTATAATAGTTATCAGTAAAATCTATTGATTCCTTACGTTCTGCTGTTGGTGACATACCTGCAACTATTGCATCTATTTTACCAGAAGTTAAAGCTGGAACTAATCCATCCCATTCAGTTTTAACAACAACTAATTCTTTTCCTAAACCTTCAGCTATTTTCTTAGCTATTTGAACATCATATCCATTTGCATATTCTGAACTTCCTTCAATTGCTACTGCCCCATTTGAATCATCTCCTTGGGTCCAGTTAAATGGCGGATAGCCAGCTTCCATTCCTACTTTAAGTACGTTGCTATCCTCTGCTGTTTCATTCTTTGCTGATGCACAACCTGTCAATGCTAACATAGCTGTTAATGCTAGTGATACTAATACTGATAATTTTTTCTTCATGATAATCTCTCCTTTTTTAAAATTTTTTCTTAAAATAAAAAAAAATGACAATCCCATTAAATCAGGATTGCGCTATCTAAGAATTCAGGAGATTAAGTTAAATAAAAATGCCTGAGATAGACTCAGGCATGTAAATACACTTTTACCTTCATCCCCATCTTTTCCCATTTGAGATAGCACAACTCAATAAACCGGGTAGCTTATTGAGACAGTCTTACAGCTATTAACTGTAAGCCCAGCATATAATACTGAGAAATATTATATGCTTCGGCAATATTTCCTTCTCCCTAGCTTCACCGTTTTCTCGAACTCCACTAAAGACTGTTAAATACTGCGCCTCTACCTCACCTGTAAAAGTGAGGTTTTATGAACTTATGAATTTATGTCTTTAGTGTACAGGCTTTTACTATAATTGTCAATAGCTTTCTCTAATTTATTTTTTGTAATAAAAGCATTTGTTATTCATAGTAATTACTTGTACACATAATATATTTTTTATATTTAATTCTATAATATGATCTTACTAATTAATTGTTACATAGAATATTAATTTATCTTATAGATTATTATGTAATATATTTAGTATATTACGAAGTTCCACTGCAGAAATTTGTCCTGGAGCAGATATTTTTTTAGCTGCACCAAAAGTTACTGCAGATCCAAATAATTCTCCTGATAATCTGCTAATCAAACCTTTTCCAGCCATTGACATTGTGATAACTGGGCCCTTTATATATTTTTCTTTTGCAATACGTGTTGCATCTAATAGTGTAATTACATCTTCAACAGAATTAGGCATCACTGCAATTTTAGGAATATCTGCCCCTAATTCTACAGCCCTGCAAAGACGATTTATTATTTCCTCTTTTGTTGGAGTCTTTTCAAAATCATGATTAGAAATAATTACAGCAACCATATTTTCATGAGCTAAATTAATTAATTCTCTTATCTTATTATTATCTTTAAATAATTCAATATCTATAATATCAACAAGCTTTGTTTCAGAAACTTCCTTATTTAATTCAAAATAAAAATCCTCATCAATTTCCCTTTCTCCACCTTCCTCAAAACTACGGAAAGTAAATACTATAGGTTTATCTGAAATAACTCCTTTAAGTTTACTTAAAGCTTCTTTAACTTTATCTATATTAGTTACTTCTTCGAAGAAATCTACTCTCCATTCCAATAAATCAAAATTTATATCTCTTAGCCCCTTAACTTCCTCTACAATATCAGAAATACTTCTTCCAACAATAGGAACAGCAATTTTAGGTATTCCTTCACCAATTACTATATCTTTAACTCTCAATATTTTTTTCATACTACACCACCATTAATCAGTTTTCAGTTTTCA
>JAAYOT010000241.1 GCA_012520205.1 Clostridiales bacterium
AAAAATATCAATACTAATACTAGTATTGAAGAGAGTCTATGTGTGATTTTATATCTTTCGCTTATTAAAATTGTTATAGGCTTTAAAGCATAAGCAAGTATTATTCCAGTTAAAATCAAGTTCATAATACTACTTATTGTTTCAAATTTTATATATAAATATATACCTATTATAATTGGCAACATTATAGCAGATGCCTTTATTACACTTTTTACCTTATCCTTCTTCATCATAATACTTCCTTCTAGGAATACTTTTTAACCTTACTTCACCATTTCCATGGTGTAATATAAAGTCCTCTCCCAAGAGACAATTTTTAACTAATAATATTTCTCTTCCTTTTATTATTCTATCGAATAATCCTGAACTCATTATTAAACCTTTTATTGATAAAGTTTCCTTATCAATAATTAAATCTTCCAGCACTCCCTTTATAATATTTTTATTGTCCTTTATTTCCATATCTTTTATACTTTTAAAAGACACCCCTGATCTTTCACTTAATTTTCTAGCAATAATAACTTCTTCAAAGGAAATAATATCTGATGCTTTAACAAAATTTCTTTTGCTAAAGAAAATATAATTAGAAATGAATAAACCTTCTATTTTACCCTTATAGAAGTTTATATATATATCATCTACTATACCTAAGTACTTCCCCCTAATGTCATAAACCTTTAACAAATTAAAATCCTTGGTCTTTAACATCTTTTTCTCCTTCCTTATATAATAGATATTATTTCCTAAAATATAAAAAAAATTCCCATAAATTAATATGGGAATCTTTTATAAGATTTCTTCTATTATTCCGCCGCCAACAACTATGTTTCCATCATAAAAGACAACTGATTGACCCTTTGTAATAGCTCTTTGTCTTTCCTTAAAAGATACTTTTACTCTTCCATCAGCTAATGGACTTATTGTAGCTTCTGCAGGTCTTGCTGAATATCTAACCTTTGCCTGTACTGTAGTTTCTTTTTCTAATTTATCAAAAACTATAAAATTATTTTCTTTTGAAATTAATTCTTTCTTAAATACGTCCTCTTCTGGTCCCAATACAACTTCATTAGTCTTAGGATTAATGGCAGTTACATATACAGGTTTTCCTAAAGCTATTCCTAAACCCTTTCTTTGACCTATAGTATAGTAAACTATACCTTTATGCTTTCCTAATACATTTCCATTTTTGTCAACAAAGTTTCCTTCTTTTACATCTCTAGGTCTTGCCTTTGATATATACTTGCCATGATTGTTATCTGGTATAAAGCATATTTCTTCACTGTCCTTCTTATTATGAACAGCTAAACCTATCTCTTTTGCTATTTCTCTAATTCTAACCTTTGTATAATCCCCACAAGGCATTAAAGTTTGACTTAATTGTTCTTGTGTAAAATTATATAAGGCATAGGTTTGATCCTTTGTATCATCATCAGCTTTAATTAATATGTATCTTCCATCTTCATTTTTCTCTATTTTAGCATAGTGTCCTGTAGCTACATAATCAGCTCCAATTTCCTTTGCTCTTATTAAAAATTCATCGAACTTTATATGTTTATTACATTGAATACATGGATTAGGTGTTCTACCTTCTATGTATTCATCAATAAAATTATCTATAACTTTTTCTTTAAAGGAATCCTTAAAGTTTAAAACATAAAAAGGAATTCCTAATTTATCAGCAACTCTTCTAGCATCTTCAACAGAGGAAAGGGAACAGCATCCTCCCTCTCTTTGTGTAAAATCTTCATCATCATCGTCAAAGTGCTTCATTGTTACTCCAATGACTTCATAACCTTGTTCTTTTAATAGATATGCTGCAACAGAACTGTCAACTCCGCCACTCATACCAACTACAACTCTTTTTTTCATTTTTCCCTACTTCCTATAACAAAATTTTTGTTTATTTATCTCTATTTAATTTCTCTCTCCATAAGGAGGAAGTATTTCTTATTCTTTCTATAATTGGAGGCAGCACTTCTAAAACATAATCTACATCTTCTTCTGTAGAATCATCTCCTAAGGTTAATCTTAGGGAACCCTCCGCTAATTCTTGGGATAATCCTATTGCAAGAAGAACATGAGATGGATTTAAGGATCCAGAAGTACAGGCACTTCCACTTGAAGCACATATACCAGCAAAATCTAAGTTTAATATAACGGAATCACCTTTTACATATTCAAATACCACATTTACATTTCCAGGAAGTCTTTTATCCCCTACTGGACCATTTAATTTTGTATAAGGTATTTTTAACAATCCATCTATTAATTTATCTCTAAGTTTTATTAGATGTTTATTATGGTCTTCCAAATTCTCCACAGCTAATTCAATAGCTTTTCCAAGGCCTACCACAGAAGCTGTATTTTCAGTTCCAGACCTTCTAGCCCTTTCCTGGCCTCCTCCATGAATTAGATTATCAATTTTTATTCCTTTTCTTATATAAAGGGCTCCTACTCCCTTAGGACCATATATTTTATGGCCAGCTAAAGATAGCAAATCAATATTCATATCTTCAACATCAATTTTTACATTACCTAAAGCTTGAACTGCATCTGTATGAAATAGGACGCCCTTTTCCCTGCAAATTGCTCCTATTTCTTTTATAGGCTGGATTGTTCCTATTTCATTGTTGGCAAACATTATGGATACTAAAATTGTTTTATTTGTAATAGAATTTTTTAATTCTTCTAAATTAATAAAACCTTCTTTATCTACATTTAAATAAGTTACCTCAAAACCATGTTTCTCCAAAAACTCACAAGTATGTAAAACTGCATGATGCTCAATTTTTGTAGTTATTATATGGTTTCCTTTTTCCTTATTAGCTGTTGCTATTCCTTTAATAGCCCAGTTATCAGCCTCAGACCCTCCTGCTGTAAAATACACTTCACTTTGAAGGCAGTTTAAAGCCTTTGCAACTCTATTTCTTGCCTTATCTAGGGCAATTTTTGTTTCTCTAGAAATGCTATAAAAGGATGATGGATTACCAAACTTCTCAGTAAAATAAGGCATCATCTCTTCAAGAACCTCTCTTTTTACATAAGTAGTTGCTGCGTAATCCATATAGACCTTTCTCATGCTTCTTCTCTCCTCTTAACAATTTTAATTTGTTGATTTGAATCATTCATTTTATTATAATCATCAACTATATCTTGAAGAGTAATACCTTCCATTACTTCATCTATGCTGTTTTTTATTTTTCCCCACAATAATCTTGTTGCACAACAGTCTAAATTATTACAATCTGTTCCTTCTATGCATTCAGCAATTTCAACTGGACCTTCTAGTATGTCCATTACATCTGCTACAGTTATATCTTTAGGGTCTTTATTTAAAACATACCCACCTTGGGCTCCCCTTATACTTTTTATAAGTTTAGCCTTTCTTAGGGAGGAAAATAACTGTTCTAAATAATACTCTGAAATCCCCTGCCTTTTGGAAATAGTTTTTATAGAAACTGGATTGTCTCCATAATGAATAGCAAGGTCCACCATAGCCTTTACCCCATATCTACCTTTTGTAGAAAGCTTCATTTTTATTCACCTTCTTTAATGTTGACTATTTTACTTGTATTTATATATTATCAAATGGGTATTTCAATGTCAATATTCTCTATTTCTCGGAACTTCATCTTATTTTTTTATATTGGCCCAATAATTTTTAATATTTTCTTCATACTTATTACTTTGCGGAAAATAATAGCTTTTACCTATTAATTCTTTAGGCATATATTCTTGTTTTACATAATGATTATTATAATCATGAGGATATTTATATCCTGAAAC
>JAAYOT010000242.1 GCA_012520205.1 Clostridiales bacterium
AATTCATTTCTAAATCCTATAAGTCCTCTTGCTGGAATTTTAAATTCTAATCTAGTATAGCCGTTAACAGCTGATGTCATATTAACCATTTCTGCTTTTCTAGGTCCTAATTTTTCCATAACTGGTCCCATAAATTCTTCAGGTACATCTATAGTTAAAAACTCAATAGGTTCTAATTTTTTACCTTCTTCTTCCTTAAATATAACATTTGCCTTTGAAACTTGGAATTCATAGCCTTCTCTTCTCATTGTTTCAATAAGAATTGAAAGATGAAGTTCTCCTCTTCCTGAAACTTCAAAACATTCTGGAGTTATTTCATTAACTCTTAAACTAACATTAGTTTCTAATTCCTTTAATAATCTATCTCTTAAATGTCTTGATGTTACATATTCTCCTTCTTTCCCTGCAAAAGGAGAATCATTAACCATAAAGTTCATACTTAATGTTGGTTCATCAATATGTACAAATGGCAGGGCTTCAGGTTGTAATGAATCAGCTATAGTCTCTCCAATATTACAGTCTGGTATACCACTTAATGCAACTATATCACCCATTGAAGCTTCTTGAACATCAATTTTATTTAATCCACTATAAGTAAATATTGCTGAAATCTTATAATTTGACTTAGTTCCGTCTTTTCTTAATAAAGTTACAGTTTGATTTTTCTTAACAGTTCCTCTATGAATTTTACCAATTGCAATTCTTCCAACATAATCATTAGTATCTAAAGTTGTAACAAGCATTTGGAAAGGTTCATCTATATAGCCTTTAGGTGCTTCTACCCTATCTATAATAGTTTCAAATAATGGAGTCATTCCATCACTTTCATCTTCAACTTCATATTTTGCAATACCTTCTCTTGCTGAAGCATAAATTACTGGGAAGTCTAATTGTTCATCATTTGCACCTAACTCTACAAATAAATCAAAAACTTCATCAATTACTTCTTCTGGCCTAGCATTAGGTTTGTCTATTTTATTTATAACAACAATTGGCTTAAGTTCAAGTTCTAAGGCTTTCTTCAATACAAATTTAGTTTGAGGCATTGGTCCTTCATAAGAATCTACAACTAATAATACTGAGTCAACCATTTTAAGAACACGTTCAACTTCTCCACCAAAATCAGCATGCCCAGGAGTATCTATAACATTTATCTTCACTCCATTATACATAAGGGCAGTATTCTTTGATAGGATTGTTATTCCTCTTTCTTTTTCAAGGTCATTTGAGTCCATTACCCTATCTTCAATTTTTTCATTACTTCTAAATACATGACTTTGTTTTAAAAGAGCATCTACCATTGTAGTCTTACCATGGTCAACGTGAGCTATTATAGCTATGTTTCTTATATCATCTCTTGTAATTAATTCCATCTAAATTCCTCCATTTTTTAATTTATAATGTAAACCTATAAATTATTTTACCCAAAATAAAATTGGATACACCTGTATCCAATTTTTTAAATAAAACTTTATTAAATACTATAATACATTGTAAGTTTTTTGTACTGGAATGTCAACATTCATATTATATTTCCATAATAATTGGTAATATCATAGGCTTTCTTTTTGTTTTTTCGTAAAGGTAATTTCTTAATTCATCCCTTACTCTACCCTTTAGACTTGCCCAATCAGTAATATTCTTTTCTTCACATTCCTTTAAAGCATTCTTTACTATTTCTTTAGCCTCATCCATTAAGCCCTCTGACTCTCTAACATAAACAAAACCTCTTGAAATAATATCTGGTCCTGCAATAACCTTTTGATCTTCTCTAGATATTGTTACTACTACTGTTAAAATTCCATCTTGTGATAGGTGCTTTCTATCTCTTAATACAATATTTCCAACATCTCCAACACCTAATCCATCAACAAAAACCTGACCAGCTATAACATTTCCATTTTTCTTTATTCCGCTTCTATTAACTTCAATAATTGCACCGTTTTCAGGTATCAACACATTACTCTCTGGCATTCCAACTGATATTGCAAGTTCACAATGCTGCTTTAAATGTCTATACTCACCATGAACTGGAATAAAAAATCTAGGTTTAACTAAACATTGCATAAGCTTTAATTCTTCTTGGCAAGCATGACCTGAAACATGGACTTCATCTAAGGATTTGTAAACTACTTCTGCTCCCTTCTGGAATAATTGATTTACAACTTTAGAAACAAGTTTTTCATTTCCTGGTATAGGCGTTGCAGAAAGTATTACTGTATCTCCTTCAACTATAGTTACCTTTCTGTGTTCTGCATTAGCCATTCTTGCTAAGGCAGACATTGGTTCTCCTTGACTTCCTGTTGTAATAATAACAACTTGATTATTATTATACTTATTTATATGATCTATGCTTACTAAAATATCGTCTTCGCATTCTAAATAACCTAATTCCTTAGCAACGGCAACTATGTTTTCCATACTTCTTCCAGAAACAGCAACTTTTTTATTAAGATCCCTTGCAGCATCTAATATTTGTTGTATTCTATGAACGTTTGATGCAAAGGTTGCTACTATTATTCTGCCTTTTGCTTTTGAAAACAGCTTATAAAGATTTTCTCCAACAACTCTTTCTGACATTGTGTATCCAGGCCTTTCAACATTTGTTGAATCTGCCATCATAGCTAATACTCCCTTTTTACCTATTTCAGCAAATCTTGCAAAATCCATAGGTACACCATCTATTGGAGTATAATCCACCTTAAAATCTCCTGTGTGTAAGACTACCCCAAGTGGTGTATGAATAGCTATTGCTACTGAATCCGCTATTGAGTGATTTGTTTTAATAAATTCAACGGATACTGAATTTAATTTAATAACATCCCTTGGTTTAACTCCTATTAGTTCTGTTGAGCTTAATAATCCGTGTTCCTTAAGCTTTGTTTCAACAATTCCTAGGGTTAATTTTGTACCATAAACAGGTACATTTAACTGTTTTAGAACATATGGCAG
>JAAYOT010000243.1 GCA_012520205.1 Clostridiales bacterium
ATCGATTCTTGCAATTATCAGTGGTTACTTTGTAGAACCTAATATTGTTAAACCATTTTTTTAACCATTTCGCCACCTGCGGGGCCGCTTAACAAACCACTTTGGCCTGCTGTTAAGTTTCCACTAGATTTTCTTAATTTAGATTCTCTTAGTGAAACTCCTAACTCGCTTACAACTTCATTTCGGAATGTTTTGAGCCTCCGTTTTTTATTGGGAACTAAAGTCTTATTCATTTTTAATTCCTCCTTTGGCTTCTTGGTTTAGTAAACAAAATATTGCTTAAAACTTGAAGCTATCTCATTGAAAGTTATCTTGTTTACAATATTATTTTAACCTTATGTAAGTTTTATATACTTAGAAAATCCTACTCTATTTTGAATTTTTTTATTAATTTTATATTATAAAATCTTTTCATGAATTTGAACTTTATCAATTTCACCAGCCATTACCTCTTTGCCTTCCTTGAAATAGACAAATTTATCTTCATCTATTTTTTTAAACATTATAGGTATTATTGCTGATTTAGCTTTTTCCTTCATTTTATCTATGGAAAATTCAATTAAGGCATCACCTTGACTTACCAATTCACCTTCTTCTACTAACCTTTCAAATCCCTCTCCATATAATTTCATAGTATCAACACCAATGTGAATAAATATTTCGCAATTATCTCCTTGGATATTAATTGTATGATTTGTTTTTGAAATATTAGTTACTTTTCCATCAATAGGTGCTAATAATACATTGTCTACAGGATCTATTGCAAACCCATCTCCCATAAGCTTCATTGAAAATATTGGGTCTGGAACTTCCTCTATTCTTAAAAGTTTTCCACTGACAGGTATCATAATGCTAGTATCTGTCCTGATTCCTGCTTTCAAAGGTGGTAATTTCTTTTTTACTTTAACTTCTATTTCTCTACCTTCAATTAAAGCCTGAATCTGCTCCTTTAATATATCGGAGTTAGTTCCAAATATGGCTTGAATATTATTTCCTATTATCATTAATTCGGAACTCATTATATATTTTAGTTTGCATTTATCTACTAAGTTTATTTCATATACAGTAATTCTTATTCTTGTAATACAAGCATCTAGGTATTTCACATTCTTTTTTCCACCTAAAGCTTCTAACACCTCTTTTGCTAGTTCTCCATCAGCTACCTCTAACTCCAGCTGTTCTTCATCCTTTTCTCTTCCTACAATTTTTAAATCTAATTTTCTTATAATAAATCTAAAGCCAAAATAATATATAAGAGCAAATATCATCCCCACAGCTATTGCCAGCCACCATTTTGTTCTATTAGGTAGAACACCAAATAAAATAAAATCTATTAAGCCTCCTGAGAAGGTAAGACCAATTCTAACATTAAGAATATCCATCATCATAAAGGAAAGTCCGGCAAAGACGCAATGTACCACAAATAAGGCTGGTGCCACAAATAAAAACATAAACTCTACTGGTTCAGTAATACCTGTTAAAAAGGATGTAAGGGCTGCTGAGAAGAAAAGCCCCATTACTTTCTTTTTATTTTCTTCATAAGCCTCATGATACATAGCTAAGGCTGCAGCTGGCAGTCCAAACATCATAAATGGATATTTTCCTGTCATAAAGGCGGCAGAAGTAAATTCAACTCCATCTCTTAGCTGTGCAAAGAATATTTGCTGATCACCAATTATAAGCTCTCCAGCTAGGCTTATATATTCTCCAAAATGATACCAGAAAGGGGTATACCATAAGTGGTGAAGGCCAAAAGGAATTAAAGCTCTTTCAATAAAGCCAAATATAAAGGCTGCCACAGACCTATTTGCTAATATTACTTTAGTTGTAAAGTTAAGTAAATTATATTGTATTGGCGGCCATATTATAGCCATTATTAATCCTAGAAAAACTCCTGTTATTGCTGCAACTATAGGTACTAACCTTTTGCCTGAAAAAAAGCCTAAAAACTCTGGTAATCTTTTATCATAAAACTTTCTATAAGCTTTTCCAGAAATTATGCCGATTAGTATACCTCCAAATACTCCCGTTTGTATTGTTGGTATACCTAAAATCCTTGTATATATTGGATTATTAGAAATTGTACTTTCATTTATTCCAAGAGCTATTCCTGCAGTCATATTCATAGTTTGAAATGCAACTATAGCAGCTAGGGCAGAAACCCCATCTCCATTACTCATCCCTATTGCAACACCTACTGCAAATAAAATAGGTAAATTTTCAAATATTATTTCCCCTGATGAAGACATAATATTTGCTATTATTTGAATATTTTCATTAGCCAACATTGGAAGCCTTGCAATAACATCTGGATTTTCAAATACTGTTCCTATTCCCATCAATATACCTGCAGCAGGTAAAAGTGCTATGGGAAGCATTAAAGATTTACCAATTCTCTGCAAAACTCCAAAGAAATTTTTCAGAACATCCATATCTTACCTCCTATATTCAAAAATTCACAGTTCTCAACAAAGCGCTGGGAACTGTGAACTAACCAAAATAATCACATACACATTTTATATTTAATTTGTTCTTTATTCGCCATTTTCTTTATTTCTTATTACAGAGATAACTCTATGTATGTGCATAGTTAAATATACAATTTCATCATCATTGACTTTATAATTATAATTATTTTCTATATAAAGTTTTATTTTCAAGGCACAATTATAAGCTTCAGAATAACTTTTAGCTGCTAATTCTAAAAAGTCATTATTATTATCTGAGTTTTGGCTGTTAGTAACCACCCTTTTAGCAAAGTACTTTAAATGGGTTAGTAATCTATCATAGTTTATATCATCTTCATCAAATTCAACAGAATAATAGTATCTTATTATATTTAATATACCCTTTACTATATTCGTTGATAAAATTGATTCTTTTGATGTTTCTTGATAGCTTGCATTTACAAAGTGCAGTGCAATAAAACCTGCCTCATCTTCTGGAAGGTTTATTTTTAACTTGCTATTAATATATTTTAATCCCCATAAGGCTACCCTATATTCCTCTTTATGAATTCTTCTTATTTCATCTAGCAAGTCATTTTTTATTTCAACTTTATTTTTATATCTTTTAATGGCAAAGCCCATATGGTCAGAAAGGGATATATATATCTGTTTATCAAGCTTCCTATTTAATTCCTTAGCTGCATAAGTAATAATCTCATGAGCAAGCTCAAAAACTCCATCTGGAATCTCATTAATTAACTTTTTCAGCTTATTTCCCATTCTTTTATCATCTACAACGAAGACTTTTTCTACTTTATCTTCTTCTATTTCTTGCCCAACTTTTCTTCTAAAAGCAATTCCTGAACCCATGAGTATAACTTCTTTTTTAGTTTTCGGATCAATTGAAACAACAACATTATTGTTTAATATCTTTTCTACAATCATTAATTCATTCTCCTTGCCTGGAAAAATAAAATACCTAAATCAAGATAAGGGAAAAATCTTAATTTAGATATTAAATACCTTTTTATAACAACACGCACTAATATTTACTTTTATGATAACATTTAAATCCCCTGATGTCAACATTTTAGCTTGCTATGACCCTTAAATTTGCTTAGTTGGAAGAGTAATTATAAACTCACTTCCTAAGCCAGGTTCACTATTTACTGTAATACTTCCATTATGAAGAGATACCAATTGTTTAGTAAGGGTTAATCCTAAACCACTTCCACCATATTCTTCAGACTTATTGTTATTATAAGCTTGACCAAACCTATCAAAAATTGTTTCTTGAAATTTTTTATCTATTCCTATTCCTGTATCCTTAACGGAAATTCTTACTTGTGTACCTAAGTCGTACATTCTTACTTCTATATTTCCTCCTTTTGGAGTAAATTTAACGGCGTTTCCTATTAAATTTATAATACATCTTTCTATTTCCATTGCATCGCATTCAATAATTTTTTCTTCTACCTCTGGATCTATAATAAGCTCTAGTCCTTTTGATTCTATATAATCTTTCATAGATAGGACTACTTCTTCTATGTGATATATAATGTTGTGTTCTTCTATATTTAGAATATAGGAGCCTGTCTCTATTTTAGAGGTATCAATAATATTATTAATTAATACAAGAAGCCTATCAGAATTTCTTTTTATTGTATCCATATACTTTGCAAGTTTATTTTTTTCTATTCCCTCAGGGCTATCGTTCAAACTACTTATAAGCTGCTGGGCAGATTTTATAATATTTAATGGTGTTCTAAGCTCATGAGATAAATTGATAAAGTAATTATTTTTATATTTTTCATTTTTTATTAACTCAAAGTATAACTCTTCATTTTCCCTTAGTTTAATGTTTAATTCCAGAGTTCTTTGTTCTATTAGTATATTTAATAATTTCACCCTATCGTATATTATGTAAATTATTAATGCTGCAACTACTGTATAAATAAAATATGCTAAAGGTGTTTTCCAAGGCTTTAATCCAACTGTAAATTTCACTTTAGTTGGCATACTCCATTCTCCATTA
>JAAYOT010000027.1 GCA_012520205.1 Clostridiales bacterium
TATTGACATTGATTTAATTGTGTGATACTATCATTAAATGTACTGTTCAATATGGGATATTATAGTCATATTGAGAAGTTGTATAACCAGTATAAAAATGGTTATACTAATAAGTGTTGCTATCCGAAAGCAAGTGTCCTTAGGGAAGCTATGCTTTGGGTTATTTTAGTTTGATGCAAGGGGTGAAAATTCATGGTACATCCTGTCCAAAATGGAAAAAGAACTAGAATGAGTTTTGGTAAGGTTAAAGATTCAACCGAAATGCCAAATCTTATTGAGGTACAATTAGATTCATATCAGTGGTTTTTAGATGAGGGTCTTTATGAAGTTTTTGACGACATAAATCCAATTTCAAATTTCACTGGTAATCTTGTACTGGAATTTGTTGATTACAAGCTTGATATGGATAGTATTAAGTATTCCGTGGAAGAGTGTAAGGAAAGAGACGCTACTTACGCTGCGCCACTAAAAGTTTCCGTAAGATTACAAAACAAAGAAACAGGAGAAATTAAAGAACAAGAAGTGTTTATGGGAGATTTCCCTTTAATGACTGAACAAGGAACTTTCATCATTAATGGTGCTGAAAGAGTTATAGTAAGTCAGTTAGTAAGATCTCCTGGAGTTTATTACAATTTTAATGTTGATAAAAGCGGTGAAAAACTATATTCATCAACAGTAATACCAAATAGAGGTGCTTGGTTAGAATATGAAACGGATTCTAACGGTATTATCTACGTAAGAATAGATAAAACAAGAAAACTTCCTGTTTCTATATTAGCTAGAGCTATGGGGTATGGAAGTGACCAAGAGTTATTAGACTTCTTTGGAGAAGACGAAAGATTAAGGGCTACAATAGAAAAAGATAATACTAAATCTAGAGAAGAAGCCTTACTAGAAATATATAAGAGATTAAGACCGGGTGAACCACCAACAGTGGATAGTGCAGTTTCTCTTATAGACTCCATATTCTTTGACGCTAAAAGATACGATTTGTCAAGAGTTGGTAGATATAAATTTAACAAGAAGCTAGCTTTAAGCATTAGGTTAGTTAATCAAATTGCTGCAACTGATATAGTTAACCCAGAAACTGGAGAAATTATATTAGAGCAAGGTCAAAAAATTACTAGGGTAAAAGCAGAAGAAATACAAAATCTTGGTATTAACTCTGTTGACATTTTAATTGAAGACAAAGTGGTAAGAGTAATTGGTAACCATTTTGTAGATATTAATAAGGTTGTACCATTTGATATAAGTGATTTAAAAATAAAGGAAATGGTTCACTACCCAACATTAAAAGAGATATTAGATAATTATGATGATGAAATTACTATAAAGGAAGAGATTAAAAAGAATATAATTAATCTTATTCCAAAACATATTGTAAAAGACGATATATATGCAACAATAAGCTATGAATTAGGCTTACATTATGGTGTTGGATATATTGATGACATAGACCATTTGGGTAATAGAAGAATTAGATCCGTAGGAGAATTATTACAAAACCAATTTAGAATTGGTCTTTCAAGAATGGAAAGAGTAGTTAAAGAAAGAATGACAATTCAAGATCAGGAATCTATAACTCCTCAGATGTTAATAAACATAAGACCAGTGTCAGCTGCTATTAAAGAATTCTTTGGTAGTTCCCAATTATCACAATTCATGGATCAAATCAATCCATTATCAGAGTTAACACATAAAAGAAGATTATCTGCTTTAGGACCTGGTGGGCTTTCAAGAGAAAGAGCTGGTTTTGAAGTTAGAGACGTTCACTATTCACACTATGGTAGAATGTGTCCTATAGAAACTCCAGAAGGACCTAATATAGGGCTTATAAATTCATTATCTACTTTTGCAAGAGTAAATGAATATGGGTTTATAGAAACTCCATATAGAATTGTAGATAAAGAAAAAGGAATAGTAACTGATGAAATAAAATACTTCACAGCTGATGAAGAAGACTTATACCTTGTAGCACAAGCTCAAGAGCCTATGGATGAGAATGGAAAATTCATAGACAAAAGAGTAACTGTTAGATATTTAGAAGAAGTAATAGTAGTTAATGCTGAAGAAGTTGACCTGGTAGACGTATCTCCAAGACAAATCGTTTCAGTAGCAACTGCAATGATTCCTTTCCTTGAAAATGACGATGCCTCAAGAGCCCTTATGGGATCAAACATGCAACGTCAAGCAGTTCCCCTATTAAAGCCTGAAGCTCCAATAGTAGGAACAGGAATAGAATATAAGGCAGCTTACGATTCAGGAGTGCTTCGTAAGGCAAAGAATGCAGGTAAAGTAATATATGTAAGTTCAAATGAAATTAAAATAAGAAGAGATACAGATGGCGGAATAGATACTTATAAACTATTAAAATTCAAGAGAAGTAACCAAGGAACATGTATAAATCAAAGACCTATTGTTGAAAAAGGTGATATGGTATTCAAGAATGAAGTGATTGCAGATGGTTCTTCTACAGATTTAGGAGAAATATCATTAGGTAAAAATATCAGAATGGGCTTTATAACATGGGAAGGTTATAACTATGAAGATGCTATGCTGATATCTGAAGAATTAGTAAGGGAAGATGTATTTACTTCAATTCATATAGAAGAATATGAATGCGAAGCTAGAGATACAAAATTAGGCCCTGAAGAAATTACAAGAGATATTCCAAATGTAAGCGAAGATGCATTAAAAGATATAGATGACAGAGGAATAATAAGAATTGGTGCCGAGGTTAGATCAGGAGATATTCTTGTAGGTAAGGTAACACCTAAGGGAGAAACTGAATTAACTGCAGAGGAAAGATTATTAAGAGCTATATTTGGAGAAAAGGCAAGAGAAGTAAGAGATACTTCCTTAAGAGTTCCACATGGAGAAGCAGGTATAATAGTAGATGTTAAGATATTTACTAGAGAAAATGGTGATGAATTAAACCCTGGAGTAAATGAATTAGTTAGATGCTATATCGCTCAGAAGAGAAAAATTTCTGTTGGTGATAAGATGGCAGGACGTCACGGAAATAAAGGGGTTATTTCAAGAATATTGCCAGAAGAAGATATGCCTTTCTTACCAGATGGAAGACCACTGCAAATATGTTTAAATCCATTAGGGGTTCCTTCTCGTATGAACATCGGTCAAGTACTTGAAGTTCATTTAGGATGGGCAGCTAGTAAATTAGGATGGCATATTGCTACTCCTGTATTTGATGGAGCAACATATGAAGACATACAAGAGTGCTTAGAAAAGGCTGGATACCAAACAAATGGTAAAACTATTCTATATGATGGTAGAACAGGAGAGCCTTTTGATAATGAAGTAACTGTTGGAATAATGTATATCTTAAAACTAGCTCACTTAGTTGATGATAAGATTCACGCAAGATCAACAGGACCATACTCATTAGTAACTCAACAGCCACTAGGTGGTAAGGCACAATTTGGAGGTCAAAGATTCGGAGAAATGGAAGTTTGGGCTTTAGAAGCATATGGAGCAGCTCATACACTACAAGAAATATTAACTGTTAAGTCAGATGATGTTGTTGGTAGAGTAAAAACATATGAGGCTATTGTTAAGGGAGAAAATATCCCAGAGCCAGGAGTTCCAGAATCCTTTAAGGTATTAATAAAAGAACTTCAAGCATTATGTTTAGATGTTAAAGTTTTAAATGATGAAAATCAAGAAGTAACCCTTAAAGAATTTGCAGATAGTGATGTAGAAGAGTTAGATGTTAATATAGAGGGTACGGAAGATGCTACTACAGATAATGTAAAAGTAGATGATAGCTATAAAGTATCAGAAGAAGAAACAACAGAAGAAGACAGCGCGTTTGATAATTCCTTATTGGAGGGATTTCATACAGAAGATCTAGGACTTGATGATTTTGTAAATGATGAAGACTAAATTTGAAGGGAGGATATACCCTTGTTTGAATTGAATAATTTTGATGCTATACAAATAGGGTTAGCTTCACCAGACCAAATAAGAGAATGGTCTAGAGGAGAAGTAAAGAAACCTGAAACTATAAACTATAGAACTTTAAAGCCGGAAAGAGATGGTCTATTCTGTGAAAGAATATTTGGACCTACAAAAGATTGGGAGTGCCATTGCGGTAAATATAAAAGAGTTAGATATAAGGGAATAGTTTGTGACAGATGTGGAGTTGAAGTTACAAAATCTAAAGTAAGAAGAGAAAGAATGGGGCATATAGAACTTGCTGCCCCGGTTTCTCATATTTGGTACTTCAAGGGAATACCATCAAGGATGGGATTACTACTTGATATGTCACCAAGAGCTTTAGAAAAAGTATTATATTTTGCTTCATATATTGTTATAAATCCTAAAGAAACTCCTCTTTTAAAGAAACAACTTCTTAGTGAAAAAGAATATAGAGAAGCTGTTGATAAGTACGGTGAAGATAGTTTTATAGCTGGAATGGGTGCTGAATCAATTCAACAATTACTTGGAGAAATTGATTTAGAAGGTCAAGCAAGAGAACTAAAAGAAGAACTAAAAACTAGTACAGGGCAAAAGAAAATAAGAATAATTAGAAGACTAGAAGTTGTAGAATCTTTTAGAAAGTCTGTTAATGAACCAAAGTGGATGATAATTAATGTAATACCAGTAATTCCACCAGATTTAAGACCTATGGTTCAACTAGATGGGGGAAGATTTGCTACTTCAGACTTAAATGACTTATATAGAAGAGTTATAAACAGAAACAATAGATTAAAGAAGCTTTTAGATTTAGGAGCTCCAGAAATCATTGTTAGAAATGAAAAGAGAATGCTTCAAGAAGCAGTTGATGCTCTTATAGATAATGGTAGAAGAGGAAGACCAGTTACAGGTCCAGGAAATAGACCTCTTAAGTCTTTATCAGATATGCTAAAAGGAAAACAAGGTAGATTTAGACAAAACTTACTAGGAAAAAGAGTTGACTATTCTGGTAGATCAGTTATCGTTGTAGGACCAGAGCTTAAGATGTATCAATGTGGACTTCCAAAAGAAATGGCATTAGAATTATTTAAGCCTTTTGTAATGAAGAAGTTAGTTGAAGAAGGCATAGCTCATAACATAAAAAGTGCAAAAAGAATGGTTGAAAGAGTAAACAATCAAGTATGGGATGTGCTTGAAGAGGTAATTACAGATCATCCAGTTCTATTAAACCGTGCGCCTACACTTCACAGACTAGGAATTCAAGCCTTCCAACCTGTATTGGTAGAAGGTAGAGCTATAAAATTACACCCATTAGTTTGTACAGCGTACAATGCTGACTTCGATGGTGACCAAATGGCTGTTCACTTACCTTTATCAGTTGAAGCACAAGCGGAAGCAAGATTCCTAATGTTAGCTGCAACAAATATTATGAAACCTTCAGATGGTAAACCAGTTTGTGTACCTACACAAGATATGGTTTTAGGTTCATATTACCTAACAATGACAAAAGATGGAGTTAAAGGTGAAGGAAAAGTATTTGCATCTAAAGAAGAAGCGATAATGGCATATAGACTTCATGAAATAGACATTCATGCTGCTATTAAGGTAAGAATGTATAGAGAAGTATATGGTGAAGTTAGACATGGAATAATTAATACTACAGTTGGAAAAATAATTTTCAATGAGTCTATACCTCAAGATTTAGGCCTTGTTGATAGATCAAATCCAGAAGAAGAATTTAACTTAGAAGTTGATTTCTTAGTAAGTAAGAAAACTCTAGGAAAAATTATAGATAAGTGTTATGAAGTTCATGGACCAACTGAAACTTCAATCATGTTAGATAAGATTAAGGCAGTAGGATACCACTACTCAACAATTGGAGCAGTAACAGTAGCTGTATCAGATATGACTGTTCCAGAACAAAAGTATAACTTATTAAAAGATGCTGATGAAACTGTAAGCAAAATAGAAAAGATGTATAAGAGAGGTTTCATATCTGAAGATGAAAGATACGAAAGAGTAATAGAAAAGTGGACTAAAACAACTGAAGACATTGCTGATGCCTTAATGGATAGTATGGATAAGTTTAATCCAATATTCATGATGGCAGATTCAGGAGCCAGAGGTTCTAAGTCTCAAATAAAGCAATTAGCGGGTATGAGAGGACTTATGGCCAGCCCAACTGGTAAGATAATAGAATTACCAATCAGGGCATCCTTTAGAGAAGGTCTTGGAGTTTTAGAATACTTTATTTCAACTCACGGAGCAAGAAAGGGTAATGCGGATACAGCATTAAAAACTGCTGACTCTGGATATTTAACAAGAAGACTTGTTGACGTATCTCAAGAAGTTATAGTAAGAGAAGAAGACTGTGGAACTACTGAAGGATTATATGTATCTGAAATAAAAGAAGGTAACGAACCAATTGAAGGATTAGCTGAAAGACTATATGGAAGATATACAGCAGAACCTGTTATAAATCCTGAAACTGGAGAAGTAATATTAGAAGCTGACCAATATATTGGAAAGAGTATGTCTGAGAAGATCCCAGCTCTTGGAATTAATAAGGTAAAAATTAGATCAGTATTTACATGCAAATCTAAGGTTGGTGTTTGTGCTAAATGTTATGGTATGAATATGGCAACAGCACAAAAAATTAATATTGGTGAAGCAGTTGGTATTATAGCTGCCCAATCAATAGGGGAACCAGGAACCCAACTTACAATGAGAACATTCCATACAGGTGGAGTTGTAGGAGCGGATATTACTCAAGGTCTTCCAAGAGTTGAAGAATTATTTGAAGCTAGAAAACCAAAGGGATTAGCAATTGTAAGTGAAATATCAGGTACAGTAAGAATAGAAGAAACAAAGAAAAAGAGAACAGTTTATGTAGTTGGTGATGATGGAGAAGAACGTAGTTACGAAATACCATTTGGATCAAGACTTAAGGTTTCAAATGATGATGTAATAGAAGCTGGAGATGGAATTACAGAAGGTTCTATAAATCCACATGATATAGCTGCTATAAAAGGTATATCAGGAGCAAGAGATTACTTATTATCAGAAGTTCAAAAAGTTTATAGACTACAAGGTGTTGATATTAACGATAAACACTTAGAAGTAGTTGTTAGACAAATGACAAGAAAAGTAAAAGTTCTTGATTCAGGGGATACAGATTTATTACCAGGTACAATGATAGATATGTTTGATTTTGAAGCAGAAAATGAAAGAATTAGAGCATTTGGTGGAGAAGAAGCTAAGGGAGAACAAACTCTTCTTGGTATAACAAAGGCAGCTCTAGCTACAGACAGCTTCTTATCAGCAGCATCATTCCAGGAAACAACTAGAGTATTAACAGATGCAGCTATTAAGGGAAAAATAGATCCGTTAGTAGGACTGAAAGAAAATGTTATTATTGGTAAGTTGATTCCAGCAGGAACTGGATTGATGAAGTATAGAAACATTAAATTAGATATTCAAGAGGATTTAGTAGAAAATGAAGTGTTAGAAACAATAGAATAATAGGTTTTATTGTTATTGACATGTATATTCATAAATGATAAAATACGAGTTGTGTGATTTTGCAAGTAATTCATGAAGGCAAAGAAAATCCCTTTGTCTTCATGAAATTTAAATGTTATGAACAAAATAAATAATATTTAAATTGATTTATGCAAAATATAAAATAAGCGTAATTATAGAATGAAAATTAAATGGTAGATTAACATTGGTTTTTCGTTCCATAATTTGTAAAAATTAGCTTTTATCTTAATATTAAATAGATAAAAAAAATTCAGGAGGTGAAAGAATGCCAACTATTAGTCAATTAGTAAGAAAAGGTAGAAAATCTGCTGTCTATACTTCTGCAGCACCAGCACTTAATAATTGTCCACAAAGAAGAGGGGTTTGTACTGTTGTAAAAACATCTACTCCTAAGAAGCCTAACTCAGCGTTAAGAAAAATTGCTAGAGTAAGACTTACACATGGATATGAAGTAACTGCTTACATCGGTGGTGTAGGACACAACTTACAAGAACACAGTGTTGTTCTAATAAGAGGTGGTAGAGTTAAGGACCTTCCTGGGGTTAGATACCATATCGTAAGAGGAGCGCTTGACTGTGCTGGAGTAGCTAACAGAATGCAAGGAAGATCAAAGTATGGTGCTAAAAAGCCTAAGGCTAGTAAGTAGTAATTAAATTACAATAGTGTTGGTTTCAACATTTACATAGATTTATAAAATAAGTTTATATAGATGAAGAGCGACACTTTACGGCAATTTATATTGCAGAGTACCAATGAACTTAAATTTATTATGTTAAGGAGGGAAGAAAAGTGCCAAGAAAAGGACATATCGCTAAAAGAGATGTATTACCAGATCCAATATACAATTCAAAGGTTGTTACAAAGTTAATTAACAACATAATGCTGGATGGTAAAAAAGGGGTAGCACAAAAAATATGCTACGAAGCCTTTGATATAGTTGCACAAAAAACTGGTAAAGATGCTTTAGAAGTATTTGAAGAAGCTTTAAATAATATAATGCCTTTACTAGAAGTTAAAGCTAGAAGAATAGGTGGAGCTAACTATCAAGTTCCAATAGAAGTTAGACCTGAAAGAAGACAGACTTTAGGACTAAGATGGCTTTTAATTGCTGCAAGAAAAAGAGGCGAAAAAGTAATGTCTGAAAGATTAGCTGGAGAATTATTAGATGCAGCTAACAATACTGGAGCAGCTGTTAAGAAGAGAGAAGATACTCATAAGATGGCTGAAGCAAATAAAGCATTTGCTCATTACAGATACTAATATTAACATAAGACTGTTTTGGCTTTAGTCAAAGCAGTCTTGTCGAATTTGAAATTACTCGCTGAGAGGAGGAAATACACATGGCAAGAGAATATCCTTTAGAAAAATTCCGTAACTTTGGTATAATGGCTCACATAGATGCTGGTAAAACAACAACTACTGAGCGTATATTATTTTATACTGGAAAAACACACAAAATAGGTGAAACACACGAAGGTGAATCTACAATGGACTGGATGGTCCAAGAACAAGAAAGAGGTATAACAATTACTTCAGCTGCAACAACTTGTTATTGGAAAGGTCATGAATTAAATATAATTGATACTCCAGGACACGTAGACTTTACAGTAGAAGTTGAAAGATCACTAAGAGTTCTTGATGGAGCTGTTACTGTTCTAGATGCAAAAAGCGGTGTTGAACCACAAACAGAAACTGTTTGGAGACAGGCAGACAAATATAGAGTTCCTAGAATGATATATGTAAATAAGATGGATGCTACAGGAGCAGATTTCTTTAGATGTATTAATACAGTTAGAGATAGATTAAATGCTAATGCAGTTCCAATTCAAATCCCAATAGGTGCTGAAAATGACTTCAAGGGAATGGTAGATTTAATCACAATGAAAGCTATTGTTTTCTATGATGACCTAGGAACAGATGTAAGAGAAGAAGAAATCCCAGCTGATTTAAAAGATCAAGCAGAAGAATATAGAAATGCATTAGTAGAAGCAATTGCTGAAACTGATGATGAATTAATGGAAAAATATTTAGAAGGTGAAGAACCAACTCAAGAGGAGTTAGTAGCAGCTTTAAGAAAGGCAACTATAGCTAATGAAATAGTTCCTTGTATCTGTGGATCATCTTATAAAAATAAAGGTGTTCAAGAAATGATAAATGATGTTGTTGCTTACTTACCATCACCACTAGATATTCCTGCAATTAAGGGAACAACTTTAGATGGAGAAGATGATGAAAGAGAAGCATCAGATGAAGCTCCAATGTCAGCTCTAGCATTCAAAATTGCAACAGATCCATTCGTTGGTAAGTTAGCATTTACAAGAATTTATTCTGGAGTAATGAAGAGCGGTACTTATGTTCTTAACTCAACAAAGGGTAAGAAAGAAAGAGTTGGAAGACTTGTTAAGATGCATGCTAATTCAAGATCAGAAGTTGAAACATTAGAAGCTGGTGAATTAGGAGCAATTATTGGATTAAAGAACACTACAACAGGTGATACTCTTTGTGCAGAAAGTGCTCCAATAATACTTGAATCTATGGAATTCCCAGAACCAGTTATATCTGTAGCTATAGAGCCAAAGACAAAAGCTGGTCAAGAAAAGTTAGGATTAGCTTTAGCTAAACTTGCAGAAGAAGATCCAACTTTCAAAACTTATACAGACCAAGAAACAGGTCAAACTATTATCTCAGGTATGGGAGAACTTCACTTAGAAATAATAGTTGATAGATTAACAAGAGAATTCAAAGTGGAATGTAATGTTGGTGCGCCACAAGTTGCATATAAAGAAACTATTAGAAAGGCTGTTAAGGCTGAAGCTAAATATGCAAAACAATCAGGTGGTAAGGGACAATATGGTCACTGTGTAATTGAAATGGAACCTTGTGAAGAAGGATACAAATTCGAAAATGCTATCGTTGGAGGAGCTATTCCAAAGGAATATATTCAACCTATAGATAATGGAATACAAGAAGCTTCAAAGAATGGTATAATCGCTGGTTATGAAACTATTAACTTTAAGGTTAAATTAGTTCATGGATCATACCACGAAGTTGACTCATCAGAAATGGCCTTCAAAATAGCTGGTTCTATGGCATTTAAGGATGCTATGGCTAAGGCTAGCCCAGTACTTCTAGAACCTATAGCTAAGGTTGAAGTTACAGTACCAGAAGAATACATGGGAGATGTAATTGGAGACCTTAACTCAAGAAGAGGTAGAATAGAAGGAATGGAAGCTGTAAATGGTGCTCAACTTATAAGAGCATTTGTTCCAATTTCAGAAATGTTTGGATATGCAACTACATTAAGATCAAGAAGCCAAGGTAGAGGAGTTTACTCAATGGTATTTGATCATTATGATGAAGTTCCAAAGAGCATTGAAGAAAAAATAAAAGGTGAAAGAAACTAATTCCTTTTTTAATAAATTATAATGTTCATAAATTATTTATGAACATTATAATGAATAATATAATAAAATTTATGTTAAATATAGAAAATTTAAACCGAATTAGATATAATAACTAAGAAGGTTAATATAAATTTATTTCCATAAAGGAGGATTTTACAATGGCAAAGTCAAAATTCGAAAGAAGTAAACCACACGTAAATATTGGTACAATTGGTCACGTTGACCACGGTAAGACAACTTTAACAGCTGCAATAACAACTGTTTTAGCA
>JAAYOT010000244.1 GCA_012520205.1 Clostridiales bacterium
CTCCACACTAAAACATGCTCCATACTAACTAGAGTATTCTCTTCGGATCAAAGTCCAAATAATCACAAGAAGTCATTATATACTCTATTCCCTCAAATTCTTCATCCAATACATTTGACAAGGCTGGTCCATGGATGTGACCATATATAACCTTTTCCACATTATATTCTTTAAATAAATCTGTAAAAACAGAAGGTTCTTTCTTTTCATTTACTGGAGGGTAATGTATCATAACTATTATTTTTGTATATCCGCTTTTTACTGCTGCATCTAAGGATAATCTTAATCTTATTATTTCCCTGTCTAAAATTTTCTGATCCTTTTGGGTAAATTTATCAGAAGTATTTAGAATCCAGCCTCTTGAACCACAAATTGCGTAGTCCTTATATGTATAGAAATTATTTTGTAGGAACTTTGTATTTTCATATAAACTGTTTAGCCTTGTTATTCCATTCCACCAGTAATCGTGGTTTCCCTTAGATATAATTTTCTTTCCTGGTAAAGCATCTATCCAATCAAGGTCTTCCTTACTTTCCTTAGAATTCATCGACCAAGATACATCACCTGCTATAAGTACTGTATCTTCTTCCTTAATTTTTTTAAACCAATTGTTTTTTATTTTTTCATCATGCTTAGCCCACTTTTCTCCAAATATATCCATTGGTTTATCTGTTGTAAAAGCAAGATGAAGATCTGAAATAGCATACAATGCCATTAACTAATCACCGCCTATCTTTCTGTCTAAATCTGCTACATAGGCAATTATATGAGCCACTGCTTCATATAAATCTGGTGGAATATATTCCCCCACATCTACATTACTTAGCAAATCGGACAATTCCTTATTATAAACTATTGGAACATCATTTTCCTCTGCCTTTTCTATAATCTTATCAGCAATATGTCCCATCCCACTTGCAGTAACCATTGGAGCCATTAAATTTTCTTCATATTTCAAAGCTGCTGCTTTTTTAATTCCTTTCATAAAACCCCCAAAAGCTAGTTTTCAGTTTTCAGTGCTCAGTTTTCAGTTAAGGATGAAACTACTGCGTAGTTTCTAAAATTTATACTTATTATAAGCCCTAAAAGAGATTATAAATTAATTTTCTTAATTCAGCCTAAGCTGAATTATTTCCTCAACTGTGAACTGTGAATTGTGCACTGTGAACTGAAATATTTTGCTTGCCAAAATATTTCTTAGATTCTTCTGTCTACTCTTAAGCTTACTCCTGTATTGAAAAAGTCTCTACAGGTTGCAAGAGAAACCTCTTCCTCTTTCTTAATTACCTTTATATTAACATTAAAGCCCATGTTTTCAATGTTTTTCTCTAATATTATCTTGCTCATGTTCAATATTTTAGCAGAATCTTCTTCGCATTTTAAGTCAATATCTAGTTTTTTGTCTCTAACTACAACATAACCATCAATTGTTCCAAGATTTTTTGTATCTATTGTAATAACCATTTTTACATTCTTACTATCTATTTTCTTGCCTTCTTTTCTATTATCCTTAACTATTATTTTGCAAGGATACTCTGCCTCCCTAATATTAACTGGAAATTCACCATAATAATATTCTTCACTAAATTTATTAAATAGTTTTATCTCATTAATATTGTTTTTTATTATATCAATAACCTTATCTGTTAATTGGCCTTCATTTTTAATAATCGACAAGGTTTCTTTAAGGATATTCTTATTTTCTTCTCCAGTTTTATTAATTGAAGCTTCTACCTGTTCCTTTGAAGTTAAATTTCCTTTTAGCACTTCTTTATTTAAGGTATCCTTATTTACTACTTCCTTATTTGTACCATCATTAATTATATTTTCTTTATTTAAATTATCTTTAACAAGAACTTCATCAGTTATAAAATCCTCTTTATTTACATTCTCCTTTAAATAATTTTCTTTTAAACTACTTGCAGTATCACCATTGTTACCTTCTTGATTTCCCTTGTCTGCTAAATTTCCTTCTATTATGCTTTGATATTTTAAGTTAATTGCATCTTTTAATTTTGAAAATTCCTCTTCCACTAATTCTATTCTAGTGCCTAGTTCTCTAGATAATGCAAATTCTAATTCTGTCTTTGTAAAGTTTAAGAAAGATTTTATTCCTGAATCCTCATTACTTCTTTTATTAATATAATTACTAAAATCATCTGCAACCTTTCCAGAACCTACCTCTTCAAATTCATTTATTGTATTTATTAAGTTATTGATAAATTTTTCCGGATCCAATTTACTTACTGCATTAAATACTCTTTCAAACTCATTACTTGTAAAAGAAAGTCTTTTATTAATAATTATATCCTTTAATGCAGTATTTATTATTTCCTCTGATTGACCGGATAAGGATTTTAGTAAGGACAACATACTTACCTTTGCGCTTGAAGTATCATTCTTATGATAAGCCTCATTAGCAATCTTACCTTCAATACTTGCATCTTGGCTTTTAGCTAAATCTATTTCCTTTGGAAGAACTTCCCCTTGAATATTTTCATTTTTGAACTCTATATTTTTTTCGAAAAACAACAATATATCTTCTTCTGATAGATTTTCTAACTGCTGAAAAATATTTCTTAATAAATTAGATGTATTCTTTCCATTCTCAGACTCTTCACTAATTCCCTTAGATATTAAATAATTTTGAATATATTTATCTACCTCTTGTGAATTATTATTCATTTTGTCTAAGAATCTAATTATTCCATTTATTTCGCCACCATCTTCAAAGCCCTCTAGTTCAAATTTTTGAAAAGCATCTATCAAATTAGTAATATCCCCGCTACTTATTTCTTCTGAAGTCTGCCAGCTGTTTAAGAGTTTTTCTATAACTTCACTACCTTCTCCAGCTTCCATTTTGCTTAATAAGAACAGTGCACTTACCTTTGCCTTTAAAGCATTACCATTATTGTAAGCTGCATTAGTAATTTTACTTTCAATACTTACATCTTGATTATTAGATAAAGTAATATTTCCATTATGCTCTTGTCCATTATTAATTAAAACTGAAAAGCTTGATAGTAACCCCGGTACTTTACTATTTCCTTTAAAAATATTATTATAAGCTTGAATATTTTCATTACTTAATTCTATATTATTTTCAAAAAACAATAATATATCTTCTTTTGATAAGTTTTTAAACTGCTGGAAAAAGTTCCTTAATAAATTAGATACATTCTTTCCCTTTTCCGATCCTTCCGCAATCCCCTTACCTAGTAAATAATTTTGAATGAATTTAT
This sequence comes from Clostridiales bacterium, assembly GCA_012520205.1. Lineage (GTDB taxonomy): Bacteria > Bacillota > Clostridia > Clostridiales > Clostridiaceae > Clostridium. The sequence continues at coordinate 3,243 of JAAYOT010000244.1, forward strand.
CTATTTCTTCTGGATTATTATTTATTTTGTCTAGAAATTGTATTATTCCCTTTATTTCTTTTATATTTTCTTTAGTTAGTGGAATATTAAATTTTAGCATTGATTCTAAAAGAAATTTATCATTTTTACTTAGGCTTCCCTTAGCTATTATTTCATTAAAATTCTTTTGAGCTACATCTTCTCCCGTATTTTCTTCAGTTATTAACTTTAATTTTAACTTACCCTTCTCAAAGCCTTCTACCTCAAATTTTTGAAGAACATCTAGCAAAGCTGTAAAGTCTCCATCTATTTCCGCAGAAAACTGCCAGCCATCTAAAAGTTTTACTACAACTTCATTACCTTCTCCAGCTTTTATTATTTTACCCTTAAACTTTTCCCCAACATCAAAGCTAAGCTTGCTAGATATCTTTTTGCTATTACTGCTATACACATTTCCTATATTATGAATTCCCGCCATTATTCCACCACCTTACCTTCTTTACGCTCTTTTATATATACTTATATTTTCGGAGAATTTATTCAAATCATTAACTAAATAAAAACTTTCTCTTCTTCTAATTCTCTAGAAATTAGGATATTTAAGAAAAAATAAGGAAACAGAATTATTTGTTAATTCCATTCCCTTATCTATCTCTTTTTTGTAACTACTTCCCTTTTACTCTATTTCAATCTTATGGTAGTTTTTCTTTCCTCTTTTAATTAAAGCAAATCCATCTTTAAAATCTGCTTCTTCTAAAGTCTTAGTAAGATCTGTTACCTTCTCTCCATTTAGGGAAAGTCCATTTTGTTGCATTAACCTTCTTCCTTCTGATTTGGAAGGAACTATTTTTGTTTCAGCAATTATATCAAGTAGAGTTGAACCTAGCTTTTCCTTGCTTATTGTAACAGTTGGAACATTACTCATATCTACTCCACCTGAGAATAAAGCTTCTGCTGCTGACTTAGCCTTTAACGCTTCTTCTTCTCCATGAACTAATTTGGTAATTTCAAAAGCAAGTCTCTTCTTAGCTTCATTTATAGCAGCACCTTCAACATTTGTAATTTCGTTTATTTCTTCAACTGGTACGAAAGTTAAAAGCATTAAGCACTTCTTAACATCTGCATCATCAACATTTCTCCAGTATTGATAGAAATCAAATGGTGAAGTTTTGTTAGGATCAAGCCATAATGCTCCTCCAACAGTTTTACCCATTTTTTGTCCTTGGCTATTAGTTAATAATGTACATGTCATAGCCATGGCTTGTTTTTGAGCCTTTCTTCTAACTAATTCAACTCCAGCAATCATATTTGACCATTGGTCGTCCCCACCTAATTGCATCTTACAATCATATTTTTGGTTTAATTCGTAGAAGTCATATCCTTGCATTAACATATAGTTAAATTCTAAGAAGGAAAGTCCCTTTTCTAATCTTTGTTTAAAACATTCTGCTGTTAGCATTCTATTTACAGAGAAGTGAACTCCAACTTCTCTTAAGAAATCTACATAGTTTAACTTTAATAACCAGTCTGCATTATTAACTAATAAGGCTTTATCATCACTGAAATCAATAAATCTTTCCATTTGTTTTTTTATTGCTTCAACATTACTTTCAATTTGCTCCTTAGTAAGCATTGCTCTCATATCAGTCTTTCCTGATGGATCTCCTACCATAGCAGTTCCACCACCTATTAGAGCTATTGGTCTATGTCCAGCTCTTTGCATATGAGCCATAAACATCATAGCAATAAAATGCCCTACATGTAGACTATCTGCTGTTGGGTCAAAACCTATATAAAAAGTTATTTTCTCCTTCTCTAATAACTCCCTTGTTTCATCTTCATGGGTAAATTGTTTTATGTAACCACGTTCCATTAACTCATCTAAAACATTAGCCATTTGCCGTACCTCCTAGTTTAATTTACTTATTATAGTATATCTTTTTATTATTATAAAATCAATGCAATTAAGCTACCAATTATGTATGCATTACATAAGCAAGGCTTATACAAAAAAGAGAGATATTTCACAATTATAATTGTAAAATACTCTCTCTAAATTTCTTTATTA
>JAAYOT010000028.1 GCA_012520205.1 Clostridiales bacterium
AGCTTCTTATTTCTAATCATCAATATGCTCTAATCCCCACAGGCATAGTGTATTTAATATAGGCATTAAAGTTTTTCCTCTTTCAGATAGGTAATATTCAACCTTTGGAGGAACTTGTGGATATTCATGTCTTATAATTAAATCATCAGCCTGAAGTTCTTTTAATTGATTACTTAGCATTTTATGAGTAATACCATCAAGCACTCTTTTTATTTCACCATATCGCATCACTTCACGTTTCCACAGCCAAAAAAGAATGTTCAATTTCCATTTACCGCCGATTAAAGATAAAGCATATTCAAAGGGTTTAGCATTAACTTCTGGTTCATTTGACATACCAATACTCTCCTTTTGGATAGTATCACACAAAATAGTGCGTACTTTCTTTTCTATATTTTGTATTTTATCATTAGGATATACTTAAAACAAGGAGGTAGTTTCAATGAAAAAAGAAATTGAAGTATTTGATTATGCAAAGGAAATTTTAGAAGGAGTAAAAAAAGGTGTTTTATTAACAACAAAGACAGATGAAAAAGTAAATTCTATGGTAATCTCTTGGGGAACACTAGGAATAGAATGGGGAAAACCAATATTAACGGTTTTTGTAAGGGAAAATAGGTTTACTAAGCAGCAGCTTGATAAGAATCCAGAGTTTACAATTAATATTCCTTATGGTGAATATGATAAAAAGATTATTGGAATTTGCGGAACAAAGTCTGGCCACAATATGGATAAAATTAAAGAACTGAATTTGAACTTGGAGTCATCAAATGTGGTATCTGTTCCAGGTATTAAGGAACTTCCGTTAACTCTTGAGTGTAAAGTTATTTACAAACAAAAACAGGATAAAGATGCAATTACAGAAGAAAATCAAATAAAGTTTTACCCACAAGATGTAGATGGTTCATTCCATGGAGCAAATAAAGACTACCATACAGCATATTATGGAGAAATTGTTGCTGCATATATTATTGAATAAATTTGAAGATTGTTATGATAATTGCTACAATTATCATAACAATTTTTTATAAATAATAATCGGAGTTGATAAACAATGAATCTTCTAACTTCAAAAGAAACCATTAAAGAATTAATAAATAATAACAAAATGCTATTACTATACTTCAGCAACAATACCTGCGGTGTATGTCATGTATTAAAGCCAAAGGTTGAGAAACTATTAAAGAATTATCCTGAAATAAAAAGTTACCAGATAGATCTAGAAAAATCATTAGAGATTGCAGCAGAGTACAGCATATTTACGATTCCAGCTATCCTAGTTTTTATTGAAGGTAAGGAAATTATTAGAGAAGCAAGGTTTATTAGCATTCAGGATATGGAGAGTAAAATAAATAGATATTATAATATGGTATTTGGAGAATAAAGAAATACTAACGTTATAAGTTGGGTATCTTTGATTAAAACTAATAAAAACATAAAAAGTATTATCAGCGGATAAGTGAAAGTGATTTATACATCCTTTAGATTAATTAGGAGTATGTTTCACTTTTTTTTTAGAAATATATTTTAAATACAATAGTAGTAAACTTTAAAAACTCCAAAATTTTTAATAATTGCACTTTCTGCATATATAGAGGGTGTAGGAGCTGATAACATGGTAGCAAATTCAACATTAATAGGAAACACTTTAAATGTAAGATACAAATTATATCCTTAAATAAAATACTCGTAAATGAAAATAATAAATAGAAAAAAGCAAGTATATCAATAAAAATTATATTCTTTGCAGTTTGTTATATTCCTGCATTAGGGGGTATTTTTCTAACGTATTTTATATTTATTCTATTTAAAGATTTGCCAGGCTGAACCAAAAATATTATAGAAATCATAGGGGAATATATAGACTTTTATTTCTATTGAAGCAGCATTAATTTGCAAATTTTAACTACAATGTCTAAACAGAAATCTAATGTTTGAGTATAATACACTTAAATAAAATACTCGTAAATGAAATAAAAAACATAAAATAACTACTGAAAATATTAATAAAAACTAAAATAGTTTTATAACGAATATAAGATGATTATATTTCCTTGGAAATATTTGTAAATAATATTTTGTTATTGTTCACTAACATTTACCTAAAAAACAAATTATAATTAAATTAGTGATTTTACTAACAAATATATATTTAAAATAAAGGAGAGTAGAACTAATGAAAGATAGCAAAGAAAAACTAACTATACATAAGAAATGGGCATACAAGATTTTATTCTTGCTAATGATTATTTCTATAATAATTATGGGAAACTCCTATAATAAAAGAGTGCAAGAGGAAAATTTATTAAGTCAAAAATTAGAATCACTTCATAATGACTTTGACAAGGTGAAGATTTTAAGCATGAATGAAGATGAAGAAAGTTTATATAATGATTTAATAAGTAAATTTGAAAATTCCCTAAGTGAGAGAAAAATTGAAGAAAG
>JAAYOT010000245.1 GCA_012520205.1 Clostridiales bacterium
AGTTATCAGTTTTCAGTTATCAGTTTTCAGATTTTGGTTATCAGTTATCAGTTTTTAGTTATCAGTTTTCGGTTATCAGATTTCAGATTTTGGTTATCAGTTTTCGGTTTTCGGTTTTTGGTTTTCGGTTTTTGGTTTTTGGTTATCAGATTTCAGATTTCAGTTTCAGTTTTTGGTTATCAGTTTTCGGTTTTAAGTTTCGAATTTTCAGTTCTCAGTTTTAGGCTGAAACCTGAAACTTGAAAACTGAAAACTGTCAATAGATCATGGTTCCTATTCCCTCTATTGAAAGTATTTCTAGAAGAATGGAGTGGGGAAGTGTACCATCTATAATATGAGTTCTCTTTACCCCTTGTCTTACTGCTTCTACACAGCAGTCTATTTTAGGAATCATGCCTTTTTTTAATATTTCATCTGTTTTTAGTTTTCTAATTTCATGAGGTCTTAAGGATGAAATTAGTGAATCTTTATCTTTAGGATCCATTAATACACCTGGAACATCAGTTAGAAGTATAAGTTTTTCTGCCTTTAAACTTGAAGCTATTTTGGAAGCGCAAAGGTCAGCATTAATGTTATAGCTGTGTTCTAAGTCTTCGCTTATTGCAATGGAGCTTATAACGGGAATATGCTTTGATTCAATAAGGTTATTTAATAATGTGTCATCAACACTTGTTATTTCCCCAACATAACCTAAATCCTGTGGACCCTCAAGTTTTTTTGCCTTTATAAAAGCTGAATCCATCCCTGTTATTCCAATGGCTTTTCCTCCTAGTTTTTCAATAAGAGTAACTAAGTCCTTATTAACCTTTCCTCCAAGTACCATTTGAACTATATCCATAGTACCTTTATCTGTATATCTTAATCCATCAATAAAGGTAGGTTCTTGTCCAAGTTTTTTTAGATATTCATTAATGTGAGGCCCACCTCCATGAACAATAACAGGATTAATTCCAACACATTGCATAAGAACAATATCCTTAATAACATTTTCTTTTAATTCCTCATTAATCATTGCGCTGCCGCCATATTTAATAACAACAGTTTTTCCTGCTAATGATTGTATATAAGGCAAGGCTTCAATGATAACCTCTGCACGGTTTATTGAAGTCATGGTAAAACACCCCCTTAAGATCTATATTCTCCGTTTATTTTTACGTAATCATAACTTAAATCGCATCCCCAAGCTATTGCCGATTCTGTTCCTGATTTCATATCTACTAAAATTTTAATTTCTTCTCTTAATAGTATTTCCTTAGCCTTTATTTCATCAAAGGAAGTACCTTGTCCATTTTCACATACTTTTATTTCATCAAGGTCACTTTTAAAGTATAAATCTATAGTGTTTGGATTTATATCAACTCCAGAGTAACCTAGAGCACATAAAACTCTGCCCCAATTAGCATCGCTGCCAAACATAGCTGTTTTAACTAAAGGAGAATTTATTACACTTTTTGAAAGAATTTCTGCATCTTTTTTATTTTCAGCATTGTATACTATACATTCAATTAGTTTATTTGCCCCTTCTCCATCACGAGCAATCATTTTTGCAAGGCTTATATTAACTTTATTTAATACATTAAGGAAGGTATAGTAGTCGGCATTCTTTGTAACAATCTCCTTATTATCAGCCAGTCCATTTGCAATAATTAAAACCATGTCATTAGTACTTGTATCACCATCAACACTTACTCTGTTATAGCTTATTTTTGTACTTTCTTTTAATGCTTCTTCAAGAAGTTCAGAAGAAATATTTAGGTCTGTAGTTAGGAAGGATAGCATTGTTCCCATATTTGGCTCTATCATTCCAGAACCCTTAGCAATTGCTCCTAAGGTTACAGTTTTACCTCCTATAGTAAATTCTACTGCTATTTCCTTTTTTACTTTATCTGTAGTCATTATTGCATGGGCTGCATCCTCACTTCCTTCAGTTGATAATTTTTCAGTAAGAAGAGGAATGCCCTTTTTTATTTTATCTATATTAAGGGGAACTCCAATTACTCCTGTAGATGCAACAAGAACATCCTCTGTTTTTATATTAAGAGCTTTAGCTTGAAAATCCGCCATTTGCTTTGCTTTTAGAAGACCATCATCTCCTGTGCAGGTGTTTGCATTTCCACTATTAATTATTATTGCTTGAGCCTTTTTATCTGCCAGGTGATCCTTAGTAATATAAAGAGGATACCCTTTTACTTTATTTTTTGTATAAACTCCAGCTGCATTTCCAGGTACTTCTGAATAAATAAGGGCCAGGTCAAGTTTGGAGTGATTTTTTCTTACCCCACAATGAATACCAGCTGCAAGAAAACCCTTTGGTGCTGTAACTCCTTTATTTTCTAATAAATGCATTTGTAAACCTCCTTTTAATAATTTGATTTTTACCTTCATTACTCATTAGTTAGAGAAGGCTATAAGATCAAGACCATCAGTTTCTTCAAAACCCATTAATATATTCATATTTTGAAGGGCTTGTCCAGCTGCTCCCTTAAGCATATTGTCAATAACGCTGATAATTATTAGTTGTTTTTTGTTGTGGCTTAAATGGAGAGAAATATTGCAATTATTTGTGTATTTTACATCTTTAATTTGAGCAGTTTCTCCAAGAGGCATAATATTTATAAAAGGTTCCTTTTTATAAAAATCCATATAAGTTTTATGAATATCCTCCAGGGAAATTTCTTTATCTAAATTGCAGTATATCGTAGAAAGTATCCCCCTATTTATTGGAAGAAGGTGAGGGGTAAAAGTTACCTTTACCTTGTTGCCAGCTATACTTGATAAACATTCCTCTATTTCAGGAGTATGTCTATGATTTCCTATAGCATATGGTGAAAAGTTTTCATTAAGTTCTGTATAATGGGTTTTAAGAGTGAGGCTTCTTCCAGCTCCAGTTGCTCCTGACTTTGAATCACAAATAATGTTATCGAG
>JAAYOT010000246.1 GCA_012520205.1 Clostridiales bacterium
CTTGTAAATTCTCTTGCTATATTTCTTTCATCTTCATTTAAACGTAAATAACTCTTAACCATTAAATCTCCTATTAAAACCTTTCTTATAAAGTATTTTTCCCTGAATTTATTCAATTCCCTATTTGAATATTATCAAGTCTATATCAATCCATTTCTATATTTATAGATTTTCAGCCCAGTCTGAAAAGCACCCTTCATTCTAAATTAATTAAAATCTTTTCTATTATAAATTATGCTAGCAGCTAACACTGAAATTATCATTATAACAAGTCCAATTGCAACATATTTCATCTCAAAACCATCTTTCAATATATTAGAAGGAATAAACCAGTCAAAAGGCGATAAATATAACATAAAGTCAAACTCTTCCTTTAGTTTTCCCATTATTCCTAATATATAGGTTCCAAAAAAGCTTGCAACTCCAATACTAGTGGCTGCTTTTCCCTTTTTAAGGGCTGTTGAAATTACAATTCCTACTGCCATAAATATATATCCTAAAAGGGCCATTCCAATAAACATTCCTTTGATATCCATGATAAGTGTCATTGTTTCAAGATCTTCTGGCTTTACTGCTAAGGATATAAGGACAGTTACTAATCCAACAATAATACTAAATGCGAAGAATGTTACAGCAATTGACAGTATTTTGCTCCATAAAATCTTACTTCTTGATACAGGCTTAGAGTATAAAAACTCTATAGTTCCCTCGCTTTCTTCCTGAATAATTGAATTTACTCCTAAGGTAACTCCATAAATTCCAAAGGCCATTGCTATATATTGAAAGGTATATCCCATATAATCATTTATCTTGCTAAAATCTGTAACGCTTGAAAAATTAAATATTTCTAATACTGCTGGTGGTAATGCATCTAGCTTACTTCCTACTAACTCTTGCATTCCCATATCCTTCATACTTGGGAATAGGCCCATAAATACCAGTATAATTGCTGAAGCTCCTATGCTCCAATATATTAATGATTTAAGATTCCTTTTAAATTCAAACTTAAATATATTCATTTATTTGCCCTCCCCTTCATAGTAATGTAAAAATGTATCTTCTAATTTTACTTCTTCTATTAGAAGTTTTTCTATATCATACTTTGATAGTAAGCTTATTAGTTCATTTAAATTTCCTTTATAAATAAATTCTATTCCTTTATCAATCTCTTTTACATTCTCAGCAATTTTTTCAATTTCTTTTATCTCTATATTATTTGAACTTATAATAACTCTTTGTCCTAAATCCCTATTTATATTTTTTAAGTCTAAAATATCTACAATTTGTCCTTCTTTTATTACTGCAACCCTATCACAGAATTTTTCAACTTCAGATAAGTTATGAGAAGATAAGAAGATTGTTTTTCCCTTAGCCTTTTCCTTTAATAGTATATTAAACAGCTTTTGTTGGATTAAAGGATCTAAGCCATTAGTGGGTTCATCTAAAATTACAATCTTAGGATTATTAATAAGTGCTTGAACTATGGCAACCTTCTTTTTATTTCCTAGGCTTAGTTCACTCATTTTTTTCTCTAGCTCTACTTCTAATTCATCACAAAGTTCTTTTACATATTCTCTATCGTAATCTTTGAAGAAAGAGGCTGCATATTTTAATATATCTTTTACTTTAAATTCGGAATAATATCTAACTTCACTTGGAACAAAACTTGTAAATTCTTTAATTTCCTTGCTTTCATCTACAATGTCTTTGCCTAAAATTTTTGCTGAACCTGATGTTGGAAAAATAAAGTTTAATAAGGTTTTTATCGTTGTAGATTTTCCTGCTCCATTAGGACCAATAAAGCCATATATTTCCCCTTGATTTATTTCTAAATTTATATTGTTTATCCCTCTATTTTTTCCATAGTTTTTGGTTAAATTATTTATTTTTATTGCCTTCATAATATCCCCCCTATATTTTTTCCTTATATCTTGACAGTTTATCATTGAATCTTTCACCAGTGATTTTTTTATAAAAGTAGAAATTTGCAGTTATTCCTATAAAATAAACTGTATATATTGAAAGAAATACAATAAATGAAATTCCCCATAGTTCTATCCAATTAAAACATTTAATAAATAAAATCAATATTATTAACTGAACTATAAAGTGCACTGCTATTTTAACTTTTATCGATATATTACTTAAAAATCCTTCATTATATAAAACTGATTGAATACCAGCTATTATTACCGCCAACAATAGAAATTCCCAAAGCAGCTCCATAGGCATAACTTTGTTTCCACTTATAAGGCTCACAACTCCATAGGTAAAAATTATACTAACAAAATAAATCGCCATTAGAGCTTTTATTTCATAACTAATATTATAAAAATTCTTCATTAATGTCCTCCTTTAATAATCTAACTTGGCCTTAAGTACAGGCACATACTGTCTTGATACTATAAGCTTTTCTTTATTTTCAAGTAAAACCTCAATTCTTCCCCCTATTACGGGATTTATAACAGAAATTTTAGTTATATTAATAACTGTAGATTTTGATGCCCTAAAGAAATGACGGGAGCCGAATTTTTCTTCTACTTCATAAAGCCTAAGATTACATTCATAAACATCATCCTTTGTATATATAAAAGTTCTTTTATCTACAGACTCAAAATAAAGTATAGAATCCAGTTTAATAACATAGACTCTCCCATTCTTACTGCCAGTTACAACATTATCCTCTTCCTTTAATTTGCTTATTAGTTTTACTACAGTATCGTCTATAGTCTTACAATTAATTATTATTTCAATTTCATTATTATTTTCATCTTCATTAATTATAACTTTCATAATAACTCCTTCCCTCTTTATACTTTCATATTAACTTTTTTTAAAAATATTTCAACAAAAATGGAATAAGATGCGATATTTTAGCACTAAGATGCAGCAACAGTTTTCAGCTAAACCAGTGTGGAGTTTGGAGTGAGGAGTTGGGAGTTGAAATTAGGTTTCAATTTTAAATTATCAGTTATGAATATAATTCAGCAATCTGAATTATTAGAATTTTATTTTTGATTTTCAGCCCTCTGAAAATCTTCCTTA
>JAAYOT010000247.1 GCA_012520205.1 Clostridiales bacterium
CATTGTTAATTCATAAAAATCCATAAGCATTGTTAAATTTCTTTCATTTTTTATATCTATTTTTTTCATATATTTTTCTCCTCCTTATTTAAACTATTTCAAGCTTTTTTTCATTATCATTTTTAGATTGAAACTTTATGATTCTATTTGCAATGTAGTCAGAAACACTTTTACTTGGAGTTCTTTTAAAAATTTTATTTTCTACACTACTAAAATGCTCTTCTACAACTATTTTGTTATCAAAGGAATTTATTTTAATAGTAAAGCTTATTGACTCTTTAAACCATGCGGAAGTGTTAACAAAACAAACTAGCTTAACCCTAAATTCCTTATACTCTCCTCCAGACTTATAAACCTTTCTATGGCTTTTGCTGATGGTTCCTTCAATTTCTTTTAATTTGTCGTCATTAATTAACCTGTCAATAACATTTTGTAGAAAATAGTTAATCATAAAGTTTCACCTCCAAATTTTTATTATTTTATTTCATCAACTATTTTTATTCCAGCAAGCTTCATGCTATAAAGTGTTACTATATTCATAATTTCTGCATTATGAGAGCCGGCTTCGTAAGTTTCAGTACAATTTATTGGAACTATTACATTTTTATCTAAATTATGCTCACATATATAACAGTTCAATGTCTTTGCAAAATCACTGACACAAATATCTGTTACGCAACCCACTACTATAAAGTTTTTAATATTTTTATTTGCTTCTAACCAAAGTCCAAAGTCTTTTGTTAAAAATCCATTTGTACTATTTTTATTTATTCTTGTTGAATTTTCATCATAAGCATATTTTCTTAGTTCATCTATTATTTCTATTTCCTCTTTGTCTATACAATGCTCTATATAAGCTTTAAATTCCCTGCTATTTTTTGTATGGCAGTCTTTAAAGAATACCTTTTTAGAATCCTTAAACTTCTCCAATAAACTAGCTATATTTGGTGCCATTGCCTTAACCCTTGGTGATGCCATATTCCCTTTATGAACAAAACCATTTACCATATCTACAATTACAATTGCAGTTTCATCCTTTTTAAAATCACTAGCAGATCCTACTTCTCCGATGTATTCTTTTTTCATTTCTAACAATTCTTTCATCATAATAATCCTTTCCTTTCTCTTGCTCATATTTTGTTATTAAGTTATTTTAAAAAATAATCTAGTTCTTAATTTTAAATTTCATTCAATAATATATTTATATAGGTGAGGAATATTCTTTCCTGTTGAGACTTCATTGGCACGTAAGAATTATCCCCTTTAGTTTCTTTATCTTCTTTTGTTCTTTTGTTCTTTTGTTCTTTTTCAACTCTACTCTATCTAATTAAAATTCATGCACCCAGTTTTTATTAAATTTATAATATTTAGCTGGTCTATGACCCTTATTGTTGGTAACCATATCTGTTTCTATTATCATTTTCTTTATTTTTCTTGTAAACTCCATTCTATGGAATTTCTTATTTAAAATTATTTCATAAATGGACTGAATCTCTGCTATTGTAAAATATTCCTTTACCAAGTTAAATGCAAGTGTTGTATATTCAAGTTTATTTCTTAATCTATTTATTGCCATATCTATAATTTTATAATGGTCAAAGGCCAAAGCATGAGTAGAATTTTCACTTAATTCATAGTCTGCATCTTTAACTTTAGTTATTCCTTTAAATGAATGCCTTTCATTTATATAATAATCTATCTTTATGCCTAAGTCTTTATTTTCCAAAGTTAAGTTTGTAATTAATCCATCTTGAGATTTAATTCCTAAATCCTTTCTAACAGTGAACCAAGCAAGATCTTCAGCATCATCTCCTGCAATAGGATTTAAGTTTTCATTTGGTACCAATGCCATATAGGCTGTTGATATTACCCTCATTCTCGGATCTCTATTAATATCTCCAAAGGTTGCTAACTGTTCCATATATACATTGTCTACATTTGTTTCTTCCTTAAGCTCTCTATAAGCTGCATCTTCTAAAGATTCATCTATTCCAACAAATCCTCCAGGTATTGCCCATTGTCCAATATATGGGTGGTCCTTTCTTTTTATAAGAAGCACTTTTAATTCTTTTTCATTTAATTTTCTAATATCTTCAACTTCTTTTTCTACCACTGTAAATAAAAGCATATCTACTGTTACAGATGGTCTTTCATAATTTCCAGGTTTGTATTCAAGCAAGAATTCCTTTTCTGTTAATCCATTTTTGTTTAATACTTCTTTTTTGATCACTTACTTACACCTCCACTGTATTGCTTTACTTCATATTAATATATCATATTTTTAGTTGTTATTAACATTTTGTGATTAAGTGTGTTTAAAAAATAATTTCTTTCCTTATCAATATGTTTTTATTATTTTTAGCACTTGCTAACAATTCGTTATTAAGTACATTGTTATAATATCAAATAATTTCCTTTTTGTCAATAAGTTTTTAAATTCTTTTATATTACTTCATACATCCTCCTATACTTTCTAAACCAGAAAATTTATTTAATGTAATTTTATCATCATTTGGATATATATTTTATTATGCTTTTATAAAGAAAACCATCTGTTTTTAACTGTATAATTAA
>JAAYOT010000248.1 GCA_012520205.1 Clostridiales bacterium
AGTATAGGAATCTATAAGGGAGGTCTAACATGAACTTAGATTTTAAAAATGAAATACCAATATATATTCAGATAGCACAGTCTATTGAAGATGGTATTTTAAAGGGAATTTTCAAGGAAGATGAAGCAATACCATCTACTACAGAAATATCAGTAAAATTTAAAATTAACCCTGCTACAGTTGCAAAAGGGTTCAATTTATTAGTAGATGAAGGAATAATCTATAAAAGAAGAGGTGTTGGAATGTTTGTTTCAAAAGGAAGTAAAGAAATTCTAATACAAAAGAGAAAAGATAGTTTTTATAAAAACTATGTAGTTGCATTAATTGAAGAGGCTAAGAAGTTAGGTATATCCACTGAAGATATTATAAATATGATACAAAGGGGGAATAGGCATGGGCTTAATAGAAATATCTAATTTATCAAAAAGCTATGGTAAAAATTCAGTTTTAAGAAATGTAAATTTAATAATAGAAGAAAATAAAATTTATGGTTTACTAGGAAGAAATGGTGCTGGAAAGACTACATTATTAAATCTTATAACTAATAGGATATTCCCAACTGAGGGATCTATTACTATTGATGGGGAAACTGTTATAGAAAATGATAATGCAACAGGAAAAATATATTTTATGACGGAACAAAGCTTATACCCACAAAACATGAAGGTAAAGGAATTGTTTAAATGGAGTAAGGAATTTTATGAAAATTTCAATATGGATTATGCATTAAAACTTTGTAAGAAGTTTGGGCTTAATATAAATAAGAAATTTAAGGCTCTTTCAACGGGATACTCATCTATATGTAAAATAATTATTACCCTTTCTTCTGGAGCAGAAATATTAATTTTTGATGAGCCTGTTTTAGGCTTAGATGCAAATCATAGGGATTTATTTTATAAGGAAGTAGTTTCTAATTATATAGAAGAGCCAAAGACAATTATAGTTTCAACCCATATAATAGAAGAAATCTCAGATGTTTTAGAAAAAGTAATTATAATAAAGGACGGAGAGGTTCTTAGCGATAAGGAAGTGGAGAGTCTCCTAGATGAAGCATACACAGTGTCAGGACCTTCAGAAAATGTTGAAGAGTATATATTAGGGAAAAAGTGCATTAATATTGATTCTATTGCTGGATTCAAAGCAGCAACAATAGCTAGCAAATTAAGTGAAGAAGATAAGAATAATATTGAAAGGTTGAACTTAGAAGTTTCTAAGGTTGAACTGCAAAAGTTATTCATATATTTAACTGGTAAGGAGGAGGTTAGATAATGAAAGTGAAAAGTGTAGTTAAGTATTGTATTAACAGTATGAAAAAATCAATAGCTATATATTACTCCATAATTATTTCCCTTTTTTTATTGCTAGTCCTTCTTTCTAAGACTACAAATGCGCGTATAACATTATCGGGTACAGAATTTTCCACCGTAATATTCTTATTTGCGTCGGGATTTAGCATGTTTAAGGAAAACTTTTATTTTACAAAGAGTAATAATATATCAAGAAAAACTTATTTCCTAGGAACAATTTTATCGATGATACAAATATCTGCAGGAATGTCTTTTATTGATTTAATTTTAAATAGAATATGCAATATCTTTATTAAGAATCCAACTATGTATGATATGGGATTTACTGATTATATTAATGATGGAACCATTATGGAGATTACCAGCATTCCAGCTGATAAGATATATCCAAGTAGCTGGATTCAAAGTAATAGTATAGGTGTACTTTTTAATACCTTTTTATTTCATATGAGTTTATGTTTAATGTTATTTGCCTTAGGTTTTGTAATAACTATGATTTATTATAGATGTAATAAAATAATGAAGGTAGTAGTTTCAACTTCACCTGTAATCTTATTTATAATACTAAATATATATATTTATAATTATCCTAATCAAGTAATAAAAATAGGAAGATCAATGGAATATATTCTTGGAATAAATCCTAATAATGTTTACCCGCCGATAATAACATTTATAGTTTTATTTATAGCATACACGGGGGTAGGATATTTAGCAGTTAGGAGGATGGTAATAAAGGAAAAATAGACGGTCAAGTAACAGGTTGCATGTTGTAGGGCATAAGTAATAAAAACAGAAAACAATTAGTTAGATAAGGGTAAAAAGTATAAAGTACTTTCCAAGGGATAATTGAATTAATAGTATAAGTGATGAATATAACTAGGCGAAGATAAATAGAATATGCGAAATAAGGATATAGCTAGCATTTCTATTTATCTTCGCCTTTATATTTATACATTTTTATATTACATAAAAGAATACAGATATAAAGTGACAAAGGCTTCCCAACATTATAAATATGTGGAATATTTCATGGTATTTAAAAGCTCCAAGGCTTAACTTTTTAGGTTTTAATGCATAAATTACTCCACCGATTGTATATAAAACCCCTCCTATGATTAGGAATAGTAAGCTTGCAGATGGTATGGCACTTGATAGGGGCTTAATTAAAAAGGCAGCAGCCCAGCCTAAGGCTATATAAAGGGAAGTTTGCAGCCATCTTGGACAATTAAACCAAAGCAGTTTAAATAGTATTCCTAAAATTCCTAAGGATGAAATTATTATAAAAAATAATGTTCCGTTGAATCCATCTAATGCTATTAAACAATAAGGAGCATAGGAGCCTGAAATTAATACAAAAATCATTGAATGATCTAGCTTTCTTAAGTTTAAAATTATACTTTCCTTGCACTTTACACCATGATAGGTTGAAGATGTTAAATATAATAAACAAAGACTTACCCCAAATATTATCAGGGCAGAAATTCCCTTTCCATTTAGTCCGCTAAGTATTCCTTTAGTGGTCATTAGAATTAAAGCAATAAGTGATAAGACAAACCCTATTCCATGGGTTAAGCAATTTATTGGTTCTCTTAATTTTGTCATTGATTTAGACATAATACATTCACCTCTCGATACATAGTTTTTAAAACTATGTGTTATTACAGTTATATTAACTATTGTATTCGCAAATGTCAAAGCTGCTATAAGTTAATAATGACTTAATTTTCTTATTTTTATTCACTTATCTTGAAATATCTTAATGATTCGAGTATATTTAAATATATAAATTACAATAAGTAGTTTTAATAACTACATGGGGGAAGATATGGAAGTAAAAGAATTAATGGAGTTATTTAATAGTTTAAATTTAGATAAGCAAATATCCTTAGAGGAGTTACCTGAACTTGATTTATATATGGACCAGGTAATCCAGTTATTTGATAATAAGTTTAAAGACAGTAAGAGAAATGAAGATGATAAAGCATTAACTAAAACCATGATAAATAATTATGCTAAGGGAAAGTTACTAATGGCTGTTAAAAATAAAAAGTATACTAAGGAACATTTAATTTTAATGAGCCTTATATATAATTTAAAAGGGGCATTGTCAATTAGTGATATTAAAAGTGCATTAAATAATATTGTAAGTTCTATAGAAAACAATGAGGGCTATCCCTTAAGAGAATTATATAAATTATGCTTAAGTCAAAATGAAAGGGCCATTAAGGAAGTAGAAGGTTCTATAAAAAATATTGGAAGAAATATTGAAGAGCTAAGTTCTAATAACAACGAAATTAAAATTAATGAATTTGAAAAGAATTTCTTACTATTAGTTTCTTTTATAAATATTAGCAATATGTATAGAAAGATGGGGGAAAAACTAATAGACGAGTATTTTAATAAAATTTAGAAAGAAATTTCTAGTATTTTTTAAATAAGACTATTTCTCTATAAAACAATATATTATAATAGTTATAAAAATTAAAAGGAAATAAAAATATACATAACTTGGGGAGAATAAAAATGAATAACAGAGATAAAATAAAAGATTATAATAGAATAGTGGTAAAGGTTGGAACATCTACTCTAACTTATAGTAATGGAAATATAAATTTATCTAGAATAGAAAAGCTGGCAAGAATACTTTCGGATATTATGAATTCAGGAAAGGAAGTTATTCTTGTAACTTCTGGTGCTATTGGAGTTGGTGTATCAAAGCTTAAGTTAAAGGAGAAGCCAAAGACTATAAGGGAAAAGCAGGCTGTTGCAGCAGTTGGTCAATGTGAACTTATGCATATATATAGTAAGTTTTTTGGAGAATACAGTCATGTAGTAGGGCAAGTTTTATTAACTAGAGATGTTGTAGAAGATGATCATGTTAGAAATAATGTTTGCAATACCTTTGAAACCCTAATGGAGAATGGAATAATTCCAATAGTAAATGAAAATGATACAGTAGCCATTGATGAAATAGAAAACATTGTTAGGTTTGGTGATAATGATAATTTATCTGCAATAGTATCAAAACTAGTTAAGGCAGATATTTTAATAATATTATCAGATATAGATGGGTTCTACGATTCCGATCCAAGAAAAAATGAAAATTCAAAATTAATTAGAGAAATAACAGAAATAACAGAAGAACTAGAATCTTGCTGTGGTGGTGCAGGAAGCAGCCTTGGAACTGGAGGAATGATAACTAAGCTTTCAGCAGCTAAAGCTGCAACAGAAGCTGGAGTTGATATGGTTTTAGCAAATGGGGAGAATCCAGAAATATTATTAAATATTTTAAATGGAGAAGAAGTAGGAACTTTATTTATTTCAAATAATAAGCAAAAATAATATATAAAAAGGAGAAGAGGGCTATGAAAACTGTAAAAGAATTAGGTAAAAGAGCAAAAGAAGCTTCTTATGACCTTGGGGTTGTGTCAACATCAGAAAAAAATAAGGCTTTAGAACTTATGGCATTAGCATTACTTAAAAATAAAGAAGAAATAATAAAAGAAAACCAAAAGGATATTGAAAGAGCAAAGGAAAAGGGTACGCCAGCTTCGCTTATTGATAGGTTATACTTAAATGATGAAAGAATAGAGGGGATGGCTCAAGGCTTAAGAGAAATAGCAGCTCTAGATGACCCTGTTGGAGAAGTACTAGAAATGTGGAAGAGACCAAATGGTCTTCAAATTGGAAAACAAAGAGTACCAATGGGAGTTATAGGCATAATATATGAGGCTAGGCCAAATGTAACATCTGATGCAGCAGCCTTATGTTTAAAAACAGGAAATGCTGTTATTTTAAAGGGTGGAAGTGATGCTATAAATTCAAATAAGGCAATAGTAAACGTTCTTATAGAAGCAGTTAAGGAAGCTGGATTGCCTGAATTTTCAATTCAACTTATAGAAGATACATCAAGAGAAGCTACAAATGAAATGATGAAGCTAAATGAATATATAGATGTTCTTATCCCAAGAGGAGGAGCAGGCTTAATTCAGGCTGTTGTAAAAAATGCTACAGTTCCTGTTATAGAAACAGGAGTAGGAAATTGCCATATTTATGTTGATGAAAATTCTGATTTCGAAATGGCTAAAGATATAATAATTAATGCTAAGACTTCTAGACCAGGTGTTTGTAATGCAGCAGAAAAAATACTTATTAACGAAAAGATTGCTGGGGAGTTCTTACCTGTAATAGTTAAAGGCCTTAGAGAAAAATCCGTTGAAATCAGGGGGGATGAAAAGGTAATAAATATTATTAAAGACGTAAAGGCTGCTACAGAAGAAGATTGGGGCAGGGAATATTTAGATTATGTAATAGGTGCTAAAATAGTAAAAGATGTAGATGAAGCAATAAATCATATTAATAAATATGGTTCTGGACATTCAGAAGCAATAATTACTGAAAGTTATAAAAACTCCCAAAAGTTTTTAAATAAGGTAAATGCAGCTGCAGTATATGTTAATGCTTCAACAAGATTTACCGATGGTGGTGAGTTTGGCTTTGGAGCAGAAATTGGAATAAGTACTCAAAAGCTTCATGCAAGAGGCCCTATGGGACTTAAGGAGCTTACAACAATAAAATATATAATTTGCGGTAATGGACAAATTAGATAAGAAAGAGTGATTAAAATAACAATAGATAGAGAATTAACAACATATAAAATCAAGGGGTTTTATGACCTGTCCTTAGATGAACTTTATGAAATAAACAAAGCTAGATATGAAGTTTTTGCATGTGAGCAAAAAATAACATCTGAAAATGATTTTGATGATAAGGATAAGGAATGTTACCACTTGATGGTGTACTATAAAGATAAAATAGCAGGATATTGTAGGATACTGAAGGCAGGAATGTGTTATGAAGTTCCTTCCATTGGCAGAGTTCTTGTTTTAAGGGAATATAGAAGGTATGGTCTTGCTAAGGAAATGATAAAGAAAGCCATAGATTTTATTATTTATGAACTAGAAGAAAGTGAAATTAAATTATCTGCACAGCTTTACGTAAGGAATTTATATGAGTCAGTAGGTTTTAAGGCTGTATCAGATATATATGAGGAAGCTGGAATAGAGCACATAAAAATGCATTATTTAAAATAAGAAGCTGTATTAAAAAGAAGGTTGTTTGCAATCTTCTTTTTTTATTCTGAATTTTTATTCTACATTTTCAATTGTTTAAAAGAAGTATAGTAGTTGAATATATGAGGAATAATAAACTTATAAAATAAGGAATTGCATAAGGCGAATTAAAATGTAAGTTTAAAAGGTGTAATGTTCGTGTTTTAGGTGAAGAATGAATACGTTTAACTGGAAAATACCTGGTTATTATGTGAAAAACCAATAAAATGTGGAAATTACTATTGCAAAAATACGAATATAATGATACTATGTTATTGAAATATTCGGTAATACGAGGAGGCAATTATGGATAAGTTTTTTAAG
The DNA here is from genome assembly GCA_012520205.1 of Clostridiales bacterium. Taxonomy (GTDB): domain Bacteria; phylum Bacillota; class Clostridia; order Clostridiales; family Clostridiaceae; genus Clostridium. The sequence goes on from JAAYOT010000248.1 coordinate 6,746, forward strand.
CTTAAGGAAAATGGGACTAATGTGAAAACTGAGTTGGCAGCAGGGTTAACTACTTTCTTAACTATGGCATATATATTATTTGTAAATCCATCAATGTTAGCTCTAACGGGAATGGATAAGGGAGCAGTTTTTGTAGCTACAATTCTTGCTTCAGCTATAGGTACTTTAGTTATGGGGTTATTTGCTAATGTTCCTTTTGCACAGGCACCAGGAATGGGATTAAATGCATTATTTACATTTACAGTAGTATTAGGGTTAGGCTTTACTTGGGAACAAGCTTTAGCTATGGTTTTTATATGCGGACTTATAAACATAATTATAACTACTACTAAATTAAGAAAAATGATAATACAAGCTATTCCACTACCACTTCAATATGCTATATCTGGAGGTATAGGTTTATTTATATCTTATTTAGGACTAAAATTAGGTCGTTTTATTAACTTCACAGTTGAGCCAGGTAATGCTATTGTTGAAGGCGTATTATATTTCGATGCAGTACCAGCTCTTACTAACTTTAAGGACCCAGTAGCATTGTTGTCATTAATAGGTTTAATAATAACAATCGTATTAATGTTATTAAATGTTAAGGGAGCAATTTTAATTGGAATAATTGCAACAACAATAATAGGTATTTTTAATGGTGTTACTCAAGTGCCAGATTTCTCTACTATGGATTTTGGTGTTCCAAGTTTAGCACCTACATTCTTTAAATTAGATATTGCGGGATTATTTAATGATCCATCTAAGATATTCTTAGTTCTTACAACAATATTCTCATTCTCATTATCTGATACGTTTGATACAATAGGAACATTCTTAGGAACTGGAAGGAAAGCAGGAATCTTTAATGAAGATGATGAAAAGTTATTTAATGAAGGAAAAGGTTCTAAATCAAGACTTGATAAGGCATTATTTGCAGATGCAATAGCAACTTCAACAGGTGCATTATTAGGAACTAGTAATACAACAACTTATGTAGAAAGTGCTGCTGGTATAGGCCAAGGAGGAAGAACTGGATTAACATCTGTAACAGTAGCGGTATTATTCTTACTATCTTTATTCTTAGCTCCAATTATGGGTATAGTTCCAGGGGCAGCAACAGCACCAGCTTTAATAGTAGTTGGAGTGTTAATGATGGATTCATTTAAGAATATTGAATGGAGTGAATTTGATATAGCTGTTCCAGCATTCCTTATAGTAACGTTTATGGCATTTACCTTTAGTATAACAAATGGTATTGCAGCTGGATTCATAGGTTATTGCATAGTTAAAATAGTTAAAAAGGAAGCAAACAAAGTTCACCCAATAATGTATATCGTAAGTTTATTATTCTTATTAAACTCATTTATCCAAACATTAAGTTAAGAACTTTTATTTAATAAAGAAAAGAGAAAGCTCAAATTATAGCTTTCTCTTTTTTTCACATTAAAATATTGTTATATAATAATTATGCAGTTAGTATTTATATAAAGTATATGTTATATTTAAATAAACTTATAAATTTAGATATTTAGTAAATCTTATGGAGGACAATATAGTATGGGAAAGCACGATGGCAGAAGTTGTGTATTAATAACAGGTGCTACTGCTGGAATTGGATATGAATTATCAAAATTATATGCTAATGAGGGATATAACTTAATTTTAATTGCAAGAAATGAATCTAAATTAAATAAATGTAAATATAAGCTTAACTTATTATATAATGTTAATATTCATACATTGGCTTTAGATTTATCTGTGGATAATTCCTGTGAGAAAATAAAAAATTATGTGGATAGAAAAAATTTGACTGTGGATATTTTAATAAATAATGCAGGGATTGGATCCTTTGGTTATATAGCAGAAATAGAACTAGAAGAAGAAAGGAAGCTTATAGATATTAATATTAAGTCTTTAACAGAACTGACTAAATTATTTTTACCTTCAATGATGGAAAATGGAGAAGGGGCAATATTAAATGTTGCTTCTACAGCTGCCTTTTGCGCAGGTCCAAAGATGGGAGTTTATTATGCATCTAAGGCTTATGTTCTAAGTTTTACAGAAGCACTTTATGAAGAAGTGAAGGATAAAGGAATTAAAGTAAGCTGTTTATGTCCTGGAGCAGTAAATACAGAATTCCAGGATAAAGCAGGAATAAAAAAGAACAAAATAGCAGAGAAAAACCTAATGTCACCTAAAGAGGTAGCAAGGATTGCCTTTAGGGATTTTAATAAGGGAAAAACAATAATAATACCAGGTTTCAAAAATAAGCTAATGGTATATTTAAATAAATTTATGCCAAGGGCCTTATCAAGAAAAATAATTTTATTTATGAACAAAGAAAGCTAATTACAGTTTTCAATTTTCGGTTTTCAGTTTAGGACAAAACTCCCTAAGGAGTTTTTATAAAATAATAGGCATCAAAAAGCCATACACAAATAAATTTGCTGTATGGCTTTTTTATTTATTCAAGATTTTCAGCTCACCTGAAAATCAACCACAATTGTGCATTTTG
>JAAYOT010000249.1 GCA_012520205.1 Clostridiales bacterium
ATAAAACCATTAGGATCTAATAAAACGTTATTAATCAATACCATTAATGATCCTGCCATTGTTAGTGGAAATGTTAAGGATGCCGTTGCTGCTCCAAATAAAAAATCCTTTGCAAATTTCATTTCTACTCCTCCAATTATAAAAATAAGTTAGTTTATTTAATTATTCTATTTAACAAGCTTTACAGTATAGTAAAGAGAACTTCCGTATTTTGATTTTTCCTTAAAAATCTTCTTAACATATTTTTCTAACTCACTATCAGAAAGATCTGTTTCAACTTCATAAGTTGTCTTTATTCTGTTACTTGTATCTATAACTTTAAATTTGACTTTCTCATCCTCATAATTATCAAAGAATTCTCTTATAAATTTCATTTGAGCTGCATTAATTTCTATTTTACTCATTCCTATAAACCTCCTATAAGTTCTTATAGGTACATTTTAAAACATTTTCATAAAAAAAACTTATTTTTATAAATTAATAAAACAAATGATTTATTTAATAATTTGTTTTATTTTAGGTACAAGCTGTTATAAGTATTTTACCACAAAATCCTTCACTAATTGAACTTTTCATAAATTGAAATTTTTTCACTTACACCTTAATAAAGACTTACTCCAAAAGAAAAAAGAAGTCCTTATTCGAACTTCTTTTCATAATATATTTTTATTGAAAATCTTAATTAAGAATTTTTATCTTAGTTCTTGCTGGAATATTATAGTGAATATATTTAGCATCCTCTAAGGAAAGACGAACAGATCCTTCTGATAATTCTTCCTCATTAGAAGGAACACTGTAAAATAGTAAACTCTTTTTTCTGATTTTTTTTACAACTACTAAATATTCTGTATTTAAAGATCTTTCTTCTAACTGAAATTTAGATCCATTGGTAGCATTTATATATCTTGGCCTTGTTCTAGCAGTATCTATCATACCGTTAGATTCTAACCATTTTCTTGCCTCAAATAGTTTTATAGAAACCCTTGTCACACTATCCATTAATCCTGTTTCATATTTTTTATCCATATAGCCAAGTTCCCTTAACCTTTGTTGAACTTTTAAAACATTATTTTTCTTCCTTACACTATCGATAATAGCAACAGCTGTCTTTCTATTAACAAAACCATCTCTTATTAAGCCCTTTTCATCTTGAAATTTAATTACTGCTTTATAGGTTTCCACCCCAAACCTGCCATCTTCCTGAATATTAATTCCTTCCATAGAGTTTAATAAGCGTTGTAAACTCCTTACAACATTACCTTCAGAACCTAAGGAAATTACTTTTTCTTCTTTCTGTGATTTATATATTTCAAAATCTTTATTAATTTTCCCCTTTGTCTTTATCCCTAAACTTATTATATCCCTTGCTGCAACTGCATTTAAAGAAACCTTTTCCATAATGCTATCTCCTCGAAAAAGATTTTTAATGGGTTGAGGCCCAATTGGGAGAAAAACCATTGTAAATAGTTTTAAATATTAATTTGAAATTCTACAAAAAAAGAGCTATCTACAGCAATATCATTAAGATATTAGCTGCGATAGTCCTCTTAAACATATTTTATAATTCAGCTCTGCTGAATTATTTCCTCAACTGTGCACTTTGCACTGTGCACTGTGAACTGCATAAGCTGCATGCAGCTTATGCCCAAATTTCCTCTGCTATTTCTTTTATAAATTTAATTTTCTTCCATTGTTCTTCTTCGGTTAATATGTTTCCCTCTTCTGTAGATGCAAAGCCACATTGAGGACTTAAACATATTTGGTCTATATCTAAGTATTCACTTGCTTCTTTTATTCTTCTTATTATATTTTCCTTCTTTTCAAGCTTTCCTATTTTGGATGATACAAGTCCTAATACAACCTGCTTATCTCTTGGAATATATTTTAAAGGTTCAAAACCGCCTGATCTTTCATCATCATATTCTAAGTAAAAGGCATCAACATTTTCCTTAGCAAATAAAATTTCTGCTACTGGATCGTAAGGTCCTTCTGAAGCATAAGTTGAATGGTAATTTCCCCTACAAACGTGAGTAGTAATTCTTAAATCCCTTGGCAGATCCTTAATAGCCAAGTTATTTAACCTAACAAATAGGTTTAAAGTTTCATTCACTTGCTCCTCAGTGTATCCAAGAAGTTTTATTAAACTTTTATCGCAGAAAGTTCCCCATGTACAATCATCTAGCTGAATGTTTCTACAACCCAAATCATAAAAAGCCTTAATTATTTGATTGTAAGTCTTTGCTATATCATTTATTAAATCTTCTTGATCTTCATATATAAATTTTACATCAGCTATATTTTCTGGCCTTTGCAGTTCTAGTAATAATTGTGCTGGTGCCGGAATAGTTTGTCTTGCTTCTACTCCCTCTTCATCTGCCACTTCCTTTAAAAACTTGTAATGTTCAAGAAATGGATGTGTACCAGTAAACTTTACTTTTCCATAAAGTCCTGCAGTTTCTGCCCTTGTTTCTTCTCCTTTAAATAAGTAACCCCTATCTACCTTTTTATATTCAACTCCATAAATTCCCCACATAAAATCTAAATGCCACCAGCTTCTTCTGAACTCCCCATCTGTTACAGATTTTAAGCCTGCTGCCTTTTCTTTTTTTACAAGGTCTCTTATTGCCTTATCTTCAACAGCTTTAAGAGCCTCCCTTGAAATTTCCCCATTTTCATATTGTTTTCTAGCCTTCTTCAATTCCTCTGGTCGAAGAAAACTTCCAACAATATCATTTCTGTAGGGTACCTCTACCCTTTGTTTTCCTAATAATTTTTCTGTCATAAATAGCCCTCCTAAATTTTTATCTAGAATATTATACCATAAATAAATTTAGAATTAATAAAAATTAATAGGGGAAATCAGTTTTGACTTCCCCTACTTAATTACGCTTTCCACTCCAACAAAGCTGCTAAATAACTCATAGTATTCTTTATCAACTCTTTTAAGAGATACTATTTTTCCTTCTTTATTAATGAAGCAATGTTTGCTTTCTCCTGTGGCTCTTACTTCTTTTGTTACTGCATCAACTACCTTATAGCTTATAGTAAATTTAACTCCTGTAAAGTCTTCAATTTTTGTAATTATATAAACAGACTCCCCAAACCTTGTCATTGTTTTATAATTACAATTGATTGAAACAACTGGGCTTATAATTCCATCTTCCTCTACCTTATCATAGCCCTTACCCATTTGCTCCATAAAATCAACTCTAGCTTCCTCAAACCATCTTATATAATTAGAGTGATGAACCACCTGCATCTGATCTGTTTCATAATACTGTACCTTATGCAAATAAGCCTTTAATTCCATCTTTACTTTCACTTCCTATTCTTATAATAATACATTATACTATACTTTGAGTATCAAAGTAAATTAAGGCCTAAATACTGCTTGTCCAATTTAAACTGTAAACTACAGGCTAAAACTGTAAACTGTAAACTGAAATCTGAAAACTGAAAACTGAAAACTGTTTTACACTCCAAACTCCACACTCCACACTCCACACTGACTTCCCTCCACACTGACTTCCCTCCACACTAACTTCCCTCAGCACTGAATTAATCCTAAAAATTAAAAACTAAACCTTCTCTTTCTCATAAAGCCTCTCTAACTCCTTCTTCGGCATCAATGCTTCAACTAAAAAACCCATTATTATCACTCCTGGAAGGTCTATTAAAAATCTTGCTAAGGTAAATTTGTAACCAAGGGCTCCAAATTCAAACATTAAAGTGGATATTTTTATTACACACCAGGCATTCATAAATATAATTATATTACTAAATTTAACACCTTTTTTAAGAAGAACCTTTGTAAAAGGAAAGGCTGCATACATAGGTCCTGCTGCAAAAGAGCCCATAAGTATGGCAAGGATAATTCCTCTTATCCCAGAATTATCTCCCATATATTTCATCATAGTTTCCCTTGGAATCCATACATCCATAAGGCCAAGAAGAAGCATTACAGGTGGTACTATTGAAATCATTTGTTTAATACTTGAAAAAGTAATAGCAAGGGATTTTATTCCTAAATCTTTGTTTAAAAATATTATTCCTATTAATAGTAAAAGCATTATTAGAAAAAATGAATATTTTTTTAATAGAGATTTAATCATAGCATTATCACCACCTTTTCTACAAAAAATCCTACTATAATTGAAAAAATAAAGGCTATTATATTTCTATAAATTGTTCCTCTTTTTCCTATATACTTTGATTCTAAAGGCATAGTCATTAAACCAATTAAAGTTAAGGTTGATACAAGGGCTGCAACCTGTGCCATCCCTGCTCCATTATTTAAAAGCATATTCCCTGTAGAAAAGGCCACAAAGGTAGGCATCATAACAACACTTCCTAAAAATGCAGATAGAATTACTCCAAAAAATCCTGAACTGCTTCCTAATATCTTTGTTATTGTTTCAGGATTTAATAGTGCAAGAATTATACCAACAGAAATAATTATTCCTAAAAATTGGGGCAGAATACTTTCTAATGATTTTACTCCTTTTATAAATGCCTTTTTAGTTTTATTTTTATCTTTTTTATATGATAATAAATATAATATAATGGCTGCTGAATAAAGTATTAAACTAGTCATTTTTTCACTCCAAAAACTTATTAATATTATCATTATATTAATTTTATTATCATTGATGAGATATTTCTTAGTAAAAAAAAATGAAAGGCCATTTTAATGACCTTTCATTCCTATATAATTTTCTTAATTTTATCTATGTAATCAAACATTTTCTGTAAATAATGATCCATACTCTCTAGGTTCATATCTGCCCTTTCTATATCACCTTCATAAAAAGCAGAAATAGCTTCGCTAGCTGTTTCATGTACCTTTTGATGGTATTCTTCCATATCCTTAAATTCTTTTAAACTACTATATTTTTTACCTTCATCGCCGTAATACCATCTTCCTAGGCGGCAGGTCTTGTAATTGGCTAATTGTTCTGGCTCTAATCTTTCATAGCCTAATAAAGTATTATAAACTCTCCATTTCCAAACTAAATGGTCTGTCTTATAAACTTCCATCATTGTCCTATCATCTAAAAATTCCTTATTATTTAAAAACTCTCTTCTAATACTATGTACATGCTTACTTGTATTATTAACGTATTCACCAAGATATTTTCCCTTATCTTCAATAAAGTCTGATTCTTGAGCTATTTCTTGAATTCCACTAGTAAGAATTTCTGTAATTGCATGCTGTTCTTCCATACTTGCAGCAACTTGACTTACAGTTTCATCTATTCCATTAATAGAATTAGATATCTCATGAATTTGGGTTAAAGTTTCATTAATAATTCTTTTTCCAGTGTCTAATTCATTAATAGATTCTTCAATTTGATTAGAAGAATTATCTATTGCTTCATTTAAATCTTCAATATCCTTCATTACATTTTCTAAGGAAACTCTTGTATCTTCAGCAAGTTTTCTTACCTCATCTGCAACTATTGCAAACCCCTTGCCATTTTCACCAGCCCTTGCAGCTTCAATGGCAGCATTTAGTGCTAATAAGTTTGTTTGATCTGCAATTCCCTTTAACAGCCCTATAACTTGGTTTATAGACTGTGTTTTTTCTCTTACTTCATCCATTTTTTCATTTATATTCTTAGCTATTTCAAAATATCCAACCATAAAATCCATGGATTTTTCTATTTTTTCTACGCCAGTTTCTGTAATTACACTAATATCTTGTGTATGATTGGCAACATTTTGAGACATACTTGATACTTCTTCACTAGCAGCTGTCATTTCTTTAATACTATTTCTAAAATTACTTACTTGATCTGTTTGAGTGCTTGTACTCTTTATTATGTCTCTTAAGGAATCCATTCTTGTCATTTCTGACAATATAGAATCCAAGTTAAGTAAGTTATCTGTTTTTTCTGCCTTTATTTTATCTAAAAGCTTATTCCACTTACCTGAAACTTCCTTTGAGCCTACTTCTTCTTCACTAATATAAGTTAACTTATTATTTAATAAATCATCTATGACCATTAATAATACATCTTTATTTATATTTTCTACTTTTAATTCAGACTTATTTTTTTGTTTTTTTCTAAACCCTATCATAATCCCTCCAAAGATTGCTAAATATAAATTTATTATACAATAAACTTCTACTTTTTTCTACTTTTTAGGAAATTATTCAGCTTGGTCTAGAAGAATATTATAAGGCATATTTACTAATAAATTTAACTACCCCATCCTTTTCATTGCTTTCTATTACTTTTGTAGCTATATTTTTTAATGCATCAGCTCCATTTTCAACTGAATAACATTCATCTGATATTTTAAACATTGGTATGTCATTTACATTATCTCCAAAGGTTATAAGCTTATCACTATTAACATACTTGCTTAATTCCTTTATTCCATTGGCCTTAGAAGCTTCACTGCTATAGGCATCAAGGTAGTAACCATCTCCATATATATCTTTATAGTAGTCTACATACAGTCCCTCTATTAATTTTAACTCATCATATATAGCTTTTATCTTTTCATAATCATCAAATAATACAAAATTTATGACTTCTATATTTTCTAATACAGCATAATAATCTTCTACTTTTACAAAGGTCTTTAGCTTTTTCTCACATCTTTCATTATAAAAATCTTCTTCGGGATTATTTACAAATTCTTTATGATAAACAGAAATGTGATTATCTTTTATACCATATAAAAAACAACTTTTATTATGATTTTTTAATATATCTAAAACCTTATTTACTACAGGTCTTTCTAATTTATTAACCTTTATATATTCTTGTTTAGATATATCATATATTAATACTCCATTCATTAAAATAACAGGGATTTTAATATTAATTCCATCTAAAATATCTACAACAGTAGCTGGTGTTCTTGCTGTAGCAACAGTAAAATTGATTCCCTTTTCTATAAGTTTATTTAACTCTCTTTTTGAATAATCTGATATCTCTTTATTTTTATTTAATAAAGTCCCATCTAAATCTGAAACAAATACCTCCATAATTACACACTTCCTAAATTTTTTTAATTCTAAATAACTATTATATTGTAAATTGAAGGAGCTGTCTACGACAGCTCCTTCTTCTTATATAACTATTTCTCATTATGGGATCCATCACAATATGGAGGATTTCCTGTTTTTGGCAGTTTTGCCACATGTACACCAGGCATATTTTTTTCCTCTTCAAGATCCACCGTTATTGGACCATTAGTAATTTTTTTCTCTTCCATTGAAAGCCTCCTTTACCATTTTCCATTAGCAATATGACCTGCTAATTCCGCCTTAGCTCTTTGTTTTATAATCCA
>JAAYOT010000250.1 GCA_012520205.1 Clostridiales bacterium
AAACAAAGAAGCTGCTAACTACCCGTTAGCAGCTTCTAAAAATTCAGCGAAACTGAATTCTTTATTTAATTTTACTGATTTTCAGCTACAGCTGAAGATCTTCCTAAACTGAAAACTGAAAATCGAAACCTGAAAACTGATTATAGTTTTTCTTCATATGTTTTAACTTTATAGTCTTCTTTCCATTGTTTCATATTAGTTGTATATGTGCTGTTTTTCTCTTCATTTTCTAACTTAGTCTTAATTTCTTCTTTTTTCTCCTCGAAAGTATAAGCCTTTACATCTTCAGCTTTTATTATATGGTAGCCGTAAGTACTTTTTACAAGCTCTGATATTTCTCCTTCTCCAAGAGTCTTTACTGCTTCAATAAATTCAGTTACATATTCTTTTGAATCGTAAGTTACTGTTCCAAGGCTTCCTCCATTTTCTTTAGTTCCAGTATCCTCTGAATTTTCTTTTGCTAATTTAGCAAAATCTTCACCATTTACAGCTTTTTCTCTTAATTCTTTTGCTTTTGCTTCATCACTAACTAATATATGAGATATTTTAGCACTCTTATGAGCATCTGGATTATCCTTATAATAAGTTTCAGCTTCTTCATCTGTTACAGCTATATCCTTAAACATATCTTCTGTAACCTTTTCAGATATCAATTGCATTCTTATGTTTTCTGTAAGATCTCCTGTGTATTCTTCTAAGGTTAATCCCTCTTCTTCTAAAGCGCTAGTAAAGTTTTCTTCTCCACCTAACATTTCTTTCGTATTTTCAACGGCTTCATTTACTTTTTCAGCAACTTCTTCATCTGTTGGTAAAAGACTTAATTCCTTAGCCTTTAATTCTAATATTTTTTGTTCAACTAATAAATTTAAGGCTTGAGATCTTAAATTTTTCACTGCCTCAGCAGCCTCTGGGTTAGAATCATAATCTTCACCATAGTATTGCTCTAAAACTGGAGCTGCTACTTTTTCTACTTCCCCTTTAGTTACTGTTAGATCTCCAACTTTAGCTACAACTGTCTTTGCTATAGCTTCTGGTGTCTTTGCTATCATGTTACATCCTACTGCTGAAAAAGCAAATATACTTAAAGCTCCTGCAGCTATAATTTTTTTAATTTTAATCAATGATGTTCCCTCATTTCTCATTAAATTTGGTTCAGAAAAATTATACATAAAAAGTATATCAATTCTGTGACAATTATTCAATTTATATAAAATATTTTACATATCCTTTGTTAAATCATCCAAAATTTTCTTATAGAGTCCCAATACACTATCCTTTTTAACTTCTGTAATTTTTATTGCAAAGTATGGCTTTTCTTCAAAGCTTAATAATATTGAATCTCTATAATTTTCTAGCAGGTATTTATAAACCTTATTTAAGTTTTTAGTATTTTCCTTGAATATAAATCTTACTTCTTTTTCATTTTCTTTTATTTCTTCAATGGAAAGAACCTTAGCCTTGCTCTTTATATAAGCTATATCCATTAAATTATATACTGGTTCTGGAATATCTGAATATCTATCTTCCAGCTCATCCTTTATATCCATATAGTCATCTAGGTTTTCTATAGCAGCTATCTTTTTATAAACTTCTATTTTCTGCATTTCATCTTCTATATAAGTTCCTGGAATATAGGCATTTACTTTTAATTCAACAGATGTCTCAATTGGTTCTTCTTCTATTTCTCCCTTAATAACCTTAATTGTATCTTCTAACATTCTACAATATAAATCATAGCCTATAGCTGCCATGTGGCCATGCTGAGCTGATCCCATCATATTTCCTGCTCCTCTTATTTCAAGGTCTCTCATAGCAATTTTGAAGCCTGATCCTAATTCTGTAAAGTCCCTTAAGGCCTTTAACCTCTTCTCTGCAACTTCTGTTAAAATCTTATCTTTTGTGTACATAAAGTAGGCATAAGCTATTCTATTTGATCTACCAACTCTTCCTCTTAATTGATATAACTGAGATAATCCCATTTTATCTGAATCATGAATTATCATGGTATTAACGTTTGATATGTCTATTCCTGTTTCTATTATTGTAGTACAAACAAGTATATCATAGTTGTTACTCATAAATTCCATCATTTCTTTTTCAAGCTGTTTTTCCGTCATTTTCCCATGAATTATTCCGACCTTACACTCTGGGACTAAATCACTAATATATTTTGCCATTTCCTCTATGGTTTCTACCCTGTTGTAAACATAGTAAACTTGGCCACCTCTATTTACTTCCCTTAATATGGCATCACGCACAAGTTGGTCGTTTTGCTCAACAACATAAGTTTGAATAGGGTATCTTTCTTCTGGTGGTGTTTCTATTACAGATATATCTCTAGCCCCTGTTAAAGACATATGTAAAGTTCTTGGAATAGGTGTTGCACTTAAGGTAAGAACGTCCACATTCTTTTTAAGACTTTTTATTTTTTCTTTTTGTGAAACTCCAAATCTTTGCTCTTCATCAATTATTAAAAGTCCTAAATCCTTAAAAGCAACATCTTTAGAAACTAATCTATGAGTTCCTATAAGTATATCCACATTACCTTCCTTAACAGCTTTAAGGGTTGCCCTTTGCTCCTTAGTACTTCTAAACCTACTTACCATATCAATCTTTACTGGGAAATCAGAAAATCTTTTTAACATATTTTTATAGTGTTGTTCTGCTAAGATAGTTGTTGGAACTAAGAAAGCTACTTGTTTTCCATCCATAACTGCCTTAAATGCAGCTCTTATAGCAACTTCAGTTTTTCCATAACCAACATCTCCACAAAGGAGCCTATCCATAGGTTTATCTGATTCCATATCTGCTTTAATTTCTGCCAGTGAAGTTAATTGGTCTGGAGTTTCCTCATAAGGGAATTCATCTTCAAATTGCTTTTGCCATTCAGTATCTTTACTAAACTTATATCCTTTGATAGTAGATCTTGCTGCATATAGCTTTACTAAATCTTGGGCTATTTCATTAATTGATTTTTTAACCTTGGCTTTAGCCTTAACCCACTCGCTTCCTCCAAGCTTATTTACTTTAGGTTGTTTTCCTTCAGCCCCTATAAACTTTTGAACTAAGTCCATTTGATCTACAGGAACATAAAGTTTATCTCCCTTATCATAAACAATATCTAGGTAATCTCTTTTATGTCCATCAACTTCTATTTGTTTTATACCCTTATATACCCCAACACCATGATTTGCATGTACTACATAATCTCCAAGCTTAAGATCGGTGAAACTTTTTATCTTAGCTACACCTTTTTGTTTTTTGATCCTTCTAGGGATTTTTCTTTTTGCTTCTCCGAAAACATCCTTATCAGATATTATACATAATTTTAAATCTGGATACTCAAAACCCTTTAATAGATTCCCAAAGGTAATTACCACTTCTCCAAATTGTATTTCCTTAATATCTTCTTTATATGAGCTTTCTATTTCTCTTTCTCTTAAGGTCTTTACTAGCCTTTCTCCCCTAGCCCTTGTTCCTGATAATATTAAGGTTTTATATCCACTTTTCTTTTTTTCATTAATATCTTCTATTAAGTAATCTAACTGCCCTTGATAGCTGCTTAAGGTTTTTTGTTTTACAGAATATTTATCTATAGGTTTTAGTATTTTATTATTGCCTTCAAAAACATCTAATGTAACTACTTCTTTATCTTCAAGTTTTGCAATTAGCTCCTCTTTATCAATTAAAAGCTTATTTTGGGAAGGTAATATGTCCCCCCTTAGTAAAAAGGATTCATAGTTTTCTTTAAACTCAAAGTATATACTATCTATTTTTCCCTCAGTTTTCTTCACATCATCTAAAATAAATAAGTAATTTTCAACATAATTAAAGAAGCTATCCGGCTTATCATAAAAATAAGGCAAATAACTATCTATAGTTTCAAAGGTTAATGATTCATTTAAAGATTCTATATTGGATCTTACTATACTTTCCAGCTTTAATAGTTTTTCATCCCTTGAACCTAATCTATCTCTCACTTCATCTAATTCATCTAAAATATTTCTTCTTCCCTGTACTACCGCTTCTTCAGTTAAGATCATTTCTTTTGCTGGGAAAATTTCTACTTCATCTACTTTTTCTATACTTCTTTGGGATTCTGTGTTAAATATTCTTATTGACTCTATTGTATCTCCAAAAAGTTCTACCCTATAAGGATAAGTTGATATTGGAGGATAAACATCTAGTATTCCTCCCCTTACAGAAAATTCACCTTTTCCCTCTACTGATTCAACTCTTTCGTAACCACTTTCTACTAACTTCATAGAAAGTTCTTTAAAATCTACCTCATCATCCACCTTTAATTTAAAGTTATATTGTAGGAATAAATCTTTAGGTGCATAAAGAGAACTCAGAGAATCAATTGAGGTTACTATTATCTTCTTTTTATCATTTAAAAGTTCCTTTAATACTTTTAGCCTTGCCCACCTTAAGTCTCCAGAAATAGCATCTACATTATAAAAAACTACTTCCTTAGTAGGAAAGTAATATACATCATTTGTATAGAATATTAAATCTTCGTATATGTTCTTGGCTTCCATATCACTATTTGTGAATATTATTAAGGATGAATCCATTTTTTCATAAATGCCATAAATAATATAACTTTTGCCAGATTCTGAAGCTCCGTTAATATTTACTGGATATCGTTTTCCTTTTATACTTTCTAATATTTTATTGAAATTATTATCACTATTTAAGGGTTCTAATACCCCCTTTAATCTCATATCTACACCGTCCTTAATTACTCTATATTTGATGCTTTAAATCCATTTAACTTATTCATTGCTTCTTTTGCGCTATCTTTAATAATAGTTTCTACTCCAACAGATGCAGCTTCTACAACCTCTTTAAGAACTTCTATCTCCTCTTTATTAAACTTTCCTAAAACATGAGATACAAGCCCCCCTTTGGGTTGTCCTACCCCTATTTTAATTCTTGGGAATACATCACTAGCTAGATGGCTGATTATACTTTTTATTCCGTTATGTCCACCAGCACTTCCCTTTTCTCTTATTCTTAGTCTTCCAACTTCTAAACTAATATCATCATAAATTATTATTACTTCTTCCTTTTTAAGCTTGTAAAATTTTACAGCTTCGGCAACGCTTTCACCACTTAAATTCATATAGGTAGAAGGTTTTAATAATATCACCTTTGTATTATTTATAAGTCCTTCTCCACAGACACCTTTAAATTTTTTCCTATTTATTTCTATATTATACTTATTTGAAATATAATCTATAGTTTCAAAGCCAATATTATGTCTAGTATTATCATATTCCTTCCCTGGATTTCCTAGACCCACTATTAAAAACATTATTTTTTTCCTCCTTAGATTAGTAACATAGTTATTATTATACTAGTTTTTTACAATAATAAAAGTATCTAAAATAAAATTGCAACCCTTAAAAAAGCTGCAATTTTAAAAATTATTTATTAATTTTTATTTCTAATTCTTTTATTTCTCCACCTTTTAATACGCCGCATTTTATACTATTGTTATTTTTTTTACTGTTTAATATTCTATATAGGTCACTTATACTGTTTATTTCAGAGCCTTCTATAGAAACTATTATATCTGTAGGCCTTAAACCTGAATCATATGCATTACTTCCTTGATCTATTCTTTCAACATAAAAGCCTGATATGTTGGAGTTATTTCCATTATTAACAAACCCACCTTCTATTACCCCTAACATATCCTTTATTTCATTAACTGAATTAATTATTTCTTTAACTACATCTAAGCCTAAACCATAATACAAGCCCTCTCTATTTATATCTTTAGTAAATTTATAACTTGCAACACCAATAAGTTCTCCCTTAGCATTAACTATTGCTCCACTTGAATTAATTTCATTGATATTTGCATTAAGTTCTAAAAGAGGAATTTTATCATTTTTTATTCCTACACTTCTATTGGTGGAAGTTATTATTCCTGGAATTATACTGTCAATATAATCGTCTCCTACAGAATTACTAATTAATGCAATTCTCTTTCCTGTTAGGTTCTCTTCAGAATTTGAAATAGTTACTGGAATTAATTCTTCACTTAAATTAACTTGTATTATGGCAATATCCAAATCTTCATTTCCTATAATAAATTTACCCATAACCGGTTCTGAATTACTTATAGGAAGTTTTACATATATATTTTCTATGTTTTTTATATTTGAATAACTAGTTAATATCTTGCCATATTTATCAATTATTATACCTGTGGAATTATTTTTGAAGTAAGAATTTTCTTTTAAATTCTCTTCTTTTTCACTAATAGTAACTAATGAGTTACTGACCTTATTTATGATTTCTGAATATCCAAAAATCATATCTTCACCTTGAATCTTTTCCTCAATTAGATTCATTACTTCATTGTATCTAGACTTCATGGAAATCCCTGTAAATATAATAGTTGATATTCCGGTTAAAGAAATAAAAAAACAAAACTTGGTAAATAAATTAACAAATCTTCTTATTCTTCTTATTTTAAACTGTATTGAAGGCAATTCTTCATAAGTACAATAATCTTCATCTTTTATTTCTTTATTAAAATCATTCTTCAAGGCAATTCCTCCAATACTATTTACTGTTCGCTTTGTCTTGCTAAAGTAAAGGTAAACTTAACACCCTTATCATCAATGTTTTCTACAGATATATCTTGGTTATGTTGAGATAAAATTAACCTAACAATAGGAAGGCCTAATCCTGTACTTATTTTATTGGTTCTTGATTTATCATCTTTATAAAATCTTTCCCATATTTTATTTAACTGTTCCTTGTCTATAGTAGGCCCAGTATTAAATACACTAATATAAACCAGGTTTCCTTTTGGATAGGTTTCTATTTTAATTTTCCCATCATTATCACCATATTTTATAGCATTTTCAAGAAGATTTGTAACAACTTGAATTATTCTATCTCTATCGGCAATACAGTATTCATGCCTATTGGTAAATAAAACTTCAACATTAATATTTTTCTCTTTTATCTTTCTTTCTAAATTTAAAATACATAAGGTAATAATCTCATTAATATCTAAACTTACAATATTTAAATTAAATTTACCTGATTCTAAAGAGGATATATCTAAGAGATCAGTTACTAATCTTGATAGTCTTAAAACCTCATCATTAACAATATTTAAATAGTAATTTTCCTTATCCTTTGGAATAACTCCATCTATTATTCCAGTTATAAAACCCTTAATAGATGTAATAGGCGACCTAAGCTCATGGGATACATTAGATATAAAATCCCTTCTTATAATGTCAGACCTTTCTATAGACTCTGCCATAATGTTAAAGGACTCTGCCAGTTCTCCTATTTCATCCTGAGAGTCTATGTATATTCTTTTGCGTACCTCTCCCTTTGAAATCTTTTGAGCAGCATTATTAATTTTCTTAATTGGTGTTCTAATAGTCTTTTTAGCAATGTAAAAACTCACTAGACTTATTAAAATAAAGGCTATAGATAATAAGGCCCAAATCATATAATATAAATCTTCTATATAGGCTATCGGTTTGTTATCTTCTACTATATATACATAACCTATCAAGTCTTGATTATTTGTTAATGCCCTTATATATGATTTTTTCTTTTCATTGTCTTTGCTTTTAAATTCACTTTCTACTATTTCTTCTAAAGTTAATTCTCCTAAATTAACTCCCTCTAATTCCAGCTTATTATATTTTAAATAATTAAATTCTTCATTGGATACAGCATATACATAACCCTGCCTGTCTAGTATCATTGAATCCATATTTAATGATATACTCAGCATTTCCATGGAGTTTTTTAATTTATTATAAGCAAATTCACTATTATCATCGAAAATTTCTCCGATATAAGGTTCAATTAGCTCTAAATGTTTATTTAAAAGTTCTTTTTTTTGATTAGAATAACTTATGCTAAACCAAGCTGATATAATACATCCAATTAGCAATAATATTACTAAGGTAATAGAAGAAAATGCAATTAAAAATCTATTTATTACACTTCTTTTCTTCATTATTTCACCTCGAACTTATAACCTACTCCCCATACTGTCTCTATTTGCCAGTTTGTTCCGCCCTTTATTTTTTCTCTCAGTCTTTTTATATGAACATCTACAGTTCTTGAATCCCCTGGGTAGTCATATCCCCAAACTTCACAAAGCAGCTGATCTCTTGTAAATACCTTGTTTTTATTTTTTGATAAGTAATGAAGCAGTTCAAACTCCTTTGGCGGCATTTTAACTTCATCACCCTTATATACAACAGTGTATGACTTTATATCTATTGTTAAATCATCGAAACTTAAAACTTCTGGGTCCTTTTCAGTAAAGTTATATCTTCTCATAACAGCCTTAACCCTAGCTAATAATTCCTTTGGCTCAAAAGGCTTAACAATATAATCATCTGCTCCAAGCTCTAAGGCTAAAACCTTATCAAAGGTATCTCCCTTAGCTGTAAGCATAATTACAGGAACTTGACTATTTCTTCTTATTCCCTTTAATACTTCTACACCATCCATCCCTGGAAGCATAATATCTAAAAGAACTAAATCTGGCTTAAGGCTTTCAAATAACTCCAAAGCTTCTCTTCCATTATGGCACTTTCTAGTTTCATAGCCTGCATTTAACATATATATATCTATTATTTCGCAAATATTTTTATCATCATCAACAATTAATACTTTATCTAACTTATTATCCAAAAAATCAACTCCCTTTTTTCTATTATTATAACCTTTTCTGAGGGAATATTGGAGGTTTTAACAAAAAGTTAATTAATCAAACTTACAGTTTGATTAAGTGTGGAGGGGGGTATGGAGTGTGGAGTTTGGAGGGTGGAGTGCGGAGTGTGGGGTTTGGAGTGTGGAGTTTGGAGGGTGGAGGGTGGAGTGCGGAGTGTGGGGTTTGGAGGGTGGAGTTTGGAGGGTGGAGGGAGATTCAGTTTTCAAGTTTCAGTTAAAAGCGAATAAAGCAAGGATGAATTAACTTTAGAAGGTGGAAATAAAAAAGATATATAACTAAGAGCTCGGAAAAACTATACTAAATGGAAAGACAATACATCTATTACTAAACTTATAAATCAAATAACAATAGATATATATTGAGCATGAAAAAAGAATGCCTTAATATTATTATATAATGGTTAAATGTAACATATTGACTAATAATTTCATAAAAGAGGAGTGTTAGAGAATGATAAAGAGGGGTATGAATCGTAAGGGGTATATAATACCAATTATTACACTTGTAATAGCTATTCAACTAACCGGTTGTTCAAACCTAAGTTCAAAAGAGATGGTTGACATGATAAATAAAGGTGATCCAATCGAAATAGAACTCACTATACCAGATGGAAATGAGGTGGCATTAGACGCAGCCAGTGCAGAACTTGAGTGGGTACAATTAGACCAATTGAAGACGTACAACACTGGGTTTAGGCAAGCATTTGATGAGATATTTAATATAAATATCGTAACGAAAAATGGAGTAAACGGTAAGAGTGGTAGCATATACGTTGATGATATTGGTGATAGGAACGGTAATACAGCCCTAGCAAATGCACTAAGAAACAAGGTATTCGTAGAGAAATATTGGGATAGTGGATATGTACCACCTCAACAACCAAGTTACTCCCCAGAGGATGATGCATTCTCTGACGAGTATAGGTCTATACGAGAACACTCAGAGGGTAACCCAAACTTCAATCTAGAGGCATGGTAAAAAACCAAATAACAATACAAATAGACCTTACAATTAGTAGGGTCTATTTTAATGTAACAGACTAATAGATATACACAGTTATGAACATAAATATTAAATAAAAATAATAAAAATAATAAAAATAAATAAAACAAGGAGGTAAGAGTAATGAAACGGTTTAATAGGATTATATCCTTGTTGACATTAGCAACGATGTTAGTAAGTAACATACCAAAAGTAACCCACGCAATATCCGACCACGGAAACTCTGGGAGCGGTTCACAGGGAGGAGCTAGTGGCGGCAGCTTCACATGGGTAGAGGCTCAGGCTGGTTATAGGGTGTACCTAGTTAGTAAGGATATGGATAAGGTAAGTAATACAGTAGGCATTCTGTTTAGTAAACATTTGCAAGACTTAGGAGTCTTCATTTTGCTCTATGTGCCGAAAGAATCTTAGCAGAAATAACTAATTATCTTTATAAAGTTAATACGCTTAAATTATCCAAATAAGTATTTTTTAGAAGAGATTTAATCTCTTCTATTTGTCATGTCTAAAAACAAATTAAATTTATAATTTAGTTGTTAATATACTTCTAAAATAGATAGAAAGGGAGCTGTATCAAAGTGATTTTAAGAATCATTTTGATACAGCCCCTTTTTTTATAGGTTAATATCAGACTACTCTGATATAACCCCTTATAAGTTCCTCATAATTCAGCAAGGCTGAATTATTTCCTAAATCTTGCATTATGCATTTTGAATTGTGAACTGTGAACTGTATTTTATGTATTAGTCAAATAACTTACTTATTGGTTCGTCATTGTATATTCTCTTTATTGCTTCTGCAAATAGAGGAGCTACTGATAATGATTTGAACTTAAGTACGTCTTTATCTTCTGGTAGTTTAATTGTATTTAACATAACCAATTCTTCTATTGCTGAGTTATTTATTCTTTCAAAGGCTGGACCTGAAAGAACCCCATGAGTACAGCAAGCATAAACGTTTTTTGCTCCTAAATCTTTTAAAGCATTAGCTGCATTTGTAATTGTTCCAGCAGTGTCTATCATATCATCTATTAATATACACTTCTTACCTTTTACTTCGCCTATAATGTTCATTATTTCAGATACATTAGCTCTTGGTCTTCTTTTATCAATAATAGCTATTGGTGCATGTAATTTATCTGCAAAATTTCTTGCTCTTGTAACACTTCCTAGGTCTGGTGAAACAACAACTACATCTTCATCTTCATCAAATCCCTTATTAATAAAGTAATCTGCTAAGATTGGAGTTCCTAGTAAATGATCAACAGGGATATTGAAGTATCCTTGTATTTGAGATGCATGTAAATCCATTGTTAATACTCTATCTGCTCCTGCAGCAGTTAATAAATCCGCTACTAGTTTAGCTGTAATTGGATCTCTTGATTTAGCTTTTCTATCTTGTCTTGCATAACCATAGTATGGCATAACAACATTAATTCTTCCAGCTGATGCTCTCTTAAATGCATCTATCATAATTAAAAGTTCCATTAAATTGTTGTTTCCTGGTGAACTTGTAGATTGAACAACAAAGACGTCTGTTCCTCTAACTGTTTCTAGTATATCTACTGATATCTCACCATCACTAAAAGTTGATACATGTGATTTACCTAAAGGTATTTCTAGAATATCAGCAATTTCCTTTGCTAATTCTGGATGAGAGTTTCCAGTAAAGATTTTAATATTTTTTCCTTGGGTTATCATTTTGGGGAGACCTCCTTAAAATTTTCGCAATTAACTTGCATTTATTGTTAAATACTATTTTTTATTCAAACCTTTTTTAGCTACCCAGCCTGGAATATTTCTTTGCCTAGCTCTTGCAACTGCAAGCTCACCTTCATTTACATCATTAGTTATAGTTGAGCCAGCAGCAATATAGGTATTATCAGAAACTTTAACTGGTGATACTAAATTAGTATTACAACCTATAAAACTATTATTTCCTATTTCTGTTTTATGCTTATCTTGACCATCATAATTTACTACTACTGTTCCACAGCCAAAATTACAATTCTCTCCTACAGAAGCATCACCTATATAAGTTAAATGAGATACTTTTGTATTATTCCCAATATTAGATTTTTTAATTTCTACAAAATCGCCAATTCTTACTTCACTTCCAATTATAGATTCTGGTCTTATGTAAGCAAATGGCCCCACAGTTGTACCTTTTCCAATTTTACTATCTAAAATAACAGAAGATTGTATTTCAACAAAATCATCTATTTCACTATTTGTAATTCTTGAGTTTGGATATAAGATTACACCCTCACCTATTTTAGTTGTTCCCTCTATTACATTATTAGGGTATATAACAGTGTCTCTTCCTATTTCCACTTCATCTCCAATATATGTTGATTTAGGATCTATTATAGTTACACCATTATCCATGTGTCTTAGATTAATTCTATTTCTAAGTATTTCTTCAGCTTCTGCAAGTTGGACTCTTGAGTTTACTCCTATTGTTTCTTCATAATCTATAACAATAGCTCCAACTTTTTTTCCAGCACTTTTAAGAATACCAATAACATCAGTTAGATAGTATTCCCCCTGATTATTATTATTTGATAATTTATTTAAAGACTCTAATAGACTTTCTATATCAAAGCAATAAATAGCTGCATTCATTTCTTTTATTTTTAATTCATCTGGAGAACAATCTTTATGCTCAACTATTTTTAAAACTTCATCACCATCTCTAACTACTCTTCCATATCCTGTTGGATCTTCAACCATTGAAGTTAATAAAGTAGCTGCATTACCCTTTTCTAGATGTTCATTAAAAAGATTTTCAACTGTTTCTGCCTTTATTAATGGAGCATCTCCTGCAAAAACACCAACAACACCTTTTTTATCTTTTAAAAACTCAATAGCACATTTAACAGCATGACCTGTTCCTAATTGTTCTTCTTGAAATGAATATGTAACCTTTCTTGAAGAAGTTTTTTCCTTTACTAGTTCTGCTCCCTTTCCTACTATTACATTTACATCATCTATACTAGCTCTTCTCATAGTGTCTATAACATGGTTAACCATCTCTTTTCCACATACCTTGTGTAGGACTTTGGGACTATCAGATTTCATTCTTGTTCCTTGTCCTGCCGCCAAAATAATAGCGCATTTATACATAAAAAACACCTCACCATAGAACATTTAAGTACAAACTTCTATCTTTTCAAAAGAATGTTCGTAATCACTCATTCTATTATATTGCATTAGAATTTGCATTTCAACCTTATTTATCCTAGAAATTCTTAAATATAAACAAAAAAATAAAGGGTCTTCCCCTTTATTTTTCAATAGCATCAATTATTCTACTACTGTTTCAGATTCTTCTACCTTAGCCTTTTCATAAGCTTCAAGTATTGCAGATTGAATTCTTTCCCTAGCACTTGTATTTATAGGATGTGCTATATCTTTAAACTCACCATCTGGAGTTTTTCTGCTAGGCATAGCTATAAATAATCCATTTTGTCCTTCGATTACTTTAATGTCATGAACTACAAACTCATTGTCAAAGGTAACAGAAACTATAGCTTTCATTTTTCCTTCTGCAGCTATCTTTCTTATTCTTACATCAGTTATTGTCATCATATTACCCCCCCGTTAGATGTTATACTTTAACAAGTTCTATAAAACTTCAATAAATCCTTTTTTTATTTAGAAATTTTTTGAATTTTTTATAAATTAAAGTTATCTTCATCAAATATTTCAGAAGGAGTTATTTCAAGTTCCTTATTTTCTTCTAAATTATTTAAATTAATTAAGGATATGTAATCAGAAATACTTTTATTCTTAACGCCTACATTATCTACTAAAACTCCCATTCCAACTAACTCACTATCAAACTCATTTAATAAGTCTACTATTCCCTTTGCAGTTCCGCCGCCTCTTAAAAAGTCATCAATAAATATGCACTTGCTATTAGGCTTCATCAATTTCTTAGATAAAGACATCTGCTGTATTCTTCCACTGGTTCCAGAAACATAATTAATACTTATTGTTGAGCCCTCTGTAACTTTACCTTCTTTTCTTATTATTACAAGGGGAATTCCTAAGTTTTTTGCAACCTCATAAGCTAAAGGAATACCTTTTGTTTCAACTGTTACTACAGAGTCTATTTCCTTATCATTAAATAAAGATGACAGTATAAGACCAGCCTTGCTAACTATTGTTGGATCATACATTAAATCTGTAACATAAATAAAATTTCCAGGAATTATTCTGCTTTCATCCTTTAATATTTCACATAAACTTTCTGCAAATTCCCTTGCTTCTTCTTTATTTATACCAGGAACATACCTTATTCCACCTGCTGCTCCTGCTATTGTTTCTATTTTTCCCATATTTAATTTTGTAAAAACTTCTCTAACTATTACTATATCTTCACTTATAGTTGATTTCGCTGCATTTAAAAGTCCCGAAAACTTATTTAATCCTATTATTTTATTTGGATTTTCCGTTAGTAACTTGGTAATAGCAACAACCCTATTGTTTCTTGTTAATTTTTCCAAAATATATCACCCTCAATTATATTTTCCGAATTATTATCTAAATTATTTATCCTAATATTCATATTTTATTCTATATTTAATATATTATCAACATTTTTAACTGCCTAATTCATAGTATTCATTTTATTTAAACTTTTTTGTAAATTAAATTTATATTCTTTTTTATGTGTTCATTTTATCAAATTTGTATATAATTATAAGGTGAACCATATTTTTTGTAATAATAAGAATTTATAAGGAGTTGATATCTTGTCTTTCAATTTAAATATAGATATAAATAAGAAAGTCCACTTTATTGGAATTGGCGGAATAAGCATGAGCGGTCTTGCTGCCCTTTTATTAAGAAAAGGCTTTAAGGTTTCTGGTTCAGATTCAAAGGAATCAGAAATTATAAATAAATTAAAAGCTGAAGGCGCAGAGATATACATAGGTCATAAAAGAGAGAATTTAAATAATGTTGATTTAGTAGTTTATACAGCTGCCATTCCATCTGATAATCCTGAAATTGTGGAAGCTAAAGAAAAAAATATTGAACTTATGAATAGGGCTGAATTTTTAGGCTATATTATGAAAGATCATAAATTTAATGTTGCAGTTGCTGGAACTCATGGAAAAACCACATGCACTTCCATGCTATCTCATGTAACACTAAAGGCTAATTTAGACCCAACTATATTAATTGGGGGAGAACTTGATATTATAGGCGGCAACTTTAGAATAGGAGATAGTGAATACTTCGTAACTGAAGCCTGTGAATACAAAGAATCCTTTTTAAGCTTTTTCCCTTATGTTGGAATAATACTAAATATTGATGCAGATCATTTAGACTACTATAGAGATTTAGATCATATAAAAGATGCTTTCTCAAAGTTTATTAATCTTATTCCAGAGGATGGGTACCTAATAGCTTGCTACGAAGATGAAAATGTAAGAGAAGTATTAAAGAAAGCTAATTGTAATCTTATAACCTATGGAATAAATCAAGGTGATGTAAGAGCTAAGAATATATCTTTCAATAATAAGGGTCAGGCTACTTTTACAGTATCAAGGGATAATAAGGATTTATTTGATGTAACCTTACAAACTACCGGAACTCATAATATTTTAAATGCACTATCAACTATATGTGTTTCATTAATATTTGAAATTCCTACTGAAGCTATAATAGAAGGTTTAGGAGAGTGTAAAGGTGCCCATAAGAGATTTGAATATAAAGGTGAATTTAATGGGGCAACTCTAATTGATGATTATGCTCACCATCCTGTTGAAATTAAAGCTACATTAGATACAGCCAAACTAATTCCTAATAACAAAATTTATGCTGTTTTTCAGCCCCATACTTATACAAGAACAAAAACTCTATTTGAAGACTTCACAAAATGCTTTTCAAATGTAGATGAACTACTTCTTATGGATATTTATGCTGCTAGAGAAAAGAATACTGGCCTTGTAAGTTCTGAAGAACTTGGAGATGCAATAAGAAAGAATGGAGTAAAATGCATAAATGTTCATAGCCATGAAGAAGC
>JAAYOT010000251.1 GCA_012520205.1 Clostridiales bacterium
ACAACTCTTAAAGAAATCTAAAAATTTATAATTACTATGGTGTCTACCATTTTCAAGAGTAATGTTAAGTAATTCATTTTCACTGGGTAATTTATCTACACCTTTAAACTTTTTATATCCGTTTAAAGGATTCTACATAAGAAAAAGTTGCTACAGAAGTAACTTTGGTATCATTAAATTTTGCTTTCATGTTCAAAAATCTAATTTTCTTCTTTAAATTTTTTTGAACAAAAAATTCTTTAACTTCAATGCCTTTCGGCATTACTTGCCGAATCCAAGATAAATAAAAAACCCTGAGATAAATCTCAGGGTAAAAACACAGAAAATTTTTTCTTGTCTATAAGTATTACGACAAAAAATACCTATAAATCAAGAATAACAATTATCTTCTCCCATCCAGACTATACTGTCGGCTTCGGACTTTCACCGAATCAACCTTACGGCTCGCGGGCTATACCGCCGGTAGGGACTTGCACCCTGCCCTGAAGATATAAATTATATTATATTAAATTTTACATGTTAAACTTTAACACAACAGCATACATTTTTCAATGAAATACTGTATATCTTATCCATAAATCACAAAATATCAATATGTTCTCCTGCCAATGCCTTGTTCATACTTCTTACTGCACAGAACTTTCCACACATGGAACAGGTATCTTCATACTCCGGCTGTCTTTCCTCACGAATTCTTTTTGCTGTTCCTGAATCTATGGCACACTGCCATTGAGCCTCCCAGTCAAAAGTCCTTCTTGCCTCTGCCATTCTATCATCAACGTCTCTAGCTCCTCTTACACCTTTTGCTATATCTGCTGCATGCGCTGCTATCTTCATTGCAATAATGCCTTGCTTTACATCTTCTAAATTTGGTAGTGCCAAGTGTTCTGCAGGTGTTACGTAGCACAGAAAGGCTGCTCCAGCAGAAGCTGCAACAGCACCGCCAATAGCAGCGGTAATATGATCATAGCCAGGGGCAATATCCGTTACCAATGGACCTAACACATAAAAGGGTGCTCCTTGACAAATGCTTTGCTGAATTTTCATATTAGCTTCAATCTGATCAATAGGCATATGACCTGGTCCTTCCACCATTACCTGCACATCCTTTTCCCAAGCCCTTTTAGTAAGCTCACCAAGCCTTACTAGTTCCTCAATCTGGCAAACATCCGATGCATCTGCTAGGCATCCTGATCTGCAGGCATCTCCCAAGGATATGGTTACATCATATTCACGACATATATCAAGAATTTCATCGTAATATTCATAAAAAGGATTCTCTTTTCCTGTCATACACATCCAAGCAAAAACAAGGGAGCCTCCTCTAGATACTATATTCATTTTTCTTTTATGTTTTTTAATTTGATCTATAGTTTTTCGAGTAATTCCACAATGCAAGGTAACAAAATCCACTCCATCTTCAGCATGAAGTCTTACTATATCAATAAAATCTTTTGCTTTAAGCTTGTGCAAATCTCTCTTGTAATGGATAACAGCATCGTATATAGGTACAGTTCCTATCATAACTGGACATTCTGATATTAACTTTCTGCGGAAGGGTCTTGTATCTCCATGGGTAGACAAATCCATTATGGCATGAGCACCCATATTAACAGCTTCCATTACCTTTTCCATTTCCATATCATAATCTCGGCAATCCCTTGATACCCCTAAATTAACATTTATCTTCGTTCTTAACATTGATCCAACACCTTGAGGATCGATGCATTTGTGATTTTTATTTGCACATATTACCACCTTTCCTGCTGCCACTAATGACATCAATTCCTCAATGGTCATTTGTTCTTTTTTCGCTACCTTTCTTAATTCCTCTGTAACAATTCCCTTTCTTGCAGCTTCCATCTGAGTTGAATAAGCTCTCACTGCCATCTCTCCTTCCAAAAATCTAAAGTCTATTTCCACTGTTATTCTTAACCCAAAATTTCATTGATTTTATTAACCTTGTTAATCATCATATTAGTATGACCTGGTCTAACATCTGCCTTTAGCACAACTTCTGTACGAATACCTTTCTTGGCTAATACAAAGGTTGCCTCTTTTACCACCTGCATGACCTCATCCCAAGGTCCTTCTATTTCCGTAAACATTGAAGTAGTTCGGTTTGGTAATCCAGACTCACGAATCACTTTTATTACTTCTGCCACTTCAGAAGAAAGCTCATCTCCAATACCAAAAGGGGCAATAGCAACTGCAACTAAAGTATTCATACATTAAACCTCCTCTATTTCAAATGGATTATTAGCAATATCTTCAGCACTGGCCTTATAAAGTTCATCAAGAAATTGAGTCTGAAAGTTTCCTGGTCCCTCTACTTTCTTTTCAGCTCGACTTCCTGCTAAATTGTATACCGCAGTAGCTGTAAGTGCTGCAATAAAAGGAGAGGCTACTGCTGCATATACTGCTGCAACTCCTCCTAAGGAACAACCTGCTCCTGTAACTTTAGTCATAAAGTGAGAACCTCCGTAAGAAAGGGCAACAACCTTTCCATCTGTAACTAAATCGGTTTTTCCTGATACAGCAACGGCTCCACCTGTCCATTTAGCCAATGAAACAGCTGCAGTCTTTGCTTCCATTACAGTATCAATAGAATCAACACCTCGTACCTTAGAAACTACTTCACCACCTTCTAAGCCCCACAAACCAGCCAAGGCTATAATTTCTGAAGCATTTCCTCTAATCACCGTTGGCTTGTACTCTTTAAATTGCCTTAATAACTTACTACGAATGGAACCGGTTCCTACAGCCACTGGATCCAGTACCCAAGGCTTGTCTAAATCTTTTAATACCTTTGCTATATAAGGTAAAGCTTCTTCATGAATAGGTAAAAGTGTACCTACATTTATGTACATAGCTCCGCCAGCCTTTGCTAAAAACTCCCCTTCTTCAGATAAATAAACCATTGCAGCAGAACCTCCAAGGGCTAGCTGAGCATTGGCTACAAAATTAATGGTTACCATATTAGTGATAGACCCTACCATAGGGTTAGTTCTCTTTACCCTTTCCACAGCCTGAACAATTTGATTTTGAATACCCTCATTAATCATCTCTTACTCTTCCTTTCAATAGATATTAGGAAAGTTTTCACTTATAAAAATAAGATCAGCATCCTTTCACTTCTTTTTTAGATAACTAATGTAAAAAAAGCGCTCCTTCATAGGAACGCAATTACTCTTATTAATTAATAATAGTTTGTTACTTCCCTACGACAGTATTAACTGACAGGTTCAAAGGGTCAGGTTTTACCTTCTCAACTCTCACGAGTCCCCCCGCAACTTATTTAATTTTTAAAAATATTTTAAATTCAATTTCATACTCATCTATTTGCCTTATTAATCCTTCTGCATCTATTGAAACTCCAGCCCAGCCACCAAAGCTTCCAATATGTGAATGTACATCTATTTTTTAACCATAATAGTAGCTCCTTCACTATTATTTGATAATAAACAAATAACACTATCAGAATACATCTTTAATATATTTTAGCATTAACATATCAAAGAATCAATAATATAAACTAATATTTTTTGAATCATTATTTTCATTATAAAAATCTATTACCATAACCCTATCAAACTCTAACCCTTTTGCGAAGTAAATTAGAAAAAAGTATTAAATGGTTATTTAACTGCTGACATAGGATATGAGTTTTAGATATCGAATATAAGGATTTAGATAGTAATATTTAGAAATGTAGCAGCAATTGATAAGACTTTTAGTAATTATTTTCTGCTACAATAGCGTAATAGAATAAATACTATTTAAATTACATGTAGAAGGATTATATCCGTATATGGTAAATCCTCCTCAATTACCTACTTCCTATATAAATTTATAATGTAATATACATTTCATACTGTGAAATTGAATCCTTAGTAAAGTTCAAAGGCTTTAAAAAACCCATAAGTAAAGCATTATTAGGGAAACTTATGGTTAGCTTCTTCAACTCAAGCTCTCCTACAGCATGACTGATAAGTCCTTTACCAATACCCTTATTTCGAAACTTAGGATTAACCCATAAAAAATTTATTCTCCCTAAAGGATGAATACTTAATGCTCCTATCATATTTTCATTTTCAAATACTCCATAATGTACTTGATTATCAAAATAGCTAATATAATCAAAGTCATTTTGCCAATTGATATGTATATCTTGAATTTCTCACCTTAAGTTCTTTAAAGCATCCATATCTATTCTTTTTATTATTAAATTTGGGGAGGTGGAAGCACTAATTTCATATGTTTTATTATGATAATAATAAAATAAATTATATACTTTTTCATAACCCTTTTTCCTGTAAAAACTTATAGCCCTATCATTACCTACGATAACTTCCAAAAACATCTGCTTACAATTATTCTCTAAGGCTATTTTCCTATGTAAATTGAAGAGTCCGTTACTAACTTCAGTTCCCCTATAATCTGGGTGAACACAAAGTGCTCCACATCTAAGAGTTTTTATTCCTTCATATACCTTAATGCCACCTAAGCAAAGACCAACAGGTTCTTCTTCATCAAAAGCTATAACTGAATATTCCATGCTATTTCCTTCTTGTCCAAAAAAATGTTTCATCAATACTTGTTACTTTATAAAAAGAAAATAGCTTTTCCTAAAAAATAACACTGGAAAAGCCATTATGCAATTAACTATTTATTCAATCCTTCAACTAGCATTGGAAGAGCTTTCTCAAACTTAACCCCATACCTGTGATTATCATCACCCTGTGTAATTTTAAGAGCTTCAACTACGAAGTCAGCAGCTAAAGCTGCAGCGTCATAAAGGCTCTTACCCTGAAGAACTGCTCCTGTTAAGGCTGCTGCATAGCAATCACCAGTACCATGTGATGTCCATGCTACTCTTTCACTAAAGTATTCCTTTTTTTCACTAGTTTCAGTATCATATACAATTATACCAAGTTTTGAATCCTCATAACTTACGCCCTTAAGTACTATATTCTTTGCACCTAGCTCCTTAAGAGCATCAAGAAGGTCATCTATATATTCTCTTGTATGTTGATTTGGGATAAATTCCTTGTTACACATAAAGCAAGCTTCTGTTATATTAGGCAATATAATATCTGCTTCTCCACAAAGGTCTGCCATTGCATGGGCAAATTCTTCATCAAACCCATAGTAGAGTTTGCCATTATCTGCCATAGCCGGGTCAACTATTTTTAGTCCCCCTTCCTTAAGCAGATTTTTGAAAAGCTCTTTCACATATTCAATTTGTGTTAAACTTCCAAGATAGCCAGAGTAAATACAATCATACTTTATACCTTCACTGATCCAATGTTTCATTATTTTAGGAATATCCTCCGTTAGATCACGGAATGTAAAATTAGTGAATCCTCCAGTATGTGTTGAGAGTACTGCAGATGGAAGAATAGCTGTCTCTATTCCACAGGCTGATATTATAGGAAGTGCAACTGTAATTGAGCACTGTCCATAGCACGAAATATCTTGTATTGTCATTACTTTTGCTTCTGTCATAATAATCCCCTCTAGTTTAACTTATATATTCTTATGCTTTTATTGTCCAACTTCTTTATTATATCACTCATCATATACTAATGGTGTTTTTTCTTACTCATTGACTGTTATTTAAAATATATTATCCTATAGTTGAAAAGCATTGTTGTTTTTTATTACCAATATTATAATCAAAAAGATAAAGAAAAGAAATACCACTTACCAATGGGAATAATGCCGAATTTCTTTAAAAATTAAATTATAACTCTACCTGTGCTATCATATTAGTTAATTTATTAGAAGCCTCCATATTCATTTGCATAACTGCATTTATATCTTGTATAGAGCTAACCATTTCGTTATTTTGCCCAGCAATATTAGCTGTAGCTGCTGTTGCCTGTTGTATTGTTGCAGACACACCATTAATGGCCGTTGCTACATTGCTCATAGTTTCTGTAAATTTCTTTACCGTTTTTGAAAGTTCACTTAAAATTCCACTTAATACAGCTCCATCATTCTTATAATTTTCTACCGCATTTAACATTAAACTATAATCCTTCAGAACATTTTCATTTAAGAAGTTCAATAAGTTAGTTGTAGCTAAAACTAATTTATTTACTGATACACTTATGTCATCTGCAAACTTCTTTATTGTTCCTATAGTATTATCTTTAGACTCTATAAATAGCCTATCTAATTCTGCTGCCTTACTAGCTATCTCATTTGCTGTTTTTGCTCCTTCTTCTACTTTAATAGCAAATATAGATATTGCGCTATTTAATTCATCTACTGATTTGGTTATAGATTCCCCCGCTAAACTAGTCTCTTCCATACTAGTTGTCAACTCTTCTGTCATAGATGATACCTCTTCTGAAAGCTTTAATAGTGTATTTGTCTTCTCTAAGGTAGTATTATAAATTTTATTATTTACAGTAGATAGCTCATTTAAGTTTGCTGTAAACTCTCTTAATTTATATATAGTCTCTTTAATAGCTTTTACTATATCACCGACTTCATCTTTTCTTACTAAGTATTTATCATCTATATCCATATTTAATTTTAAATCAGATATATTATTTGCTAAATTCTTAGTTGTCATAATTGGTTTTGAAATGCTATTTGCTATGACAGAAAAATACTCTTTCTTTTCCATCATAATCTTTTAAAATTCTTTTATTCAAGTCTAGACCTTCTGCATTTCTTAAATTATTTAGCTTTCCTTCTAATATATCGGATGCATTAGTTACTTTATCTACTTTTTTCGAAAAATCTGGATTTGGATGACTGATTACATTACCCTGTCTATCTATTAAAAAAATATAGTATTCATTATCCTCCTTTAATGTACTTTCATAGGTTGCATTATTCATAGTAGCTAAAGTTTCAGTATCTGCTCCCTTATTATCAATAAAATTTAACAGCTTGTTCATATCTGATATTTTCATATCAACTCCCAATACAGCTTTTAGTTCTATTAAGTTATATGATATTTGAATTTCATCCCTCCTTAGAGTATCTTAAATATAGCAACACCAAAAATACCTCCGAAGGAGAGATGAAATTATGTGCAAATTAGTGAATAAAATTACATGTCCAAGATGCCATAGTCATAACCTTTATCGCTTTGGTATAGATAAGGCAGGTAATCAAAAATATCAATGTAAGGAATGCAGACGTCAGTTTACTCTGGATGATTGTTCTAGAAAGAAAAATCGTATCTTGAGAGGGTACCCTCGTTGTCCTGTTTGTGGCAGTGGAACTTATTTGCATCACGATTATGAGTACTACTCTCATTTTACTTGCAACTCTAAAAAATGTAACCATTCTATATATGTTGCAAAACCTAACAAAATCCAGTCTGCATCTTGTGAATTAATTAAAGGAAAAATAGATTTTAAAAGAATGCGTTTCCCTTTATTTTTAATTATTACTGCACTTAATCTTTACTATCTAAAT
>JAAYOT010000252.1 GCA_012520205.1 Clostridiales bacterium
ATAAATAAATCAGCATTAAACACTTCAGATATTTTTATCCTTTCTTTAAGACTATCATTAGCTGTGCCTAAATAGGAAATGGAATCGCTAGTCCTTGTATAAACCACATTAATATTCTCTTCTTCTAATAATTTTCCTAACCTTAAAGAGATGTCTAATACAATATCTTTTTCTAAAACACCTTTAGTACTTTTTGTACCTGAATCCCAATCACCATGTCCTGGATCAATACATACTGTAATTAGTTCTTCCTTATTGTGGGAGGTAGCAATTTTTTTATTTAGATAAGTATTTTTTTCGTTATTATTTTTCCATAATATAAAAATAGTAGATATGGTTAAAATTAAAAATAGTAAGCAAAAAGAATTAAAAATGATTTTTCTCTTTTTCCTCCGTTTATATAGCAGTTTTCTTCTTTCTGAAATATTAAAATCTTTCATCATATATACCTCATAAAACTATATTTTATATTCATTATACTTAACATAAGCTCTAATGTAAATAAATGGAAATAAAATTAACAAATTTATAATATTAGTAATATAGGGGTATATTGATTACATGAAAGTGTTAATATAGAATTAACTAATAATAAAATAAAGAGGGGAGATATATGAATTTATTAAATAGACTAGAAAAAAAGTTTGGGAATTTTTATATAAGAAATTTAATGTTAATAATTATTGCTGGAAATTTATTAGTTTACCTATTTACCATGATAAAGGGGAATTTTCTTATAAATAGGTTAGTATTAGATAGTAATAAAATTCTTCAGGGAGAAATTTGGAGACTGATTACTTTTATATTTATACCACCAGTTACTTCACCCCTATTTTTTCTATTTACCTTATATTTTTACTACTTAGCTGGGAGTAGTTTAGAAAATGTATGGGGAGGATTTAAATTTAATATATATTATTTAGTTGGTATTATAACATCTATTATTGCTGGATTTATAACAAAAGCACCAGTAGATGGACACTATATAAATTTATCCTTATTTTTAGCCTTTGCCAAACTTTTCCCTAATTTTGAATTGTTAATATTTTTTATAATTCCAGTGAAAATAAAATATTTAGGAATTTTAAACTGGATATTTATTTTCCTAAATGTTTTAGGTGCAAGTACTTTTTCTGGGAAAGCTTTGGTAATAATACCTTTACTTAATTATTTCTTATTTTTCGGAAAATCAATAGGAAGAGCCAGCAAGTCAACTGTTATAAATTATGGCAGAAAGCAAAGGTTTGTTAGTAATATTAAAGAAAGAAAATATAATCATAAATGTACAATATGCGGCATTACAGATAAGGAAGATAATAATATGGAATTTAGATATTGCTCTAAGTGCGAGGGGCAAAAGTGTTACTGCATTAATCATATAAAAGATCATTCTCATATTTAAATATTTAACTGACAGTTAAATATTTACATTGGCATTTATAAAATATTTTATAGTATTTTATAAATGCCGAATTTTTTTATTTATCTCATTAGTAGGTGGAATTTATTATTTAATAATAGTTATTATATAAAAGTGATAGTAATTATCTTTTAGCTGTAGTATAATATTTATACAAAAGATAAATTGAAGAATATTATTTTAATATTTTAGAGAGGAAGACTTATGTTAGATAATAATTATAAAAAGATAAAGGAAAATCCACTTAATATAAGAGATATAGAAAATCCAAGTGAAGATTTAATTATTGAAGCAGTTAAGAAAAATGGATTAGCAATAAAATATATAAAAAACCCAAGCAAGTTAGTGAAGGAATATGCAGTAAAAAATAATCCTTTAGCAATTGAATATATTGAAGAATTAGATGAAGAAAATTCAATATTGGCAGTAAGATTACTTTGGAATTCATTAAAATATATAAAAAATCCTACAGAAAAGGTTAAGCTGGAAGCAGTTAAAACAAAGGGATGGGCAATTCAATTTATTCAGAATCCAAGTGAGGAAATTCAGCTTTTAGCAGTAAAAAAGGATTTTGATGCAATTAAGTATATAAAAAATCCAACAGTAGAGGTTCAGCTAGAAGCAATAGAAAATTATTGGTCAGCTATTAAATTCATAGAAAATCCTCCTTTAGAAGTGAAAAGGGCAGCAATAAGAAAAAATGAAGAAGCAATAAATTATATACATTATGATATAGATGAACTAGAAGTATTAATTGGAGATAATATAAAAATCGTAAAATATGTTTTTGACTCAATAACTGTTGATTTTGTTGTAGACATAGTAATAGATAAAGTTAAAGAAGAAGAAATTGATGAAAAATATCTTATAGACTTTTTAGAGTTAGAAATATTAGAAATGAACAAGATTAATTTTATAAGAGAGTACGGAAGTAAGAAGGCTAAGATGCTATTAGTTGACTATGAGCTTTCAAGATAAGGGGTGACATAATGAAATTTTCAGAAGCAAAAAATGCAATAGAATTAGTTTTAGAATCAGGAAGTGTACCCTTAATAATAGGGGAAGCTGGGATAGGAAAAACATCTTTAGTAAAAAAGATATGTAAGGAAGAAAATTATTATTTAGTTAATATAGATGCTAACCTTTTAAAAGAAGGAGAAATCGGCGGATTACCAATAGTTGAGGCTGGGAGAACAAAATATGCAACCCACTATAAATTAGTAGAAATAGACCAAGCCTTAAAGAATAATAAGTATAAAGGAGTACTTCTATTTATAGACGAGCTCAATAGATGTGAACATGCAGTGCAGCAAGAGCTTATGAATATTATCCTAAATAGAGAAATAAATAATTATAAGCTAGATGAAAATGTAAAAATTGTAGCTGCTATGAATCCATCTAATAAGTATGATGGATATGAATATTCTGATTATCAGGTAGTGGATATGGATAGTGCTCAAGAAGATAGGTTTGTATGGATAGAGCTAAATTCAGATATAAAAGAATGGATAAACTGGGCAATGAAAGAGGGAAATATACATGAAAATATAATTGAATTTTTATCTACCTTCCCAGAATATTTAAGTAATCCAAATTCTAAAGAATCAATTAAGGCTACTCCGAGAAGTTGGGAAAGAATAGCTAGAGCTTATAATGTATATTTAAAAAACACTAATAAATACTCAATAGATACCTTATATAATATTGTTAAGGGAAATGTTGGAGTAAGCATAGCTACAGATTTTATTAATCATATAAAAAATATAAAAAACAAGATTATGAAGCCTGAAGAAATATTTGCTTATGAGGTTTTACCTTTAGAATTAAGAGAAGAACTAAGAAATGAAAGTCATTCAAGATTATATATATTAGCCAAAAATTCATTAAGATATTTAGAAGAAAATAATATAGGAAGAAACAGGAAATTATATGGTGACTTACTAAATTCCTATCCTAAGGATTTGAGAATGGGAATAATGAAGGAAGTTAAACTAGATGCTAGTGAAAAACTTTATAAAGATCTATTAAATGAAGACAAGTTTCTTGATGCTTTCTTTGCTATATTTGAATAAGGATGAGATAAATGGAATTTGAAAATAAACGACTAGTATTATTAGAAAGAGTCATTAATATAAAAAATGGAGCTGAAGATAATAATTTTGAAAGAAACTTTTATTCACTAGTAGAAAATGTAATAGTATCTATGATTCAAGGGGAAGATAATTTTTTTGGACAGTTCCTAGTAAAAATTGAAAGAGATATAAAATATGATATTACCTGGCCCCTTGCCACTGTACCGATGCTTAAAGGATATAAGATATATTTTAATCCTTTGTTATTTCTTGAATGTAATAAAAGAGAAATGATAGCTTTATTTAAACATGAAATATACCATATAATGTACGGTCATCATGAAAGGGAAAGAGAGCTTAGAAATAAGTATACTACTACAGCTGTAAATATGGCATTAGATATTTCTATAAATCAGTTTATTAATAATATGCCTCCAGAAAGTTATAGGCTAGAAAGGTTCAATTATGAATTTTATGCTTCCTTAAAGGAAGACAAGTCCATAGAGGTATATGCAGAAGAAATTGAAAAAATTATTAAAGAGAAATTAAAAAATAAGATGAAATCTGATGATAAGGATATAGGCACTGTTATTGATATATCTAAAGCTCATGATGCCTGGGAAGAAAGTGATTTAAATAAGGATTCAATAAAAGAATTAACAAAAAAAGTAGCTATAAGTTCTTTAAAGGATAAGGCGCCAGAGGATATTAAAAAAATAATAGCTTCTTATAAGGAAATTCCTCAAATATCTTGGCAGGATGAATTAAAGAGCATGCTTCCAACTATTAGGGCAGGCCAAAGAAAAACAATAACTAGGAAAAATAGAAGACAGCCCCATAGATTAGATATTAGGGGAACATTACCTAATTTAATTCCGGAAGTAATAGTAGCTTTAGATATTAGTGCTTCAATGAGTGAAAAAGAAATTCAAAAAATAATGATTGAAATTTTAGATATAGCTAAAAATAGAAGCAGTAAAATAACTGTAATTGAATGTGATGATAAAATTAGAAGGGTTTACCAAGCTAAATCAAGGAATGATTTTAAAAAGAGAAGTTCAAATAATGGTTCAACAAAATTTTCTCCGGTATTTAAATATCTACAAGATAATAAATTAAAAAATCAAGTACTCATATATTTCACTGATGGAGTTGGTGAAGGAGAATTAGAAGTAAAGTCAGTAACCAAAAATGTTATATGGGTCTTAACAGGAAAGGATGATTTATCTTTAAAAAAATCCTTTGGCAAAATCAAAAGAATAGAAGTAAAAGAAGAAAAAGAACAAAGTGCAACAGCTGCCCTTGATATGGTTAAGGAGTTTCAAAGAGATAATATAGTTATAAGGTAATTTACATAGTGTAAATTGCCTTTTTTAGACCATTAATATATTGATAATTTTTATAGTACTGTGCTATAATACAAGCAGGCAGGGGGATAGATATGAAAAGTTTTAAATTCAATAAAAATGATAGTGTCCGAATTATTGTTATTACTTTATTTATAAGTCTTTCTCTAAACGTTTACAATTCTGTATTGAATTCAAAATATAAAATTTTACTTGGAAGAGAAACTTATAATAGCTTGCTAGAACTTAGAACAAAAAATGAGAGCTCATCAAATATATTGAATACATGCATTAAAGCTAAAAGTATCAACAATCAGGAATTGTTTACTTTATACAAAAATTTTAGCTCTATTCATAAAGAATTTAATAGCTTATGGCTAAAATATAAAACTTATAAGGAAGAAAAGCCGATAACAATAGGAAAAAGAGAAAGTGTTGTAAGTGAAACTTCAAGTGATGTTTATAAAAGAATTGAAAATTTACTTTATGAATATATGAATTATCAAATGAATAATGATAATGAGTTTTTAATATTAGGAGGCAGTGATTTTAATAATTTCAGAGCGATAGAAAGTTTAACAAGAGAGTTAAATGATTATTTTATTGATTTTGATAGTAAGAATTATAAAGATTTAGATGAGGAAAAAAAGAGATTAGTTTCAATAAAAGAAAAACACTGGGTTAGATCTTTAAAAGAAATAAATTCGCTATTGGAGCCTTATTTAAATCATGAATTTATAATTAAAGAATAAGGAAATATTTGAAAAACAGTTGAAATATTCAGCTGTTTTTTTATATTAAGCCAAAATTATTTTTTGAGTTAAGAAGAAATTAAAAGAGGAATTTATGTTATACTATAAATAAAATATTTTTAATATTAATAATTTTACAGTAAACAATTCATAGTAGCTTAGTTTATAACTAAGAATTGTGTACTGTTATCAGTATGGAGGTAAAAATGAATTTAAATAGAAATGATATATGCTGGTGTGGAAGTGGTAAAAAGTATAAAAAATGCCACTTGGAATTTGATGAAAAATTAAATAGATTAAAGAACCAAGGCCATGAAGTGCCTACAAGGGATATGATAAAAAATGAAAAGCAGATTCAAGGAATTAGAGAAAGTGCTAAAATTAATGATGGTGTTTTGGATTTAGTAGAGGAAAAAATAAGAATAGGCATGAATACTGAGGAAATTGATAAATTAGTTTATGACTATACAATAGAGCATGGTGCTATTCCAGCGGATTTAAACTATGGAGGCTATCCAAAGAGTGTCTGCGTATCTATAAATGATGTTGTGTGTCATGGTATTCCAAGTG
The DNA here is from genome assembly GCA_012520205.1 of Clostridiales bacterium. Classification (GTDB taxonomy): domain Bacteria; phylum Bacillota; class Clostridia; order Clostridiales; family Clostridiaceae; genus Clostridium. Next base: position 6,161 of record JAAYOT010000252.1, read on the forward strand.
AGGATACAATATTACAAGATGGGGACATTGTAAATGTTGATGTATCCACAATATATAATGGATATTACTCAGATGCTTCAAGAATGTTTATGCTAGGTAATGTTTCAGAAGAACATGCAAAACTTGTTAGAGTAGCAAAAGAGTGCTTAGATAGAGGTTTTGAAGCGGTTAAGCCATGGGGCTTTCTAGGAGATATAGGAGCAGCTGTGCAAGAACATGCTGAAGCTAATGGTTATTCAGTTGTAAGAGCTTTTGGAGGACACGGTATAGGTATTAAATTCCACGAAGAACCTTTCGTTGCCCATGTTGGTAAAAGAGGAGAAGGAATGGTGCTAGTTCCAGGAATGGTATTTACAATAGAACCAATGATAAATCAAGGAGATTACGAAGTTTTCATTGATGAAGAGGATGACTGGACAGTTTTCACAGAAGACGGAGGATACTCAGCACAATGGGAATACACAGTTTTAGTGACTGAAACAGGAGCAGAAATATTGTCTAAGTAAACTTTGAAGTTAAAAGTTCACAGTGCACAGAGATGTTTTTCAGTTTGTCTGAAATTCGTCCTTCATTGTGCATTTTGAATTGTGCATTGAAAAAAGGATTGCCTAAGCAATCCTTTTTTCTAGTGGCATCCTCCACAAGTTCCACAACCACCATCAGCTTCGATAACTGGTTTTAGAGATAATCCTCTTCCATCATTTTCTTCAGTTGAAAGTAATTTGAAACCACCGAATTCACCGATTAACTTCTCTTCTACTACAAAAGTGATATCATTAACTTTTTCAACAATATCTCCTTCTTGAGCGTCATCAACAGTTATGTTAAAAGCAGGACCACTACAACCGAAACCAGCAAGGTTAATTCTTATGCTGTAGTTATCTACTTCATTTTCGTCTAAAAATGCCTTGAATTCTTTGTAAGCATCTTCGCTTATTAAAATTTTATCCATATTTTCACCTTCTATTAAAAAATTTAATTGATAATTTATATCATTAGTATACCATAGTATATGCAAATATCAAGAGTTTTTTTATTTTAATAATTAGTAGAATTTAAGAATTTAGGAAATTTTAATGCAAAATCATTGTAATTACTATATATTGACAATATAATAAAATATGGAACTGTGGAATAATACTCTTATAACATTAAGAAAATAAGAAGGGAAGAAATAAATTGAAACCTTATAATAGAGACTATATACTGAAGAAAATAAATGAATATAACAAGTTAATTGAAGTAAAGAAAATTAATAATTTTGAAATAGATAAAAAAAAGGAAACAGATAACTATATAAAAGGATATATGTATGAAAAGGAAGATAAGCTATCTGTTGACATAATAAGACTTATCAAATCAGATAAGGAGCTAATGAGAATATCACCTATAGAAATTGAAAGCTCCTATACTTTTATTAAATTTGCTAAGGGAAAAGTGGGAGTAGTAGGGTTAGGTTTAGGCTATGTAGTCAATGAATTACTAAAAAAGGATGAGGTTGAAGAAGTAGTAGTTTATGAAAAGGAAAAAGAAATAATAGACTTATTTAAAATTAATTTTAAAAATAATAATAAGCTTAGGATAGTTCAGGAAGATGCTTATAAAAGTGAAAAAGAAAGTTTTGATTTTTTTTATGTAGATATATATTATTATCAACTAAGTAAACAAGTAGTAGAAGACTATAAAATTTTTAATAAGATACATAACATTAAGGAATACTTTTTCTGGGGCTATGAACATTTTCTTTTAAGCTGCAGATATGAAGAAATAGTTTGGGTTTATGTACCAGAACTTTGGATGGAAGGAAGTAAATTAATCTTTGCAGCCTTACAGGAAGAAAATTTACTTAAAGATTATAAAAAATTAGATGAAACCTTAGTAAGTGAAATCTTAGCCGATTTTAAAATAATATTTGATGAAGAAGATTAAAATTAATGTAAAATGTACAATTGACAATGTAGAATGTAGGAAGATTTTCAGCTTAACTGAAAATCAAGAAAATGAACAACAAAAAATACTGCATAAAAATTTATGCAGTATTTTTATTTCCTTCATTATGCATTGTTAATATTGTAGTTCCTATTTAACTACAATATTAACCAGCCTTCCTTTTATAACAATTACCTTAACAACATTTTTGTCTCCAATAGCAGCAACAATATTTTCGTTTGCTAAAGATTCAGCCTTAATTCCTTCTTCGTCTAGGTCAGTTGGAACGTTAATCTTAGCCTTTATTTTTCCGTTAACTTGAATTGCTATTTCTACTTCATCTTTAACTAAAGCTTTTGGATCAAATTTTGGCCATTCTTCATTGAAAACTGAGAAGTCTAAACCAAATAAGTTCCATTGTTCTTCAGCAAAGTGTGGAGCAAATGGTGCAAGGATTTTTAAGAAATCGATGCAGGCTTTTCTTAAGAAATCTGTATTCTTATTCTTTTCTTGAAGATACTTAGATAAGGCATTTATAAACTCCATCATTCTTGCAATAGAAGTATTAAATTGTAGTTTTTCGCTATCTTCAGTAACACCTTTAATTGCATTGTTTAGCCAGAAGTTTAATTCCTTCTCTGCTTTATCTATAGTAGTCTTATTATTATCGCTGCTATTAATTGCATCTCTGGCAGCTCCTAAATATCTTTCCATTCTATCTACAAATCTAGCTACAGATTTAATTCCATCGTCGCTCCAAGCGCCACCTTCAACATATTGGAATCCGAACATTAAATACATTCTAAATACATCAGAACCGTATTCTTCAATATAATCATTTGGAGAAATAGTATTTCCCTTTGATTTACTCATTTTTTGTCCATCTGGTCCAAGAATTAATCCTTGGTGAGTAAGGGACTTAAATGGTTCATCAAAGTTTACATAGCCCATATCTCTTAAAGCCTTAGTGATAAATCTTGCATATAATAAGTGCATACATGCATGTTCAGGGCCTCCAACATATTTATCAACAGGAAGGATTTTATTTATAAGCTCACTATCGAAAACTTTTTCTGCGTTCTTATTGTCTGGATATCTTAAATAATAGAAAGATGAACAAACAAAAGTATCTAATGTATCAGCATCCCTCTTAGCAGCCTTACCACACTTTGGACAAGTAGTGTTTATAAATTCATCACTCTTAGCTAAAGGTGATTTTCCATCTGGAGCAAATTCAACATTATAAGGAAGTTCTACTGGTAATTGATCTTCAGGTACAGGAACAATTCCACAGTCATCACAGTGAATTATTGGAATAGGAGCACCCCAGTATCTTTGTCTAGAAACTAACCAGTCTCTTAATCTGTAGTTAACTTTTTTGGAACCAAGATTTTGAGAAGCTAGCTTTTCAACTATTTTTTCCTTAGCTTCTTCAGTTGTTAATCCAGTAAATTCATCAGAATTAACTAAAATACCATGTTCGCAGTAAGGTAATTCTGCTTCAGAGCCATCCTTACTATTGATAACCCTTTCAATTGGTAAATCAAACTTAGTTGCAAAGGCAAAATCTCTTTCATCATGAGCTGGAACAGCCATTACAGCACCAGTACCATATGTTGCAAGAACATAATCCCCAACCCAAATAGGAATTTCCTTTCCTGAAATAGGGTTGATAGCATAGGAACCAGTAAATACTCCTGTTTTTTCTCTTGTGATTGATTGTCTTTCTATATCTGATTGCTTTTGAGCTTGATCTTTGTATTCTTCAACTTTAGCTATATTTTCTTCTGTTGTAAGAAGATCAACTAGTTTATTTTCAGGTGCTAGGACAACATATGTAACACCAAAAAGTGTATCAACTCTAGTAGTAAATACATCGAATTTTAAATCTGAATCTTTTACTTTGAAGGTAACTTCAGCTCCAGTAGATTTTCCTATCCAGTGTTTTTGCATTGCTACAGTTTTTTCTGGCCAATCTAAAGTATCTAATTTTTCAAGTAATTCATCAGCATAATCAGTTATTTTAAAGAACCATTGAGTTAAATCCTTCTTAGTAATTTCAGTAGAGCATCTTTCACAAGCACCATCAAGAACTTGTTCATTTGCTAAAACTGTATTACAAGATGGACACCAGTTAACAGGTGCATTTTTTCTATATGCTAATTTATTTTTATAAAGTTGTAAGAATAACCATTGTGTCCATTTATAATAATCTGGGTTACAGGTTATAACTTCATTTTCCCAGTTAAACATAGCCCCCATAGCTCTTAATTGCTTTTCCATAGTTTCTATATTTTGTTCAGTTGAATCCTTAGGGTGAATTCCTGTCTTTATTGCATAGTTTTCAGCAGGAAGACCAAAAGCATCAAAGCCCATTGGTTGAAATACATTATATCCTTGCATTCTTTTCATTCTAGCCCAAGAATCAACAGGTCCATAATTAAACCAGTGACCAGCGTGTAATTGGCTACCAGATGGATAAGAGAACATTTCTAAAACATAAAGCTTTTCTCCTTCTTTATTTGGATCAAATTTATAAAGGTTTGTTTCTTCCCATTTAGCTTGCCATTTTCTATCGATTGATGTTCCGTATTTAGCCATAAATAATCCTCCTATAAATAATTAATAGTAAATAAAAAAAGCCCTCATCTCAATTAAGAGACGAAGGATATTCGCGGTACCACTCTTATTAGAAAAAATAAATTTTTCCCACTCGAAATTATAACGGCATTACCGTACTTGCTTTTAACAAGTAAGCTCCTAGGCAAGTTCCTATAATTTAACCACTGTTTTGCAGCAACCAACAGCTCTCTGTAGGTTAATATATATAGTACTACTCCTAATCAAAGCAATAAAAATATTATGTTATAATGGAATTAATTATATATTATTAAAAAACATAAGTCAACAGCAGGCTTGTAAAAAGTGCGAATAAAAGGGCTACGATAAATAGGATATGCTCCATAAGCTAATAGCTGTGCAAAGAAGTACTAGGCTTGTTATATGCTTATTTCACATATCCTATTTATCTTCGCCAAGCATATTCGCCACTTCTGAAGATTGCGAAGCAATCTTTTACTATTGAATTAAATAAGTGATTTATGATAATCATAAGATATATGATACTTTTAACGGGAGGAAGAAAAATGGAAGTTAAAGATATAATGTATTTAAAAAACTGGGTTGTTATTGGAGATGTGAAAAATGAAAGTAAGTATGCCCATAAAATATTAAGAGCATTAACAGAGGGGGGGTATAATGTTTCTGGAGTACACCCTGCTGGAGGAGATTATATACATAAAAGCTTAAAAGAAGTTCCCTATAATATAGATGTAGTTGATCTTTGCATAAATCCAATTAAGGGACTTGAATATATGAAAGAAGC
>JAAYOT010000253.1 GCA_012520205.1 Clostridiales bacterium
AAATCTTCTAGAGCACCAAAGGCAGCAGGACAGCCTTTTGACACTGGAAAAAGATAAATTATGAATAAAGACATATTTATTTGATAATAATAAAGTTATGAAATATAAAATAAAACATTGACAGAAAATTAATAAAATGTTAAGATAGTTAACAGGAAAGAAGAAACAGCCGTTTCTCACCTTACGGCAAAGCTTAGTAGGGTAATGATTATTGTATTAATTACTAGTTATAAACTAGTTTTTTATAAGCAAAGAGGGCGGCAAGCACGCCCTCTTTTTGTTATGTTTTATTTAAAATTTTGGAGGTGACTTGATATAAGTAAAAATTTTACTTGTAATGAAGCTATAAGAGTGAAGGAAGTTAGGTTAATTGATACTGAAGGTAATCAAGTAGGCGTAATTCCGACAAGAGAGGCTCAAAATATGGCAGATGAGGCAGAACTAGATTTAGTAATGATCTCACCAAATGCTAACCCACCGGTTTGTAAGATTATGGACTTAGGTAAGTATATTTATGAGCAAACTAAAAAAGAAAAAGAAGCTAAGAAAAAGCAAAAAGTTGTTGATGTTAAAGAAATCAGATTTGGACTTTCAATTGAAGAAAATGATATTGCTATTAAGGCAAGAAAAGCTAGGAAGTTCCTACAAGATGGGGATAAAGTAAAGGTAACTGTAAGATTTAAGGGTAGAGAAGTACAATTAAGTCATATGGGAATAAAAATCCTTGAAAACTTTGTAGGCAAATTAGAAGATGTTTGCGTTATTGAAAAGCCAGCAAAGCATGAGGGTAGAAATATGACAATGGTCCTTGCCCCTAAAAAAGCATAACTAGAGAGGAGATTTATTATTATGCCAAAAATGAAAACTCATAGAGGTGCAGCAAAAAGATTTAAGAAGACTGGTACTGGAAAATTAAAGAGAGCTAAGGCTTTTAAAAGTCATATATTAACTAAGAAAAGTGCAAAAAGAAAGAGAAACTTAAGAAAAACAGCTTATGTTTCAACTACACAAGAAAAAGCAATGAAGAAATTATTACCATACCTTTAATAATAAAGGTTTTTAGGAGGATTAGACATGGCTAGAGTTAAAAGAGCAGTAAACGCTCGTAAGAATCATAAAAAAGTATTAAAGCTTGCTAAAGGATACTACGGTGGAAAAAGCAGATTATTTAAAACTGCTAATGAAACAGTAATAAGAGCTTTAAGAAATGCTTATGTTGGAAGAAGATTAAAAAAGAGAGATTTTAGAAGATTATGGATAGCTAGAATTAATGCAGCTTCAAGAATGAATGGACTTCCATATTCAAAGTTCATGAATGGAATTAAATTAGCTGGAATAGATATGAACAGAAAGATGTTATCAGAAATAGCTATAAATGATCCAAAAGCATTTGCAGATTTAGTAGAATTAGCAAAAAATTCACTTAAGTAAATTATATTAAAAGTCGTTACAAAATAAAGATTTTGTAACGACTTTTTTATTAACCAATTTTAATATAAATAAATAAAATAATAGTTAGAAGTAGTATTTAAATTAAGAGGGGGGCTTATGAAAATAGGGTTAGTATTAGGTGGCGGTGGGGGAAAAGGCGCTTATGAACTTGGAGTTTGGAAGGCACTAGTATCCCTAGGATTAGACAAATATATTAGTTTTTTTTCTGGAACTTCTATTGGAGCATTTAATGCAGCTTTATTTGCACAGGGAGATATAGAAATAGCTGAGTATATATGGCAGAATATTACTATTGACACAATTGTGCCTTATAATAAATTTGAATTATTTACAAAGGGACTAGGATTATTAATTGGAGGAAAGAATTTAACCATATCCAAAAGATATATTACACAAAAAATGAATGAAAAAAGTACATCCAAGGATGCCATTAAGGAAATAGCCAATAATTATATAGATGTAGATAAAATAAGAAAAAATAAAAGAATTTGTTATGCTGCTTGTACAGAATTACCAGATTTCAAAATTAAATATTTTAAAGTGAATGAATATAACACCACAATGGCAAAAGAAATTATTTTAGCTTCTGCATCCCTTCCTTTAATTTTTGATCCAACAGAAATAAATGGTTTTAAATATGTTGATGGTGCAATTTGCGATAATGTACCTATTCAGCCTGTTTATGGAGAAGGGTGCGATATAATTATAGTTGTACCTTTATCTAAAGAAGAAAGAGTAGATAAATCTCTTTATCCAAATGCTAAAATAATAGAAATATATCCTAAAAATTCAAATGAGGGAGTAATTAATGGTACATTAAATTTAGATGAAGAAAAAAAGAAGAGTAGAATAAAAGAAGGATATGAAGATACCATATCCCTACTTGAACCAATAATGGAAATAACAAAATATAAAATTATAGCTGAGGAAAAGGAGAAAAATCCAAAATTATATAAGATATATAACTTTGCTAAAAATATTATGAAGTAGCATTACAGCCATAAGTAAAGCCTTCATACACTAATTCCTTAGGTTGAATTTCTAGTAAATCACTAGGTTTAATTAAAGCAGGATCTTTATCACAATCATAAATCTTGCTTTTCATTAATAAATGAGATACAAATTCAGAGCAGAAATAATGGTTGTCCTTCTTTATTGGTTTATTAATATAAAAACCTAATAGTCCTAGTAAATTATATTTATATTGTTTTTTATTAACTAGGAAGTTGTCCAATTCTTTCTTTAAAAATTCATATTGTTTTTCACTTACATTTATTTTATATATAACACATTTGCTCTTAGTAAATTTTTTGTATAATCCTGACTTAAGGTTTTCCTCTACCAGTCCCCCTGGAATAGGAAAGTATTCAAATAATCTTCCAAAAGAATACATCTTGCTAAATGTATTATCTAAACTTATGGAAACATGAACATAATTATCTTTTGTACAAAGATGGAGTAATTTTGAAATAACTGTACCTGTATTTGAGAAAACTAAATATATATAATTATTTTTCATATCTAAACCACCCCTAAAGATAGAATAATAGGATATAATAAGTTTGATTATTCAATATCCTAATTAACTTGTCATAAGTAAATAAAAAAGCATACTTTAAGGAAAACTAACTTAAACTATTATTAACTAGTTAGAATAATCAAAAAGTAATGCTGTTAAAAATATTATATAATAATAAATATAAGTTTGAAATAGGAAATTATATAAAAATGAATAAATTATTAACATTTATTCTAGACTGATTCTGTTATGGGTGAGGTGATCATATGAAGAAAAATGCAAATCAGAGAGAATTTAAAAAATTAAAGTCTCAAATAAATCATATAGAAGAAATAGCACATAATTCAAAGGTTGGAGCACTGATAGAGCAGGAGTCTTCTTTAAGGAAAAAGATTATTCAATTAAGGCAAATGGAAAAGGAAGGTTTTAAAGGATATAAGGATCTTTTAGAAAGATATGAAGAACTACTAGAATATATATCAAAAAGACTATTAGATGATTACAATAGAAAAAATGATACAGATTTTGATTTCTATCAGGTTATAAGAAATAATTATAATAGTTTCATAAATTCAGGTTTTATGTCTGTGTTAACAAAACAGCATATCCCAAAGATTATTGCTGAAGAGTTTGAGAAAAACTTCCCAGATAATCCTAAAGATGAATATAAATTAGCTAGAAATATAAAGAGAAAGATATATCTTCATTTAGGTGAAACTAATACAGGAAAAACATATACTGCCGTGGAAAGATTGAAAGAAGCTAAAAATGGTGTGTATTTATCACCATTAAGAATCTTAGCTCTAGAAAATTATGAAAAGCTAAATGATATGGGAGTAATCTGTAATCTGCAGACAGGTGAAGAGGAAATAATAAAGGAAGGGGCTACCCATACAGCTTGTACAATAGAAAAAGTAGATTTGAAAAAACAATATGATGTGGCAATAATAGATGAAATTCAAATGATTAGTGATACTCAAAGAGGTGCTGCCTGGACTAGGGCCTTACTAGGACTAAGATGCAAAGAAATTCATATATGTGGTGCAGCAAATGCAAAAGAAATATTAGAAAAAATAATAAAAGACTGTAATGATGAATATGAGTATAAAGAATATATTAGGAAGATACCACTAGAAGTTGAAGAAAATAATTTTAATCCTAATCAAATAAGTGAAGGAGATGCAATAGTAGTATTTTCTAAAAAGAAGGTTCTTCAAATAGCTAAAAATTATTCAGAACAGGGAATTAAGGCAAGCATTATATATGGGGACCTTCCACCAGAAGTTAGAAGAAAACAATATGATATGTTTATAAATAAAGAAAATCAACTACTAGTATCAACTGATGCTATAGGAATGGGTGTAAACTTACCAATAAGAAGAATAATATTCTTTGATACAAGAAAATTTGACGGGGAAGAAATAAGGCCTCTTACCTCACAGGAAGTAAAGCAAATAGCAGGAAGGGCTGGAAGAATAGGAATATACGATGTAGGATATGTAGCAACAGTTGCAGATAGGCAAAGATTTATAAAAGAAAGACTTGATGAGGAAGATGAAACAATTACTGAAGCAGTTTTAGGTCCTTCAGAGGCTATTCTAAACATAAAAAGCCTTCCACTAAACGAAAAACTAGCCTTATGGGCAACTAGGGAAGAAAAGACAGACTATTATAGAAAAATGGATATAAGTGAATATTTACTTATATTAGAAAACATAAAAAGGTTCAAATTAAAGGAAGCAGATCAGTGGGAGTTATTAAAAGTACCTTTTGATGCAACTAGCGAATACTTAATGAATACATTTTTAGATTACGTAAAAGAAGTTTTCATTGAAAAAAATAAAACCCTAACAAAACCACAATGCTTCACTGGAAATTTAGAGGAATTAGAATTACAATATCAAAGGGTGAATATGTACTACTCCTTTAGTAAATTATTTAATTTAGAATTTGATATGGAATGGATAAATAATGAAAGAACTAGAGTGAGTAACGAAATAAACGAAATATTAGTTAACATCAATCAGTTTGCAGTAAGGGAAGAGGAAAAAGAATCAGATGATAATATATAAAAAGCGCGAATATAAAGGCTGCGATAAATAGAAATCCTCGCTATACCCTTATTTCGCATATTCTATTTATCTTCGCCTAGTTATATTAACCACTTTTTAATCTAGAATACAATGAGAATGAAGGAAGATTTTCAGATAGCTGAAAATCAAAAACTTACCTGAAACCTGAAACTTGAAAACTGAAATTTGGAGGTAATTATGGAATACAAATTTAATTTTGAAGGAAAAGAATATATATTAGATGAGGATAACTTAGAGTACTTTGCTAATGATGAAAATGAAGAATTAGAAGGTATTGATTATAAAAAAGTGTTGGAAATATTAAATGAAAGCAATGAGGTAGACTTTCAAAATGCATATTATGAAACTTGCTGCAGTAAATGTAGGTGGGGCAAGGAAGAAAAAAAGAAAGTTTTTGATTTCTTAGAGTTTTATTTTTATGTATATGGTAAGAATAATAAATATATAACAAGCAGTATAGATGATGAATATGATAAAAAATCTTTCACAAGATTAAATAGAGAAGGCCTTGTAGATAAAAGCTATTTACTTACAATAATGGTTTGTAAGAACTGTGGTACTTATTCAATTGAAATAGAAGAGTTTGAAGTTTAATGTATTAAATTATATTTAAAGTATAAAATACTCTTGAAAGGAGTGTTTTATATGAAGGCAGACCGTAGAACCAATAATGCTTTACAAAAGGGAAAAAGAAGACAAAAGCTACATCAAAACCAAAACAATGTAGGAGATAAGGAAAATCCACCTAAGTATACAGATTTTGAAGGGAATCCAATAAAGTAAAACTTGATTGAGATAGGAAGCTATTCCTAATCTCAATCTTTGTTGACTAACTTTTAGAAATAGCATTTAACAGTGGCTGGAATTATTTTTTCATAATTTTAGCTTTCTTTTATTTTAAATATAAATTTATACCAATGGAAATATCTACAAAGATATATAGTTGTGATAATATATAATAAGACTTTAGTTTAGGGGGGATTTATTGGTCAAAAAAATAGATTTAATTTTGGGTATTTTAATACTTATTTATACAATTTTAATAAACATAATCTTTGGGAAGATAAGCTTTAGTGAAGCTTTAGCAGTTATAAAATCCTATATAATAGATATAAAATTATATGATATGTAAAAAATATCCAAAGGAAAAAGAATAATCTTATTGAATATATATATATATGAGGATATACAAAATTTACTGAAATAATTACAATTTAATGGTAGAAGATGGAGGGACTAATGGCTAAAATTACTGAAAGTTCAATAATAATTAAGGATTATTTTAATAACATATTTATTGTTAGAAAAAAAACTAAAAGAAATGAACCTAAACTTTGGTATCTTGTAGGTAAGACTTTAAGAGGAAGAGAAGACGGCGAAAAGTGCATTAATAGAGCAATTAAAGAAGATCTAAAAACAATAATTTTCAATTTAGAAACAGTTGGAGAAATGAAAATTTCAGAGGAAGAAACTTGTCTGCTTTACCAAGGTGAACTTCAAGAAAGACCAGTACTTGGAAAAGATATAGTAGAAAGTAAATGGATAAGCGAAAGAGAAATAGATAATTTTGAATTTGCACCTAATGAAAAAGAAAAAATATTATATTTCTTTAATAAATAAGGCCGTACTAGTATGGCTTTATTTTTTTATTTATTGACATCATAAAAGTGAATCTTTATGATATAATAGAAAAGAATGGTATATTCATTTAAATTTAGAGAAATCTTATTTATTTGTTTATATCATTTAAACGTAAGTTAATAAAATGATTATCTAACAAAAAAGAGAATTCTAATTTGGAAGAGAAAAGGTTATAAGTGTATTAATAGTAAAGATTATATTAAAGAACTAATCCTATAGATTAGTTTTATATCTATGCAAAAATATAGATAGATATAGTTTTTGCTATTAATATATTAAGTCTATTTTCTTTTAAATTAGCTTAAAAGAAAATAGACTTTTTTATTTATTTTAATTTTAAAGGGAGAAATTTATATGAAGATTGCAGTTATAAGTGCTATTTTAGAAGAACCAACAAAATGTAACGCAAAATTTAATGAAGTTATTAGTGCCTTTAGGGGAAAAATCAAAGGACGAATGGGGATTCCATTAGAACAGGGAGTATCAGTAGTTTCAGTAGTTGTTATTGGAGAATTAAATGAAATAAACAGCCTAACAGGAAAACTTGGAAATATCGAGGGTGTAACTGTAAAAACAGCTATTGCAAAAAAGGAGGTATAGAGATTAAGGAAAATAATAAAAAATTAAAGACTTAGGGGGATGTAAATGATAATTAAAGATATTATTGATAAGCTTTACCTAGAAAATAATGCTGCTAAGGAGGAGCTTAATTTCCTGCTTGATCATCTAACAGAGGAAGATAAAAAATACTTAATTCAGAAAGCTCATGAAACAAGAATGAGGACCTATGGAGATAAAGTCTATATAAGAGGAATTATAGAATTTACAAACTACTGTAAAAGAAACTGCATTTACTGTGGAATTAGAAGGAGCAATAAGAATGCAGAGAGATATAGATTAACTTTAGAAGATATTGAAGAGTGTGTTGAAATTGGAGATAAACTAGGATATAAGACCTATGTTCTCCAAGGTGGAGAAGACGATTACTATACAGATGAAAAAATGATAGAAATAATAAAAATGATAAAAAGAAAGTATCCAAACAATGCAATTACCCTTTCTTTAGGTGAAAGAAGTTATGAATCATATAAGAAATTATTTGAAGCAGGTGCTGATAGATATTTGCTAAGACATGAAACAGCAACAAAAGAATTATATGAAAGGCTACATCAAGGTAGCAGCTTTGAAAATAGAAGACAATGCCTAAAAAATCTTAAAGAAATTGGATATCAAATAGGGGCAGGCTTTATGGTAGGAATTCCTGGACAAAGAAAAAAGGATTTAGTAAATGATTTGTTATTTATAAAAGAATTAGAACCTGCCATGGTTGGATTAGGTCCATTCATTCCCCATAAGGATACGGTATTTAAAGATGAAAAAGGCGGAACTGTAGAAATGACTACAACAATGCTGGCCTTAGTTAGGCTGCTTTTACCAGATGTACTTCTTCCAGCAACTACAGCCCTTGGAAGCATAGATACTACTGGTAGAGAAAAAGGGATAAAGGCTGGTGCTAATGTGGTAATGCCAAACCTTTCACCTACTAGAGTTAGAGCAAAGTATGATTTATATGATGGAAAGATCTGTACTGGAGATGAAGCTGCAGAGTGCAGAAATTGTATAGAAGGAAGAATAAATAGGGCAGGATTTAAGGTGGAAGTAACAAGAGGAGATAATATTACTTGGAGGCTTAAGCATAAAGGACTCTATGTAGAAGATTATGAAAAGAAAATAAAAACAGATAATATATCCTTAAGTTAAATAGAGAATCTAAGGATTAGTTTATATAAAAATAAAAAATAGAGGTGTTTTAATGTTTATTGATCATGAATATATTGAAAGAATTTTAGAAGAAGCTAAAAATGCAACAAGGGAAGATATTCTTAATGTATTAGAAAAGGCTAAAAAAAGAGATGGTTTATCTTATGAAGATATAGCTATTTTACTACAAGCAGAAGAAAAAGAAGATTTAGATGAAATATTTAAACTAGCAGGGGAAATAAAAGAATCTATATATGGTAAGAGAATTGTAATTTTTGCTCCTTTATATGTAAGTGATTATTGTGTAAATAACTGTGCATATTGTGGTTATAAGAAAAATAATAAATTCCCTAGAAGAAGACTAACAATGGAGGAAGTAGCTCAAGAAGTAAAAATCCTTGAAAAAATGGGTCATAAGAGACTTGCTTTGGAACTTGGGGAAGACCCAGAAAATGCACCAATTGAATATGTTTTAGAATGTTTAGATACAATTTACAAGACTCAAAATGACAAGGGAGAAATAAGAAGAGTAAATGTTAATATAGCAGCTACTACAGAAGAAGAGTATAGAAGGCTAAAGGATGCTAAAATTGGAACTTATATTTTATTCCAAGAAACATACCACAAGCCAACTTATGATAAAATGCATCCAAATTCAATAAAGGGAGATTACAACTATCATTTAACTGCCTTTGATAGAGCAATGAAAGGTGGAATAGATGATGTTGGTGGAGGTGTTTTATTTGGACTAGCTGACCCTAAATTCGAAGTATTAGGACTTATGATGCATAATAAACATTTGGAAGATAGGTTTGGAGTAGGATTCCATACTATTTCAATGCCAAGGCTTAAACAAGCTGAAGGAATGACTTTAAAGCAATTCCCACATTTAGTTGATGATGCTATGTTTAAAAAACTAGTTGCTATTATTAGAATTGCTGTACCATTTACAGGAATCATAATGTCAACAAGAGAAACTCCAGAAATGAGAAGAGAATTATTAAAATATGGAGTATCACAAATTAGTGCAGGTTCAAGTACTGGTGTTGGAGGATATAAAGAAAAAGAAGAGCATGGAGGAGATACACCTCAATTTGAATTGTCTGATGAAAGAACACCAAAGGAAGTTATTAAATCTGTTTTAGATGATGGATATATACCAAGCTATTGTACTGCTTGCTATAGACAAGGCAGAACTGGAGAAAGATTTATGAAGCTTGCAAAGTCTGGTGAAATACAAAATATGTGTGAACCTAATGCAATGACTACCTTATTAGAATTTGCTATAGACTACGGCGATAAAGAAATATTAGAAAAAGCAGAAAAAGTTATAAATACAGAAATGGAAAAGATAAGAAGAGAAGATATTAAAAAGGCACTTAAAAATAATTTAGAAAAATTAAGAGCGGGAGAAAGAGATTTATATTTATAAAAAGGGAGAGAAAAGATGAATTCTACACCAAATGCTAATAGAAAACATATAGCTGTTTATGGAAAAACTAATGCAGGTAAATCTTCATTGATAAATAAGTTTTTAGGACAAGAGTTATCTCTTGTTTCAGAGAAGGCAGGAACAACTACTGATCCAGTGCAAAAAGCTATGGAACTTAGTCCGATAGGTCCAGTTTTGATGATAGATACTGCTGGCTTTGGAGATAATAGTGATCTTGGAGAAAAAAGAATAAAAAAGACTCTAGATATATTAAAAAGGACAGATTTAGCTATTTATATTTTTGACATAAAAGATATAGATTTAGAAGTTTTCAAAGAAGCTAAGAGAAACTTTAAGAAATATAATATCCCCTTTATTGTAGCTATAAATAAAATTGATGAAGCAAATAAAAAACAGGTAGAGCAGGCTAAGAATATATTTAAAGATGCAATATTTATATCTTCTTATACTGGCCAAGGTGTAGATAACCTCAAAAATAAAATTATAGATATCCTAAAAGAGGGGGAAGAAGAACTTCCTCTTTTGGGAGACCTACTGCCATACAATAGCAAAGTAATAATGGTAGTACCTATAGATTCTGAAGCACCTAAGGGAAGGTTAATATTACCTCAAGTGCAATGTATAAGGGAATGTTTAGACTATGGGATAAAGAGCTATGTTGTAAGGGATACTGAGCTATCTAGTGCCTTAGAAGAGTTAAAAAAGGTAGATCTTGTAGTTACAGATTCTCAGGCTTTTAAGGAAGTGGATAAGATAGTTCCAAAGGATATAAATTTAACTAGTTTTTCAATGCTATTTGCAAGGCAAAAGGGAGATTTTGAAGAGTTTGTAAAGGGAGCCTTATCAATAAAAAATTTAAATAAGGATTCTAAAATTCTTATGGCAGAAAGCTGCACTCACAATGTATCCCACGAAGACATAGGAAGAGTAAAAATTCCTAAATTACTAAATAAATATGTAGGTTATGAATTAAACTATGAATATGCAATATTTCATGATTTTCCTGAAGATATAGGAAAATATGACTTAATAATTCACTGCGGTGCCTGTATGATTAATAGAAAAACTGTTGTAAATAGAGTAAAGATTTCTAAGGAAAAAGGTGTTCCTATAACTAATTATGGAATATTATTAGCCCACTTAAATGGGATTTTAGATAGGAGTTTATCGGTTTTTAGAAAATAATTTTTAAAAGGTATTTATTTTGCACGTTTTAAATGTATAATATAGTTATACAATAATAAGGAGGATTATTATTATGAAAGAACTATTATTAGAAGCGAATAGATGTATAATGTGCAAAAAACCTAGATGTAGAGAACATTGTCCAATTGACACACCAATTCCAG
>JAAYOT010000254.1 GCA_012520205.1 Clostridiales bacterium
CTCTGTTCTTGCACCTTGGCACATTGCTTTTCTAATTGAAGCATAATCCACATCATTTTTAGTACATATTGTTCTATTTCCTGCCATTATAAAACACTCCTTCTTTTGTTTAAAAAATCATTTTACTTACCTATTATACGTTATATTTGATATTTTATCCACATTCTTACTTTAAATTTCACACTAAGTATATTTTATATACTCGATATATATTTTACACCTGATATAATGAGTATATAAAATAAGTATTATTTAGGCGGTGATTGCTATTGAAAGTTGTTACTACTACCCCAATATCTATAACCTATAGTCTTACCAAAAAGGGTGTTGAATTATCCTTAGCCCTTGAACCTATTGAAAAATAGGCACTAAAATATAAGGATTCAGGTAATAATAATTGTATTGAACCGAAAGGAGATAAGAATGAATAATAATATGATTTGTGATAATGAAAAAGGAATTTGTGGAATAGATACAGGAAATGAAATGGAGTTATTTGATTTTAACCTTCCAAAGGAAAAAGTTGATTTGTACTATGTTACTGATCCAATTTGTTCTTACTGCTGGGCAGTTGAGCCTGCCCTTGGCAAGTTTAAAGAACTATATAAAGACTACTTAAACTTCCATGTAATTATGGGAGGATTGCTAGAGGACTGGGAAGGCTTTGCAGATCTTGCTAATGGAATAAATGGTCCTTCAGATGTATCAGGCCATTGGAGAGAAGTTGGAGAAGCTTACAGAATGCCCATTGATGGTAGCTTTTGGCTTACTAACCCAGTAAAATCTTCCTTTATACCATCAAGAGTATATAAGGTAATTCAAAAAGATAATAAAGACCTTGCCCTATCATTTTTACGTAAGGCCAGAGAAGCTGTTATGGCCTTTAATAAAAACATTGCAGAAGATGATGTTTTAATAGAAATTGTTAATAGCCTAGGATTAAAGGGTGAAGAAATAGTTAAAGAATCTTATTCAGCTGACGCTCAAGAACTTTTAATAGAAGACTTCAAAATAGCTGGCAGCCTTGGTGCTAGAAGTTTCCCATCTATCATAATGGTCAACAAAGACAATAAGGGGGTCAAAGTTTCAGGAGCCCGCCCTTTTGATTACTATGTTGCAGCCCTAAAACAAGTCATTACAGAAAATAATGACATAAGCCCAGCTCCAGCCCCAGAACTTTCAAAACTTCTAAAAGAAAGAAAGCTCCTATTCTCAAAAGAAATTGAAGAACTTTATGATATAGCTCAAAGCGAAGTAAAAAACTTCATTGACGAAAATCTATCACCAGGAGAATACGAAATGGAAGAAATCCTTGGAGAAACTTATATAAAAATCATATAATGCTTTTAATGTAAAATGAAGGATGTTCTACTAGGCAAAACTAAAAAATATTTAATAACTAATAGAGGGTGATTTTCAAAGAACTGAAAATTACCCTCTTCTTACACTACAAAACTAATAAACTGTAACCTATACAATTAAACTGAAAACTGAAACCTATTTCTACTCCACACTCCACACTATCCCCAGCTCCACACCAGTCCTCCACACTCCACACTATCCCCAGCTCCACACTATCCCCAGCTCCACACTATCCCCAGCTCCACACTCAGTCCTCCACACTCCACACTAATTAAACCTGAAAACTGAAAACTGAAAACTGTTATTCCCTCCACACTCAACACTCCAAACTGAACTAAAGTTCCCTCACATTCCACCTAACAAACAAAATCAACCCAAAATTAGCAAGGGCCGTCAATAAAAATATGATTCCCATTGGTATTCCCGTATCTAAAATTTGTCCATATAAAAGCTGGCCTGGTGCCACGCTAATAGTTGCAATGGCAGTTGAGAAGGCACTTACTCTACCTAACATTTCTCCTGGAACTTCTTTTTGCATAAAGGTTAGTGTTAGAACATTAGATAAAGCAAGTGACATCATTATGGCCATACCGCAAATTGAAAATAAAATTGCTACCATATAGTTATTAGCTTTTATCATTCCTAAGGCTGACATAAGGATAACCCCCGTAATCATTGGGAAATATGTATAATGAACCTTCTTCATTGAAAACATCTTTGGCCTTACACTTATCCAAAAGCCCCCAATAATCATACCTAAAACAAATATTCCTTCTACTATACCGTATATTTTTGAAGGTAAGTCTAAAAATATGTTTATAAAATATGGTGCTACTATTGTTAAAATAGGCACTAAGAAAATATTACATAGGGCATAAGAAGCTATTACTCCTAAAATTACTTTCTTTTCTTTCTTTAAATAAAGGAAGCTATTTTTCATATCTATAAAGGATTTAATTATAGGCTTTTCAATCTTTTCTTTTTTCTCTACATCTGGTATATCTAAAAACAATTCAATTATTGCTGATATAAAGAAACATACAGCATTAATAACAACTATTACTTTTATTCCTACAATTCCATATAAAATTCCTGCTAGTATTGGGGCTGCAAAATTTACTACTGACCCAACTTGGTTTACTACTCCATTGGCTGATGTTAAGCTATCTTCACTAACTACCTGGGGTATTGAGGCTGTTACAGCTGGGCCATACAGGGTATAGCAAATTGATAAAATAAACATTACTGTAGCAGCAATTAATTCATGATCTTTTCCTTGTAATAAGATAAGGGCATAAATACCAATTACTGCAGAACAGGCAAAGTCTAAAAGAACCATTATCTTCTTTCTATTTACATTGTCAGATAACATACCAGCTATAGGTGCAAATAAAATATAGGGTATTGTTGAAATTGCCAGTATATTAGCAAAGACAGCTGTACTGCCTGTAAACTCTAATAGATATAA
>JAAYOT010000255.1 GCA_012520205.1 Clostridiales bacterium
CTGAAAACTGAAAACTGGTCAGCCCTATCTTACTGAAAGTGCCATAAAAATTAGGCTTATTATTGAAATTAGTAAAAAAGCTAGTGAATAAATATATTTATTTCTTCCAATCTTTTTAAGGTAAAATCTAATTCCCCATAAAAACATGCATATACTGGTGCTTATTTGAAGGGGCAAGTAAGTACTAAACACTGGCATTATAATAAAATGATAAGTTGTCAAGAAGGTAAGAATTATTATTATACTTGTAACAACTGTTACTAATGTTAATATAAGGCTAAATATTTCTTCATATAAGCTTCTCAAACTCATCTTCATTTATAACTTTAACCCCTAATTCCATAGCTTTATCTAATTTTGAACCTGCTTCTTCTCCAGCTATTACATAATCTGTTTTCTTACTTACACTACTTGAAACTTTTGCGCCTAGACTTACTAACTTTTCTTTTATTTCTTTCCTTGAATAATTTTTTAATGTTCCTGTTACTACCACTGTTTTTCCTGTAAAATTATTTTCTACTATTTCTTTTTCTTCAAATCTAGGATTAACACCAAGACTTAGAAGTTCATCTATTGTTTCTAGTGCTCTTTCTTCCTTAAAGAATTGAATTATGCAATTAGCTACTATGGCTCCCACATCTGGAACTGTTATAAGTTCTTCAAAGGTTGCATTTTTTAATCCTTCTAAAGACTTAAATTTATCAACTAAATCTCTTGCAGTTTTTACTCCTACATTTGGTATTCCTAAGGCATAGATAAATCTAAATAATTCACAATCCTTACTTTTTTCTATTGCATCTAGCAGATTTTGTGCCTTTTTAGGACCAAACTTTTCTAGGGTTAATAATTCTTCTTTCTCTAATTTATAAAGTTCTGCAATTGATCTAATATCTAATTTTTCAAAAACTTGCTCTGCAGTCTTTTCTGAAAAACCTTCTATATTCATTGCATCTCTTGAAGCAAAGTGAACCATGGATTTAACCATTTGCGGCTTACAAGATAATGTATTTTCGCAGAAATAATGAACTCCATTTTGAACAATCTTTGATCCACAAGATGGACAGTTTTCTGGAACATTTATTTCTATTGTATTTTCTAAAGAATCTTCTGAAACTCCCATAATTTCAGGAATTACATCATTTGATCTTCTAACAAATACTTCTGCTCCAATTCTTACACCTTTTCTTCTTATATCGTCGATATTGTTTAAGGTAGCTCTTCTTACTGTAACTCCAGCAAGTTCTACTGGTTCTAAAATTGCAGTTGGGCCAACCCTTCCACTTCTTCCAACATTCCACTCAACATCTAGAAGTTTTGTAGTTGCTTCTTGGGCTTCAAATTTATAAGCTATTGCCCATCTAGGGAATTTCACTGTATATCCCATAAGATCCCTAGTTTTTATATCATCTATTGCAATAACTACTCCATCTATGTCGTAGTTTAAGTCAAATCTTATCTCTTCTATATATTTAACTTCTTTTTCTATTTCCTCAATGGTAGTACAGCACTTAACATAATCATCCATTGGAAATCCTTTTTCTTTTATGAAAGCTAACATTTCTTCATAGGTTTCAAAGGGCTCTCCCTCTTTGTATCCTACATCATAGAAAAAGGCTGATAAATTTCTCTTGGCAGTTTCCTTTAAGTTTAAATTTCTTAAGGCTCCAGCAGCACCATTTCTTAGGTTTTTTAGAGGAACAAGAGCTGTTTCATTATATTTTTCAAAGGCTTCTGTTGTCATTATGGCTTCTCCATGAACTTCAAAAACGTCTTCTGAATTTATTTTTAAAGGTATGGATTTTATTGTTTTAGCTTGAGCTGTAACATCTTCCCCTACTTCTCCATTTCCTCTTGTTGCTGCATTAGTTAATATTCCATTTTCATCGTAGGTTAGGTTTATTGTTAAACCATCAAATTTCTTGGTTACAACATATCTTAAAGGAGGCAGGTTTTCTCCTCTTGCATTAGCTTCTTTTACAAACTTAAGGTTTCTATTATGCCAATCCTTTACTCCTTCAATACTTTGTGCCTTATCCAAACTCCAAAGTCTTCCCTTATGGGTATATTTATTAAAGCCTTCTAAAACTCCATCACCAACTCTTAAAGTAGGAGAGTAAGGAAGAACATACTTTGTTTCCTCTTCAAGCTTTCTTAATTCATCATATTTTTCATCATATTCCCTATCTGTTACAGACGGATTATCCAAAGTATAGTATTCATATGAGTATCTATTTAACTCTTCTACTAATTCTTCAATTCTCTTTTTCTTATCCATGATAAACCCCCTTAATAAAAGTGCTACGCACTTTTTTAGTTCACAGTGCACAGTTCACAGTTCACAGTTGAGGATGAAACTACTGCGTAGTTTCTACTAATTATGTTTTTTATAATTCAGCTTAGGCTGAATTATTTCCGAAATTGTGCATTGTACATTATATAAGTAACAAATATAACCTAGCGTAGATAAATAGAATATGCGAAATAAGAATATAGCGAGCATTTCTATTTATCGTAGCCTTTATATTCATACTTTCTTAAACTAATTCAAGGTTTGCAAAAGACAGCATTAGTGTCTTTATTCCTTGTTGATCAAAGGCTATTGTGAGTTTTTTGTCGTCGCCGACCTTTGCTATTGAAACTATTGTTCCAACTCCAAATTTGCTGTGTTTTACTTTTCTTCCCATGGTGAATTCTCCAGTATCAGCTACTGTTTTGTTTACTGGCTTTTTGTTGAATTCAGTGTTTCCTCTTAGGCCATGTGGATTATTATATCTTTCTCTCGTAAACATTACTGGTTTCTTTTCTTGCTTTTCAGGGTTTCCTGAAACATATTCTTTTAAACTTGCCTTGATTTCGTTTATAAAATCTGATTGAGCATAGGCAACAGTTCTACCAAATTGTCTTCTTACTTCTGCAGAGGTCATAAATAACTGTTCTTTTGCTCTTGTTATACCAACATAACAAAGTCTTCTTGATTCTTCCATTTCTGCTTCGCTATTAAAGGAAGCTAAACCTGGGAATATTCCATTTTCCATACCTACCATAAATACTACTGGAAACTCTAATCCCTTTGCACTGTGAATTGTCATTAATACTACTGTATCTTCTTCCTCTTCTAATTTATCTGTATCCTGAACTAATGAAACTTTTTCTAAGTATGCAGAAAGACTCTTATCTTCACTGGTTCTTTCAAAATCAACAGCATCTGAAACTAATTCTTTTAAGTTTTCTATTCTGCTCTTATCTTCTATTTCTCCAGACTTTTCAAGCTCTGCAAGGTAACCTGTATCTTTAAGAATTGTTTCTATTAGGTTTGATACTGGAATCACTTCACTTAAGTCCATGAAATTTTCCATAAGTTCTACAAACTTTTCTATTCCAGAACAATTTCTTGCTGTTAGGGTTGGAATATTTCTAACAGTAGTTATGGCATCCCAAAATGATATTTCAAATTCATCTGCAAAATCTAATACTTTATTTACTGTTGCATCTCCAATTCCTCTCTTTGGAACATTAATGATTCTTCTTAAGGATACACCATCATTTGGATTTACTAAAACCTTAAGATAAGATAAAAGATCCTTAATTTCTTTTCTATCGTAGAATCTTGTTCCTCCAACTATTTTATAAGGAATAGCCTTTCTTCTAAAACTTTCTTCAAATATACGTGACTGGGCATTTGTTCTGTAAAGAATAGCAAAATCGCTGTAGCGTTTGTTTTCTTCTTCTTTAATTTTGTTAATTTGACTCGCAACAAAATCTCCCTCATCATTATCTGAATATGCCCTATATATTTTTATTTTATTTCCTGCTTCTTGTTCGGTTCTTAAAACCTTGCTTTTTCTATTTGCATTATTAACTATAACTTCATTGGCTGCACTTAATATGTTACCCTTTGATCTATAGTTTTGTTCTAATTTTATTACTTTTGCATCTGGATAGTCCTTTTCGAAATCTAGAATATTTCTGATATCTGCGCCTCTCCATTGGTAGATACAATTATGAACAACAATATCATTTGCAATATAGTTTCTTGCATGATCTATATTTAAATCATAAACATATCCGTTGTAACTTTCTCTTTCGACAGAAACTATCTTATCCTCAACTATTTTTTCTCCATCA
>JAAYOT010000256.1 GCA_012520205.1 Clostridiales bacterium
ATAAATTTATATTTATAAAAATTATTCGTATGTAGAGGTGTAATAATGGATAATGTATTTGATTATGAAGATATACAACTAATACCAAACAAGTGTATAGTAAGCAGTCGTTCTGAATGTGATACATCTATTAGCTTTGGAGGAAGAACTTTTAAATTACCTGTAGTTCCTGCAAATATGCAAACTATTATAGATGAAAAAATTGCAACTTTTCTAGCAGAAAACGGATATTTTTATATAATGCACCGTTTTAAACCAGAAAAAAGAATAGACTTTATTAAAGAAATGCAAGGAAAAGGATTATACGCTTCTATAAGTGTTGGAGTTAAGCCAGAAGAATATGACTTTATTGAAGAATTAGCAGCAGAAAACCTTGTACCTGAATACATAACTATCGATATTACTCACGGACATTCAAATGCAGTTATTAATATGATTCAACATATTAAAAAGCATTTGCCAGAAAGCTTTGTTATTGCAGGAAATGTAGGAACACCAGAAGCAGTAAGGGAACTAGAAAATGCTGGTGCAGATGCAACAAAGGTTGGTATTGGACCTGGAAAGGTATGTATAACTAAAATTAAAACTGGTTTTGGAACAGGTGGCTGGCAATTAGCTGCACTTCGTTGGTGTGCAAAGGCTGCAACTAAACCAATTATTGCAGATGGAGGTATTCGTACTCATGGAGATATAGCTAAATCTGTTAGATTTGGTGCTTCTATGGTTATGATAGGATCACTTTTTGCAGGTCATGAAGAATCTCCTGGTGAAACAATTGAAAAGGACGGAAAACTTTATAAGGAATACTTTGGTTCTGCTTCAGAATTCCAAAAGGGAGAAAAAAAGAATGTTGAAGGAAAGAAAATGTTTGTAGAATATAAAGGACCTTTAAAGGATACTTTAATAGAAATGCAACAAGACCTTCAATCATCAATTTCTTATGCTGGCGGAAAGAAACTAGATGCAATAAGAACTGTTGATTACGTAGTGGTAAAAAATTCAATTTTTAATGGTGACAGGGTTTATTAAAGAGCATGTAAAAAAGAAGAGTGCAAACACTCTTCTTTTTTTGCCATTGAGAATTTTTTAAGTCCACAGTTCACAGTGCAAAATGCACAATTTCGGATGAAACTACTGCGTAGTTTCTCAAATAGAATCTCCTTTTGTGTATTAAGCTGTTCCCCCAACTATAATATTAGGTGAAAAATAGATTTTTGTATTAGTTATTGATTCTTCATTTATAATATCTATTATTAATTTACAGGCTTGCTGGCCCATACTATAAATGGGTTGTTGAATTGTTGTCAGTTCTGGTTCAATCATTCTAGATAATTTTATTCCGTCAAAGCCCATTATTAGAATATCTTCTGGAATTTTATATTTTCTTCTTTTAAGGGTTTTCATGCCACCTATAGCCATTATATCGTTACAATAAAAAATAGCATCAACAGATTCACATTCATTAATTATCCTATTCGTTGCTTCCATACCACCCTCTAAGGAAAATGTAGTTTCAAAAATTAAGGATTCCTTATAAAGGCCATATTCAGTCATACTCTCCTTGTAGCCCTCTAGTCTTTCTTTATTTACATCTATTTTCTTTGGTCCAGAAACAAATACTATATTTTTCTTACCCTTATTATATAAATATTCTATACCATCCTTTACACCTTGTTTATTATCAAAATAAACCCCTGGACAATCTTCAAAACCATTAATATATCTATCTACAAAAACAAATGGTATATTATTTAATTTTAATAAATTAGCACTAGCCTTACTTTCTTGTCCTGGAATAAAAATTATTCCATCAATTAATTTACTTATTAAAAGCTCTACATACTTTTTTTCTTTTTCTACATTATTATCAGAATTACATAGGATCACATTATACCCTAATTTATTTGCAAAATCTTCTACAGCCTTTGATAACTCTGAGAAAAATGGATTTGATATATCTGGAACAATTATTCCTATACTTCCAGATCTTTTTGTATTTAAACCTCTGGCAATATTATTAGGAATATATCCCATTTCCTCTATAGCATCATAAATTTTCTTTTTAGTTTCTTCACTTATATTACTATCCTTTTTATTAATAACCATAGATACTGTAGCTTTTGATACTCCTACTTTTTCTGCAATATCCTTCATTGTTATCCTACTCATATATTTAAA
>JAAYOT010000029.1 GCA_012520205.1 Clostridiales bacterium
GAAATGACAATGCCTCAAAAAATTTCAAGAACTCTAGGGGATATATTTGTACCAATAATTCCAGTGTTAGTTGCAACAGGACTATTTATGGGACTAAGGGGACTTTTAACAAACTTAGGGTTCGAATTAAGTCCAACCCTAAATATACTATCACAAGTTTTAACTGATACAGCATTTATCTTTTTACCAGCTCTTGTTGCTTGGTCAACAGTTAAAAAATTTGGCGGAACTCCAGTTGTAGGAATGGTACTAGGACTTATGCTGGTAGCACCTCAACTTCCTAATGCATGGAACGTTGCAGGTGGAGCTGATCCAATATATTTAGATATTTTAGGTCTTAGTTTGCCAATAGTAGGATATCAAGGTTCTGTATTACCAGCATTAGCACTAGGAATCATAGCATCTAAGTTTGAAAAAACATTAAGAAAATTTGTACCAGATGTTTTAGATTTAATTATAACACCATTCTTAACATTGTTTGTAACTATGATACTTGGACTTTTAGTAGTTGGACCAATAATGCATTCTTTAGAACAAGTTATTTTTGAAGCTTTTAAGAATTTCTTAGCTTTACCACTTGGTATAGGTGGATTAATAATTGGGGGAATAAATCAACTTATTGTTGTTACAGGAATTCATCATATATTTAATGCCTTAGAAGTTGAACTTCTAGCTAATACAGGAATAAATCCATATAATGCAATTATTACAGGTGCAATAGCAGCACAAGGAGCGGCAACATTAGCTGTAGCATTTAAAACTAAGGATAAAAAGAAACGTACTTTATATGTTTCATCAGCAATACCAGCATTTTTAGGAATTACAGAACCAGCTATATTTGGAGTTAACTTAAGATTCCTAAAACCATTTGCTTTTGCCTTGGTAGGTGGGGCGGCAGCTGGAATGTTTGCAGCAATGATAGGCTTAGCAGGATCAGGTATGGGAATTACAGTTATCCCTGGAATACTACTATATTTAAACGGAAATATCATGGGATATCTTATAACTCATTTAATTGGAATAGTGGTATCATTCATACTTACTTATATGTTCTTTAAACCAGAAGAATAAATAAAATAAATATTAAGGGGAGGCAGGTATATAGCCCCCTCTTTAACATTTATTTTTATCCCCACAAATGGTATAATAATCCTTTATAAGGAGGGTTAATATGAAGGTAACAATTCAAGATATAGCTAATATGGTGGGGGTATCAAAAAGTACAGTATCAAGATATTTAAATGGTGGATATGTAAGTGATGATAATAAAAAGAAAATAGAAGAGGCCATAGAAAAGACTGGGTTTAAGTCTAATTTCTTTGCAAAAAGATTAAAAGCAAAGAAAAGTGGTTTAATAGGAATTATAATGCCTAGAATTGACTCTTTTACATCAGGAAAAATATTAAAGAGCATTAATAAAAGGTTAGAGGAAAATGGATATCAAGGCATTATTTTAACTAGTGAGTTAAGTAAAGATAAAGAAATAAAACATATAAAAAAATTATATCAGCAAGGTGTAGATGGTATTATAATTTTGGCTGTTAATATAACAAAAGAACATATTGATTTAGTAAAAAAATTACCTATACCAATTTTGTTTACAGGACAGAAAAGTAGCCTTGTTAACTATATAAAAGTTGATGATTATAAGGCGGGAAAAGCACTTGGCCAATATATAAGGGATAATGGACATAGAAATATTGTGTTTTTAGGTGTTACAGAAGAAGATAAGTCAGTAGGAGTTGAAAGAAAAGCAGGCTTCTGTGATGCTTTTAAGGATATTGACTGTAAAATAAGTTTTGTAAAAACAGGTTTTTCTTTTAATGAAGCCTATGAAGCCAGTAAAGAAGTGATTAAATATAAACCTACAGCAGTAATTGGTGCTACTGATAATATTGTTTTAGGCTTTATAAGGTATGCCTATGAAAAAGGATATAGCATACCAGATGAAATATCTGTAGCAGGTTTTGGTGGATATGATATAGGATTAGCTGTTCATCCAACAATAACAACTGTAGAAATAAATTATGAAGCTTTAGGAGAAAAATCTTCTGATTTAATTTTATCCTATATAAATGGGGAAGAAATAGAGATAGATAGAAATGTACCATTAAAACTTATTAAAAGGGAAAGTGTTAAGTCTCTGCTTTAATATATAAAAGTGAGGTTTAAAATGGAGGATTTAAGAAAGGTAATTGATATAAATATAAGTTCAGAAAAATTTTATAAAAATAATAGTTACACTAATAAATGGAGATTAAATTATCATTTAGAGCCTCCTTTTGGCTTATTAAATGACCCTAATGGCTTAGCTTATTATAATGGAGAATATTATATATTTTATCAATGGAATCCCTATAAGTGTGAGCATAAAGATAAACATTGGGCCTTGGTTAAAACAAAGGATTTTATTCATTATTCTATTCCCAAGGCAGTACTTGCACCAGATGATTGGTATGATAAAGATGGCTGCTATTCTGGAAGTGCAATAGTAATAGAGGATAAATTAGAACTGTTTTATACTGGAAATGTAAGAGATAATAATGGAAACAGAGAGTCTTATCAATGTAGAGCTACTATTGATAAAAATGGAAATCTAGTTAAAAAGGGTCCGGTTGTAGATAAGTTACCAGAAGGTTATACAGCCCATTTTAGAGATCCTAGTATTTTTAAAAGAAATGGAAAGTACTATTTTATAGTAGGAGCTCAATTAGAAAAATTATTAGGAAGAGCATTATTATATAGTTCTAAAGATTTAAAAGAGTGGAAATTTGAAGGAGAAATTAATACTGATTATAAAGACTTTGGCTTTATGTGGGAATGTCCTTCTTTATTTAATCTAGAGGGAAAAGACATTTTAGTATTTTCTCCACAAGGTTTAGAGAGTGAAGAATATAAATACCAAAATATATATCAATCAGGTTACATAGTAGGAAAATTTAATTTTGAAACTTTAAACTTTGAACATGGTGAATTTA
>JAAYOT010000257.1 GCA_012520205.1 Clostridiales bacterium
TTTATGCTCTTAATGTGATTGCTTCAGAAGGAAAGGGAGCTAAAGTAGTTCCTAGTGAAGAAGAAGCAAAGGGAGTATTAGAAGACACTATTTATTATATTTCAGAAATAATAGCAAGAAAGTATGTTCAAAATAAAATAGAAACTCAGGTTGAAAGATCCCTTCAAGAAAGACAAGATAAATATATGGATGAGGTTAAGTTATCCATAATTAAAAAACAAAAGGGACCTGAAAACGAAAAAACAAAGAAAAAATTAGAAAGACTAAAGCATTTAGATTCAAAGAAGATAAATAAAAATATTATGAGTCTATTAAGACCAGAAAGTTTTTCAGAGATAGTGGGTCAAGAAAGGGCAATAAAATCATTAATATCAAAAATGTCTTCACCATATCCACAACATATAATTCTATATGGTCCACCTGGAGTAGGTAAAACATCAGCAGCTAGATTAGCTCTAGAAGAGGCTAAAAAATTAAAGTTTACTCCATTTGAAGAAGAATCAAAGTTTGTAGAAGTTGATGGAACTACTTTGAGATGGGATCCTAGAGAAATAACTAATCCACTATTAGGTTCAGTTCATGATCCTATATATCAAGGAAGCAAAAGAGACTTAGCAGAAATCGGAGTACCAGAGCCTAAGACTGGATTAGTTACTGAGGCTCATGGTGGAGTTTTATTTATTGATGAAATTGGAGAATTAGATGAAATACTGCAAAATAAGCTTTTAAAGGTACTAGAGGATAAGAGGGTTGAATTTTCATCATCTTATTACGATCCAGACGATGAAAATGTTCCTCAATATATAAAGTATCTTTTTGAAAAGGGTGCACCAGCAGATTTTGTACTAATTGGAGCAACTACAAGAGATCCAGGTAAAATTAATGGAGCATTAAGATCAAGATGTACAGAAGTATATTTTGAACCATTATCCTCTGATGATATTAAGGGCATAATTGAAAATGCTGCAAAAAAACTTGAAGTTGAATTAGAAGATGGTGTTTCAGAGCTTATAAGCAGATATACTATAGAGGGTAGAAAGGCTGTAAATATACTAGCAGATGCCTATGGTTATGCCTTATATAACTCTAAGGAAGAATGCAAGAAGATAACTATTAAGGATGTCGAAGAGGTTATATCAATAGGAAGATATGTTCCAATTGAAAAGTTAGATTATAACAATAAGCCTCAGATTGGTCATATATATGGCCTTGGAGTAAGTGGTTTCATAGGATCAACTTTAGAAATAGAAGCAGTAGCCTTTGAATCAAGAAAGGCAGGAGCTGGAACAATTAAATTTAATGATACAGCAGGCTCTATGGCAAAAGATTCAGTATTTAATGCTGCATCAGTAATAAGAAGAATAACTGATAAAGATATAAAGGACTATGATATTCATGTGAATGTAGTAGGTGGCGGAAGAATAGATGGACCTTCTGCTGGAGCTGCTATAACAGTGAGTATAATTAGTGCACTATTAAATAAACCTATGAGACAGGATGTTGCTATAACAGGAGAAATATCATTAAGGGGAGAGGTAAAACCAGTTGGAGGAATATTTGAAAAAATATATGGCGCTAGAAGAAAGGGCATTAAGCTGGTTATAGTTCCAAAGGATAATGAAAGAGAAATACCTCTTAACTTAACTGATATTGAAGTAAAAACTGTAAGCAATATAGAAGAGGTAATTGATATAGTATTTGAAAATAAATTGGATTAAAGTTTCAATAATGGGATTAAGCTTTTACTAAGAAAGCTTAATCCTTATTTTATAATACAAAAAAATTTGATATAATGTATGAGTATTATAATGTAAAGGAAAGGTGGTTACTTATGGAAGGGCCAATAATGAGAAGCTTGCCCCAAAGCTTAGAAGCTGAACAATCTGTTATAGGTTCTATGATAATAGATAAGGAGGCTATATCTAAGGCTTTAGAAAAATTAAATGAAGAAGACTTCTATAGGGATGGACATAAAGTTATATTTAAGGCTATTAGAGAAATGTACTCAGAAGATATGGCTGTTGACTTAGTAACCTTATTAGAATATTTAAAATCAACTGAAAAGCTGGAAAAAGCAGGGGGAGTAACATATATATCAGAGATAAGCTCATCTGTTATTACTACAGCTAATTTAGATTCTTACATAAAGATAGTAGAAGATAAATCTATGTTAAGAAAACTAATAAAATCTTCTACTTCTATAATAGAAGAAAGTTATAATAAGCAAGATAAGGTAAGCGAAGTTCTTGACTTTGCTCAAAAGAAAATATTTGATATAGCTGATACAAAGAATACCAGTGATTATGAAAGTTTATCAACTGTTCTAGAAAGAGGCTTTTTAGAAATAGAAAGGCTTTTTAATAATAGAGGAGCAATAACTGGAGTAGGGTCAGGAATTAGGGATTTAGATGCCAAAACTTCAGGTTTTCAAAAGGGTGATATGGTGCTAATTGCTGCCAGACCATCAATGGGGAAAACAACATTTGCCTTAAATATAGCAGAACATGCTGCTTTAGTAGAAAATAAAAGTGTAGTTATATTTTCACTGGAAATGTCCAAAGAACAATTAGCTTATAAATTATTATGTTCTGAAGCTAGTGTAGATATGCTTAAGTTAAGAACAGGTAACTTAGATGATGATGATTGGGAAAGAATAGCAAGGGCTACTGGACCTTTATCTAAGGCTAAAATATTTATTGATGATACTGCTGGATTAAGCGTAATGGAAATGAGATCAAAATGCAGAAAAATTAAAATGGAACATGGAATAGATTTAATTTTAATTGACTACCTTCAACTTATGAGTGGTAGTGCTGGAAGTGAAAGTAGACAACAAGAAGTATCAGAAATATCAAGATCAATAAAGGCATTAGCAAAAGAAATGCAATGTCCAGTTATAGCATTATCACAGTTATCCCGTGCTCCTGAGCAAAGAGCAGATCATAGACCAATGTTATCTGACCTAAGAGAGTCTGGATCTATAGAGCAGGATGCCGACGTTGTAATGTTCTTATATAGAGATGAATATTATAATAAAGAAACAGAAGATAAAGGTATAGGTGAATGTATAATAGCAAAACAAAGAAATGGTCCTGTAGGAACTGTTAAGATGGCATGGATCGGTTCTCATAGTAAGTTCGCTAACTTAGAGATGGTTTATAAAGAGTAATAAAGACAATTTAAAA
>JAAYOT010000258.1 GCA_012520205.1 Clostridiales bacterium
TACAATTATTAGAGTGTGGACAGACCCTGTTACATTTTTTTGGGGATATAAGTTTCTTATTTTAAAAAATACATTATAATATTATATAATGACTAAATAATTTTTCTAGGAAAGTTAATAATTTGGAGGGGAATATGAATATATCAGAAGTTAAAATTGGTTTAAAGGGGAAAGATTTATTAAGTATTATAAATGAATTTGTAAGTGTAGAAGGTTTAAAGGTTTCTGAAATAGATATTCAGGATAATATTATAATTAAGGGAACTTTTAAAAAGTTAGTAACAATAGATTTTTTGGGAAATATAAAATTAAAAAGAGTAGATAATGGTGTTATTGAAGGAGAATTAGTAGAATTCAAGGTTTCCAAAATAAAGATTATGTCCTTCATTAGAAAGGCTGCATTAAAATATGCCTTAAAGTCAATTGAGGAAAAGGGAATAAAATATTTGGATGGCAAGGTATTAATAGACATAAAATATTTATTAAAGGATGTACCTTACGTTGATTTTGATATTAGTAATATAAATGTAAATAATGATACTTTATATGTAGAAGCTGATAATATAAGAATATCAATTGCTGGAACTCTAAATAAAGAAAATCCTGAAGAGGAAATAAAATTATTGGAAGCACCAGAGGAAGACGATCATATAGAGGAAGTTAGTGAAGTAGAAAAGGTGGAAGATTCCTATGCAAATGGTAGGAGATATTTAGAAAGTAAATTACCAGAAAAGATAAAGCCTTTTAAGGATTATTTATTTATTGTTCCTGATATGGTGGCTTTAATTTACAGGCTTCTAAAGGATAAAAGAGTTTCAATAAAAACTAAACTAGTGATTTCAGCAGCAGTAGCCTATGTATCTTTTCCAACAGATCTTATTCCAGATAATATACCTTTCATAGGTAAAATAGATGAAATAGCCGTTATATTTTTCGCCTTAAATAAAATAATTGAAGATGTTCCAATGAAGGTTATATTGGAAAACTGGCAAGGAAAGAATGACATTATTGTAGTGCTAAATGATCTAGTAGATTATGTTATTAATTTTACTGGAGCAAAAAACGTAGAGAAAATATATGACTTTATAGAGGAAGTTGCTTCAGTTTAAAATAATGTACAATTTATAATGTACATTCTACATTAATAGAAGGAGATAACTAGATGGGTAAAAAAGTTTATGCTATAAAAGAAGGATTTGATTTTGATAACAATATAAAAATAGAAAACAAAATAGTTAATACTTGGGCTGAATGTTTAAAATATGTTAAAGGCGTTAAGGGAGCAAAGTATAAAAGTTTTGAAGATATAAAAGAAGCAGAAAGGTTTTTAAATGAAGGCAGTAAACTGTTAAAAAAAGGTGTAGATAAATATCCAGAGAATTGTTTGCATATTTATGTTGATGGAAGTTATAGTGTAAGTTCTAAGAAATACGCCTATGGATTAGTAGCTGTTAGAAATGAGGTAGTGGAATATATTGAAAGCGGTGCATTTCAAGATAGTTCTCAAAGCAATATAAGGCAAATTGCAGGAGAGTTAGAAGCTGCAGTTAAGGGTGTTGAATATGCCCTAAGGCAAAAAGATAAAATAGTTGTTATATTCCATGATTATGAAGGTATTGCTCACCATGCTACAGGCTTTTGGGAAAGAAGAGAAGAATCATCAATTAGATATTATAATAAAATGCAAGAATTAATGAAGTTAGGTATAGAAGTGATTTTTGTTAAGGTTGATAGCCATACTGGTGAACTATTTAATGAATTAGCAGATGAAAAATGTAAAGAAAAATTAGCTATAGCCTCAGATAAAGTTGTGAATAAGTGGCTGGCAAATAATACTTTATATGTAGCAGATGAAAATATAAAGAAGGAAATAGTAGCCATTACTCATAATAAAGAAGATAAAATTATTGTTATTAATTCAAAAAGTGAAATTGATGAAATTAAAGAAGCAGATAATATAGCCTTAGAAATTAATAAGCTTCTTGCAGAATTACCTGCTGAAAAACAAAGAAAAGTATTAGAGTATATAAAAGATATAGGTTAAGTTATTAAGCACTTTCCAGTAATTTCAATGGTTAAAGAAAAAAATATTACTAATAATAAGAATACAATAAATTTTAAACAAAAATATTATTATGAGGTGATATTATGAAAACAATGAGAACAATAGTAACAGGTGCAGTATTAGGCGCAGCAGTAAGTGCTATGATGTATCCACAGCTAGATAGAAAAAAACAAAGAACTATTAGAAAAATGGGTAAAAGAGCTGCCAATATGGCAGAGGATGCATATGATACTATAATGGGATATATGAAATAAGGATAAAAAGTGTATAATTAAGATGCATAAAAACAATTTACAATTAAGAAAGAGCATTAAAGCTTACTTATTGTAAATTGTTTTTATTATTTTATCAATAAAGTTTTTATTAATATTAAAATTTAAGAAAAAAAATCTAATATATTCATACAAAAGCAAGAATAACTATATAAAACTGTAAAATTATGATATAATTATGTAAAATAAATATCGAGATACTAAGAATTTATGTGAATGAAAAGGAAGAGTGTTGATGGAGATTCTTGCATTAGGAGAAAAGATAAAAAGAAGAAGAAAAGAATTAAATATGACTCTTAAAGACCTAGCGGGAGACAGAATTACACCTGGGCAAATTAGCTTAGTTGAATCAGGAAGGTCAAATCCTTCTATGGATTTATTAGAGTATTTAGCAGGGGAACTTCAAACTTCTGTTGAATATTTAATGGAGTCGGAAGAAACTCAGGCTGAGAAGATAAGCATTTATTATGAACAAATGGCAGAGGCATATATATTAGCAGGGGATTATTTTTCAGGAGAAAAATATATAGAAAATGCTCTATACTATGTTGAAAAATATAACCTGGATTATAGAAAAGCAAAAATACTATACTTAAGAGCACAAATATATATGGCTAAAGGTGAATTTACTATAGCACAGCAATTTTTCTTAACAGCAAATGTAATTTTTATTAAAAATAATAATTATGAAGAAATAATAAATACCTTCTTAAACTTAGGTAAGATAACTTTAAAATTAAAAGCATATCATTCTGCAAATAGTTATTTAAGTCAGGCTGAAAAAGTATATTTAGATAATAACATTGGAGATGATTCCTTATTAGGGGAAATTTATTATTACATGGCTGAGTCATATTATAGGACTGAAAATATGAAAAAAGCAATAGATTATTCCTTCTTAGCAAAAAGCAAATTTGAACAAGTTAATAATAAGGAAGAATACGCAAAGACTTTATTATTAATATCTGAGGAATATAATGCAAAAGGGGATCTAGCAAATGCAATAAAATATTCTCAAAAAACCTTAGAAGTATATAAGGAGTTAGAACAATTAAACAATATTTCAGAAATAGAAAATAACTTAGGAAAGTTATTCTATAGATTTGAAAATATTGAAGAATCCTTTAAGCATTATGAAATAGCCAAAGACATAAGAATGAGAAGAAAAGATACTAAATTAATATCTACTTTAATTAATATGTGTGAAAATTATATTAAAATAAAGGATATTAAAAAATGTGAAGAATTGTTAAATGAAATTAAATTATACTTAAAAGATGAGGATATTAAGAATTTAGTTGAAATTAATATATTGTGGTATAGGGTTCATATGATAAATGATAAATTAAAGGATGCAGAGTATGTTTTACTAGATACATATGAAATAGCTAAAGTAAATAGTTTGTATCAACAGGCTGGTCAAATAGCAATAATGATAGGAAAGTTTTATATTGATAATAAGAGAGATATAGAAGCAGCTAAATATTTAGATGAAGGGATTAGTATTTTTAAGGAAATAGGAATCCTTAGGAATTAATCCAGGCGGGGGAGATAAATGGAGATATTATCAACTGGAGAGAAAATCAAAAGAATTAGAATATATCATGGAGTAACTTTAAAGGAATTATGTGGAGATAAGGTATCCATATCAAAAATGAGCTGTATAGAAAATGGAAAAATAAAAGCTGATAAGGATATTTTAGAGTATATTTCCCAAAAGCTTAACATAGATTATGATTATTTAGTAAGTGATGTTAAAGAGCAATTAATCAATAATCTTGAAATTATAAAGAAAAATACAGTAGAAGAAAATAAAGAAGAAGTATTAAAGAATAATATTAATTATGCTTTAGAATATTCTTATGATGATTTAGCTTTTGAATTTACCCATATATTATTTAATTTCTATGTTGAAAAAGATAAAATTGAAAATATACAAACTATAGTATCACAATATTATGATTTATATCAAAAAAATAATACTCCGGATAATACTATTATTTACTACACTGATATGGCTGAATTTTTTTATAGTACCAAAGAGTATAATGAGGCAATCAACTATTATAATAGAATAAAACCTCTACTAAAGAAAAAAGAAGAATTAGATATAAATAAGTACTCCTATATTTGCTATAAGGAAGGAATGTCCTACTTAAATATATGCAATTTAGAGCAGGCTTATAATTCTTTGAAGGAAGCTATAAGTTATGTTGATAATCTTGAAGATGATAATAAAAAGGGAAATTTATATCAGGCCTTTGCAAGAATAAATATACTCCTTAATAATGAAGGAAAAGAAAAATACATTAACCTTTCATATTCCTATAAGGAAGATAATTTAATGAATTTAGCAATAGCAAAAGGTGAAAACGGGAAATGTTTTTTTGCTATAAATAATAAGGAAAGAGCGCTAAAGGAAATTAAGGAAGGTA
The DNA here is from genome assembly GCA_012520205.1 of Clostridiales bacterium. Classification (GTDB taxonomy): domain Bacteria; phylum Bacillota; class Clostridia; order Clostridiales; family Clostridiaceae; genus Clostridium. The sequence continues at coordinate 4,773 of JAAYOT010000258.1, forward strand.
TTAACTTATTTCCTAAAGAAAATAAAAGTGAATATGTTAAGTTTTTAAATAGCTGCGCAGAAGCATTATATGATAATGAAGAATATGATTATTCCTATGAAATAACAGACA
>JAAYOT010000030.1 GCA_012520205.1 Clostridiales bacterium
AGTTGTTAAAAACAAAAAATGTAGTAAAAATATACATAAAACTATTTAAAAAGCATTGTAGCAAGTAATAATAAGTAGATATTATAAAAAATAAAAAATATTTCTCGGGAAATGTCGAGAATCTATTATATTATAAATTAAGGCTTTCCAGTAATCTGATATAATGATTAGCTTCTCTAAGTACGTGATCGGCTAAAAGCGGAGAAATAAGAGCCTTAATTTCACAATTCAATAAACCCTCTGTTCCTTGAGCTTTAAAGTCTCTAAGCCTTATAGTGGCATTTAAAGATTCAGTGCTAACTTTATTGAGAAGAGCTAAGGAGCCGTTTATTTTAGCTGCCCTTTCCTTTAATTCTTCAAATTCCTTTCCAAAGCTATCAGCTAAATTAAATAAATCTACTTCTGTAGGGTCTAATAGGCCCCTAATAAAGAAGGCATGCTCAGACATTATATGGTTCCAAAAATCTTCTTGAGCAGCAGGATTAACATTAATGCTGATTTCAATTCCATTTTGTAATCTTGTTAATAATTCTCTATAAGCCATAGCTTCATGAAGGAGATGTTCTAATAATTCAGGATAGACATTTATATATAATCTGCAAGATAAAACAGCTTGTAGAATCCTGTTTTTAAATTGAATAAGGGCTGAAAGGGCCCTGATACAGCTTTTATTTAGGATAAAAATCTCATCTGCTAAGTCTGTAGAAGCTCTATTATTAGCAGGTGATAAGGAAAGTTCCCTAGAGGTTATCCTTGTGTCTATTAAAATTCCAGTAGCCATTTGAGTAGCTTTTTCAGCATCTATTGTGTATTTAGTTACAAGTTCATTTGAGTTTATTATATTTGAAGGAAGAACTCCCTCTGCTAATGTTACTGCATGAGATAATAATTGAGAAAATTCATTTTTAAAAGCTTCTGCCTGATTAATTAAGTTTTTATCCTTTGGTAAAAATGCTGCTTCTAGAAATATTGAATGCTCTTTCATTAGTCTTAAAAAGAATAAATTTATTTCTAATGATTGAACTATGAAATTTTTTAAAGATATCAATTTCTTCTCCTAAATTTATTATTTAAACCATTATTAATATATTCAAATTTAAAACTTTTGATATAAACAAAATCTTACAAATTTTTAATATCAATAGTTGTATAAAAACATATAATAAATTTAAAAATAAAAAAGGTGGAATGTGAGTTGTATTTATGGTATAAATTTAAGGTAATAAATTATAACGTTGATTATCTAATAATTAATATTATAAAATCTAAACAATAGGAGAAAAGTTATATGAATAACAGTTGGAAGAAGAATGTGATATTATTTCTAACTACACAGACTATATCACTATTAGGATCCTCATTAGTTCAATATGCAATTATGTGGTATATTACGCTACAAACGCAGTCGGGAACTGCGATGACAATATCTATAATTTGTGGGTTTTTACCTACTCTTTTCCTTTCGCCTTTTGCAGGGGTGTGGGCAGATAGATATGATAGAAAAAAACTTATTGTGATTTCTGATTCCTTTATTGCAATATCAACCTTAATATTAGCTATATTATTTATAAATGGATATGATTCTATTTGGCTTTTATATTTAACATCTGCAATACGTGCATTAGGATCAGCAATTCAAACACCATCAATAAATGCATTTATACCACAACTTGTACCAGAAGATAAGCTTACAAAGGTAAATGCAACAAATGGAAGTATTCAAGCCCTAGTTATGCTTGCATCACCAATGTTAAGTGGTGCATTATTAACAGTAGCTACAATTGAAGCTATATTCTTTATAGATGTGGTAACGGCAGCAATAGCAGTTTCTATATTAGCTTTATTTTTACATGTTCCAGTTCATGCAAAAGCTCTTGAAAAACAGGAAACTAGTTATCTTACTGATATGAAAGAAGGATTAAAATATATAAGAAATCATAAATTTCTTAAAGAGTACTTTATATATTGTGCATTTTTCTTTATATTAGCAGCGCCTGTTTCATTTTTAACTCCATTACAAGTTACTCGTAACTTTGGAGATGATGTATGGAGACTAACAGCAATTGAAGTAACCTTCTCTATAGGAATGATGATAGGTGGAGGTGTTATGGCAGCCTGGGGTGGTTTTAAAAACAGAGTTTATACAATGATAGTTTCAACACTTGTTATGGCATTGTGTACTATTGCCTTGGGAATTGTTCCTTCTTTTTGGGTTTATATTTCTTTCTTTTGCTTATTTGGAATAGTTATGCCAATGTTTAATACTCCATCTACTGTTTTATTACAAGAAAAGATTGAAGGTGAGTTTTTAGGAAGGGTATTTAGTGTTCTAAGTATGATATCAAGCATTATGATGCCTCTTGGAATGTTAGTATTTGGACCAATGGCAGATTATGTTGCTATAGAAAAAATGCTTATAGGAACTGGTGTATTAATGTTTATAGAAGGCCTTATTATGAGAGGAAGCAAAGTATTAATTAAAGCAGGAGAAGCAAAAGAGTTGGCAACTGACAATTAATTCTGCATTAGAGAAAGACCACCGCACTTTTTATTTGCGGTGGTCTATATTTATTTTATAAATTATATTTTAAATATTTGTTAAAAATAAACATTTAAAATATACTTATAATATTAGCATTTATCAACGTAAGCTGCAGAAACTTTAATTGTTAAATCAAATGGATGACAGATCTTATTCTTTGGAAGATCAAATTTTACTTCCTTCTTAAATGTGCCACAGCCCTTATCCTTATCGGAATGTGATTTTTTATTTTTGCGTAATACTGCCTTAAAGGTCTTAGTTTCAATTACTTTTCCGGATTTATCTAATAAAGCAACTTTTACCTTGAATTTTCTATCAAAGCAAACATTCTTGATAACTATTTTAGCCTTTAAATCTCTATCTGCACATTTGCTTAAGTCTACAGGTTCTGTGTCTACAAGCTTACAGAACTCGCAAGCCTTAAAGCGAACTTTGGTAGAAGACTTACATTCGTGTTTCTTATCCTTGTCATCTTTCTTA
>JAAYOT010000031.1 GCA_012520205.1 Clostridiales bacterium
AATTCAAAATTCTAATGACTGTTTCGGAATTATATCACCTGATGGAACTATTTTATATTCTAGTTCTGCAGTTGAAAAAATTGCAGGTTATACTGTGGAAGAAATATTAAAAAGGAATGTATTAGATTTTCTTGAGGGTGAAGAGAAATTAAAATTTAACAAAATGATTAAAGATGTTCTAAAGAATTCAAAGGGGCATATCCAGGGAGAATTAACTACTAAAACAAAGTTTGGTGAAAGAATATCTTTAGAAATTGAATTAGATAATCATATAAAGGAGCCAGCTATTGAAGGGATAGTACTAAATTGGAGGGATATTACAAAGGAAAAGGCAATGTATAAGGAAATTGAATATATTGCTAATCATGATAGCTTAACAAAACTTCCAAATATGTACTGCTACGTAAGACAAATTAAAAACATATATGAAGAAGCTAAGAAAAACAATACTTCCTTTGCAATAATGTTATTAGATCTAGATAGATTTAAGTATATAAATGATGCTCTAGGTTTTGAAAATGGTGATAAGCTCATTATTGAAATCGCTAATAAGCTAAAGTCATTTGTAGGAGAAAAGGGATTCCTTTATCGCAGTAATGGAGATAATTTTATTATTGTGGTTCCTAACTTAAGGAATATTGAGGAATATGAAGATGTAGCCAAGGAAATAACCAAATTGTTTTTGGTTCCATTTAAGGTAGATAATTATGAATTAAATATAACAGTAAGCATAGGTGTATCTGTATTTCCTTATGATGGTGAAGATTTAGATATAATAAGAATTCAAGTAGATAATGCCTTGTTAAGGGCAAAATCCAAAGCAATGAATAGTTATGAGTTTTATAGCAATAAAATGAATATTCAAAACTATAAACAATTTATACTTAGAAATGATATGTCTAAAGCTATTGAAAAATGTGAGTTTAGGGTTTATTATCAGCCAGAAGTTGAGATAGAAACTAATAAAATAGTAGGTGCTGAAGCATTAATTAGGTGGGAACATCCAACATGGGGCTTAGTGTCTCCTGGTGAATTTATACCAATTGCAGAAGAAACAGGTTTTATTATTGATATGACAAATTGGATGCTAAGGGAAATATGTAAGACATATAAAAGTTGGCTTGATAAGGGCTTACCAAGTATAAAAATAGCAATTAATTATTCTAGTATAAGCTTTCTTGAAAGTAATTTTGTAGAAGGTATTAAAAGTATAATAGAAGAATTTGAATTAGATCCTAAATTTTTAGTAATAGAAGTTACTGAGGGAATCCTAATTAAGAATAAAGAAATTGTAATGAACAATATAAAGAAGCTTCAAAATTTAGGAATAAAAGTGGCCCTTGATGACTTTGGAACAGGATATTCATCTTTACAGTATTTAAGTGTATTTAATATAGATATCGTAAAAATAGATAGATCATTTATAAAGGGTGTTCTTACAAATAAAGCTAATAATGTACTTACTAGGCATGTAATTGAAATTTCCAATGAACTTGGAATTAAAACTGTTGCAGAAGGAATTGAAACTAAAGAACAGTTAGAATATTTAAGAGAATTAGGCTGCTTTTTAGGTCAGGGGTATTTATTTAGTAAGCCTGTACCAGTTGATGAATTTGAAAAAATCCTAGAAATTAATAAATTTGAAATAAGCAATGATAAATATTATGAAATGAAAGAAAGAAGAAAATTCAATAGAATTAACTTCGACAAGTTACTAGAAGGTAAAATGACAATTTTATCAATTGCAGGTAAAGAAATTAAATTAGGATATACAAAGATGCTAATAAAAAATATTAGTAAAGGTGGATTATGCTTTATTTCAAAATCAGCATCAGATTATTTCAAAGAAATTTTAAAGGATAATTAAAAGGTTATACCATGGGTTCAGACCTCTTTACATTATGTAAGTAGGTCTGATTTTGACTTATCGGTCAGGTACCCTATAATATAAGCTAGAGAATAAATAGATAATATGTAAATTTAATGTTTTTTAATTTAAAATAGCCTTACAGAAATGTTATTGAGGTATAATATTATATAAATTAAAGGAGGAATTAATATGGATGATAACCTATTATTAAGGTTTAATGTAAGGAGAGTAAATAGATTTAATGTAACATTTATATGGATTTTTTCGACACTTCTTACGGTACAAGCGTTTTTTACTTCAGGTGTATATTATGGTTTAAAAGTATTAGCTGTAACAGCGGCCGCTTCTATAGCCGCAACTATAGCTAAGTACATTAACTTTAAGTTCAATAAATATGATAATTTAACTGCAATAATTATGGTTTTTTCAGTAGCTTTATCAGGAGGATATCTTAGCTATTTGCAAAAGGGAGCAAATGTGATGATAATAACCTTAGTTTACATAGGAACTGCAGCAATGATTGCCATGTATTTTAGGGTGAATTTACTTTTAACATATAGCCTAATACTAAATATATTTATTATAGTTTTATATGCAATAGAGCCACAAGCGGTCCTAGCCCAAGATTTTTCAATAAGAAATTTTATTAAAACCTTACTTACTATAGATTTTGCCATAAGTATTATTTACTTTCTAACAAAATGGGGAAATGAGTATATTATGACTGCCTTTGATAAGGAGCAGAAGTCAAAAGAATTATTAGAAAAATTGACAGAAACAATGAAGGAAGTTGATAAAAATACTTCTGAATTAAATTCTAGAATATCTCAATCTTTTATATATATACAAAATATTAGGGAAATGAGTAATCAAACTAAAAATTCAGTTGAAGAAATAACAAGAGGAATTGGAGAAAATGCAGATAGCACTGGAAAGATTCTTGAGAAAACAAATGAGTCTAATGATATAATTCAGAAAACTAACCTATTATCAAATGAAGCAAAAGAATACTCAAAAAGTATGAAGGCAATTATCCATGAGAATTCCAATGGAATAGATCAAATGGTTCAGCAAATGAATACAATTGATACTGCTGTTGGAACTGCCCTTTCAGATGTGTCAAACTTAAAGGATAATATGAGTAAAATTAATGATTCTCTTTTAAGCATAACTGAAATTGCAGATCAAACAAATTTACTAGCTTTAAATGCATCTATTGAGGCTGCGCGTGCAGGTGAGTATGGTAGGGGCTTTGCAGTTGTAGCAGAGGAAATAAGCAAATTAGCTGAAATGAGTACTAAAACAGTTAATGAAATAGTTGAGGTAATTAATTTTCTTAACTCTACAACAGCTAATACATTGGATAAAGTATCTAGGGGAAAAGAAGCTGTAGATTTAGGAAATGAAGTTATAATCAATGTTAAAGAAAGTTTTCTTGGTTTAGAAAAATCTGTAGGATCTATTACGGATATAGTAAATAAGGAAGATAAAATGATTCTTGAAATATCATCATCCTTTGAAGTAGTTAGAAGAGAACTTGAAAAAATATCAGCTATATCTGAAGAACATGCTGCCTCAATAGAGGAAATATTTGCTTCTGTAGAGGAACAATATAATCAAATAGACCAAGTCACACAAGAAATATCTTCAATTAGTGATGAAAGTAATAATCTTAGAGAAGTCCTTAATATATAGGAGGATTATAAATGTATAGGATACTTATTGTAGAAGATGACTTAATAATAGCGAAATCAATAAAGAATCATATTAAATCCTGGGGATACGAAGCAGAATGTGTTACTGATTTTAAGAATGTAATTTCTGATTTTGTGTCTTATGATCCACAACTTGTTCTTTTAGATATTTCCCTGCCATTTTTTAATGGGTTTCATTGGTGTAGTGAAATTAGGAAACTATCTAAGGTACCTATTATATTTATATCATCGGCATCGGATAATATGAATATTGTAATGGCAATGAATATGGGTGGAGATGATTTTATTGCAAAACCCTTTGACCTCAATGTGCTTACTGCAAAGGTGAAGGCCTTATTAAGACGTACTTATGATTTTGTAGGGCAGACAAATTTGCTTGAGCATAAAGGAGTAATACTTAATACTAGTGATGCCACTTTAATTTACAATAATGAAAAAATACAATTAACAAAGAATGATAATAAAATATTGCAAGTACTAATAGAGAATAAGGGAAAGGCTGTATCAAGGGAAAATATAATGGTAAAACTTTGGGAAACAGACAGCTATGTTGATGATAATACTCTTACTGTTAATATAACCCGCCTTCGTAAAAAGCTTCAGGAGCTAGGTTTAAATAATTTTATTATAACTAAAAAGGGAATAGGCTATATGGTGGAGTAGTATGGAGGAAAGGAGTAATTTTGAGTTAATAATATTCTATTTTAAATTCCGTAGTAAGGAAATAATATTATTCCTTATATTTTCTTTAATATTTGTTACGGTGTTTTTTCTTTATAATCTCCCTATAGAACCTATAGTATATGGTTTTTTATTATGTACTTTCATTGGAATTATTTTTATTGGAGTAGATTTTTTTACTTATTATAATAAGCATAAATTACTTAATGACTTAAAAAGAAATATTATTTTAAATACAGATGGACTACCAGAGGCAAAAAATATAATTGAAGATGATTATAACAAACTAATTTCGATTATTCATAAAGAAAAGATTCGAATTGCTTCAGAGGCAGATATAGCTAGAAGTGATTTAATGGATTACTATACCTTATGGGCACATCAAATTAAAACACCTATTTCTGCTATGAGGCTTCTGCTTCAGGCAGAAGATAATGAACAAAATGCTGAATTATCAATGGAGTTATTTAAAATAGAAGAATATGTTGAATTTGTTTTACAATATTTGCGACTTGAAAGTATATCTTCAGATTTAGTATTGAAACAATATAATCTTGATGATATTGTAAAACAAGCAGTGCGCAAGTACGCTAAAATGTTTATTTGCCCTTACTACAGAATCACCTCTTACAGCAATATACTTATTCTTTGTAGCAGTTATACTTGTTATTGTAGGAACTTATAGCTTATTTACTGCTGGTAGTATTGCTTTACTGAAAATCCTAAGAAAAAACAAGAAATTTTATTATAAAACTAATAATTTTATAAATGTATCAGGTATGATTTATCGTATGAAACAAAATGCAGTAGGTTTATCTAATATATGTATTCTTTCAACCTGTGTTCTCGTTATGATTTCTACTACAGTATCCTTATATATTGGAATGGAAGATGTTCTTAGAACTAGGTATCCTCGTAATATTGCAGTTAAGGTAGAAAATGCATCTAAGGATATGGAAGAAAAATTAGATAGCATCATAATAGAAGAAGCTGAGAAACACAATATTACTATGAGGGATGCAATTAAATATAGATCTATAGAGGTTCCTATAGTTCAAAGAGCTAATGATTTTTCAATTATGGAGGAAGGAACATTAAATAATTCAGATATTAGCTCATTTGGCGTATTAAGTGTAATACCTTTAGATGTATATAATAATCAAGAAAATGCGTCTGTTAATTTAGAAGAGGATGAAATACTTTTATATACTATTAGAGGAGAAATAAAAGAAGGTACTGTAAGTATTTTAGGTAATGATTTTAAAATAAAGGAAAAGCTAGAAAATTTTACTGTAGAAGGTATTTTTTCAGCAATGGCTACTAATAGTTATTATATTGTTGTAAGAGATACAGAAACTATTGAAAAGTTGTTTTCTAACACTTATATATACGGAGAAAAATTCGAAAATTTATCTTATTATTATGCCTTTGATGTAGAAGGTGAAGCTAAAGATGAAATTGCCTTAACTTATTCTTTAGCAGATAAAATATCAGAAGCTTCTCTTTCAGGATATGCAGAGGGAGCAGAAGAATCTAGAGAATCATTTTTTGCCTTATATGGAGGTCTATTCTTCCTTGGTCTATTTTTAGGATTCTTATTCATTATGGCTACTGTACTTATTATGTACTATAAGCAAGTTTCAGAAGGATATGATGATAAAGAACGTTTTGAAATAATGCAGAAGGTTGGCTTAAGTAAAGAAGAAGTTAAAAAGACAATTAAAAGCCAAGTTCTTATGGTATTCTTCCTGCCTCTAATAACGGCAGTTATCCATATTACTTTTGCATTCAAATTTATAAGCAAACTTCTTTCAGTTTTAAATTTAACTAATATTAAATTATTTGCTCTATGTACTGTAGGAACAATTTTAGTATTTGCAGTGTTTTATGGAAT
>JAAYOT010000259.1 GCA_012520205.1 Clostridiales bacterium
CCTATCAAAAGCCGCCACTATATAATCTGGCTTTAATTCTTCCTTCATTTTTAGCAGCATATTAGAAAATCCGTAAACTGCATTTGTGTGAATACCTTCAGAATTTGTTAAGTCTGGTATTGCATAAAAAGCTCTATTTAAAAGTGAATTAGAGTCTAAAATTAATAATCTTTCCATATTTCCCTCCAAATTAAGGAATATCCTTAATAACTTAATATCTAAATTATACTATTTTTCTTATATTATAACATTAAATAATAATTAATATTTTATTGTTCCTTTAATTTACCTTAAAAAATACTAAGATCTAGTCTTTTAGCTAAATCTTTTAATATATTTATACCTGCTATGCTATTACCCTTTTCGTCCAGGGCTGGTCCATAAACCCCAATTCCATATTTCTTAGGGACAGCTCCTAAAATTCCTCCACCTACTCCTGATTTTGCAGGTATTCCTACATTAACTGCAAATTCTCCAGAAGCATCGTACATACCACAGGTAACCATAATAGTTTTTACTATTCTGCAAATTTCTCTTGAAAGAAACCTTTCCTTACTCCAAGGTATTATACCGTCATTTGCAATTACAGCCCCAAACCTGGCTAAATCCCTTGCTGATAATTCAATGGAGCAGTGTTTAAAGTATAAATCCAGTATTTTTTCTACATCTCCTGATAAGATGCCTGTACTCTTCATAAAATAAGCAATAGATCTATTCCTATCCCCTGTTTCTTTTTCTGAAGCATAAACCCTCTGATTTAGGTAAATATCATTATTATTTGTTACCTTTTTTATAAATTCTAAAACCCTTTCTAATTTATCCTGTTCATTTTTACCTTTAATAAGGGATGTTGTAACAATGGCTCCTGCATTTATCATAGGATTATAGGGTCTTACCGAATCCCTAACTTCTAAATTTACAATAGAATTGAATCCCATCCCTGTAGGTTCTACATTAACTTTTTTAAAAACCTGATCTTTTCCATTGTCCATTAAAGCTATTATTAAAGTAACTACCTTAGAAATACTTTGTATTGTAAACTTTTTATCACACTCACCAGCATAATATTCCTTATTACTATTTAAATCATAGAGTGCAATAGCTAAATCATTAGGATTAGCTTCTTTTAAAGCTGGTATATATGATGCAGCCTTTCCTTTATATGAATAATGTTTATTATCCTTTATCAATTTATTCAATAAATCTATCAAGATCTCACCTCGCCTTTAGCAGATAACTTAATTTAATATAATATGTTTATTATATTAATAATTATTCTTAATCTCAAGGCAAATTATACCTTAGCATTTTCTACTAGACTATTTTACTACAATATGTAAAAATATTAATATATTAAAAATGAGGTGATTTATTTGAATATTAATAATATGCTTAAAAAATATGCATCACTTGCTGTAAAAAAAGGAGTAAATCTTCAGAAAGGTCAAGTTCTTATGATAAATACTCCAATTGAATGCTATGACTTTGCTAGAGTAATTGCAGAAGAGGCTTACAGAGAAGGAGCAAAGGAAGTTATAGTTCGCTATTCTGATCAAGTTATACAAAGGCTTACATTGGAAAATGCCTCTATTGAAACCTTATCAAATATTCCAGATTGGTTTTCAGAATCTTATAATAAATATGCCAAGGAAGGATGTTGTGTAATATCAGTATCAGCTTCTGATCCTGATGCCTATAAAGGCGTTCCAGCAGATAAAATATCAGCTTATCAACAAGCTCGTTCAAAGGCTTTAAAAGAGTATTTTGAACTTTCAATGGCTAATAAGATACGTTGGACAGTTGTTTCAGTTCCAACTGATAAATGGGCTAAAAAGATATTTAAAGATGCTTCTACAGAAGAGGCTGTAAATAAGCTTTGGGAGCAAATTTTTAAGGTTGTAAGACTTTATGAAGAAGATCCAATTAAGGCTTGGGATGAACATAATTCAAAACTCCATGAAAAGATGGATTTTTTAAATAGTCAAAAATTTAAAAGTCTTCACTACACAAATAACAGGGGAACTGATCTTACAATAGAACTTCCTGAAGGTCATATTTGGGGTGGAGGCTCTGAACATTGCTATAATGGTATAGAATTTAATGCTAATATGCCTACTGAAGAAGTATTTACAATGCCTAAAAGAGATGCTGTTAATGGTACTGTAGTTTCTTCAAAACCACTAATTTATGGTGGAAATGTTATAGATAAATTTAAATTAACTTTTAAGAATGGTAAAGTAGTTGATTTTACTGCAGAAGAAGGCTATGATACCTTAAAGAAATTGCTAGATACAGATGAAGGGGCTAGTTACCTAGGGGAAGTAGCTCTTGTACCTTACGACTCTCCTATATCAAACTCAAATATAATATTCTACAATACTTTATTTGATGAAAATGCATCATGCCACTTAGCTTTTGGTGCTGCTTATCCAATAAATATGGAAAATGGAGAAAACATGACAAAGGAAGAGTTACTATCAAAGGGAGCTAATGACTCTATTATCCATGAAGACTTCATGATAGGAACTGAAGATTTAAATATTACTGGAATAAATAAGGATGGAGAAAAAATTCAAATATTCTTAAATGGAAATTGGGCAATTTAGTCAGATTTCAGGTTTCAATTTTCAGTTATTGAAAAGAGAGAGCCTGTTGATACATATCAACAGGCTCCCTATTTTTAAATAAAATTACCTACTCCCCTGCAATTTCAAAACCTTAGTTTATTTTCTTCTACTTGCTTCTTCTTCTATTCCGGATTTTATTTTTTCTAGTTTTGTTTTTAGTTTCTTTTTGGCCGTAAAGCTTTTAAAGGTGATATATATTTTTGAAATTAGGCTTGTATCCTGTCTTTCTATTAGGGTAATTTCTGTTTTATTATCATTAATTTTTTTAAATTCGTATCTTGAAATATAAGTATCTTTATCAACTGTACTAGTAACTTCATAAACCTTGTTTTTTTCAAAGGCTGTTATTTTTGTTACCATTTCGATTTTAGTCTTTCCTACCTGCTTTATTACCCTTGAATATGATGTTTCTGTTGGATTTTTCTTATTGAATCTAGGTAGTTCTCTTTTATTTATATCTATAAAAATTTTAAATACCTTTTCAATTGGATAATCTATTTCTATATTACTCTTATAGCTTGTCATGGTTTTCCCCCTTTATTATTCTGTTAACTTCTTAAATTAATCTTACCTAGTTATTTTACTAGATATAGTAAATCTATATCTTTATATAAATTATAACATTTACATGGTGGATAAGTTAAGCTATATCTAAAAAAATAACAGGCTATGCATAATTACATAACCTGTTTTTATTAAACTAGATATTCTTTTCTAATCTCTTTCTTATTTCTTTTATAAATTCTTCTGAATTTGTAACAGTAATATTATCAAGATCTGAAATCATTGCTAAGTCCTTAGTCATAAAGCCTTCATCAATAGTTTGTATTGTAGCTTCTTCTAGTTTATTAGCAAAATCAACTAAATCTTGAAGATTATCTAATTCTCCTCTTTTTCTAAGGGCTCCAGTCCAAGCAAAAATAGTTGCTACAGAATTTGTTGAAGTTTCTTTTCCTTCTAAATGTCTATAATAGTGTCTTTGCACTGTACCATGGGCTGCTTCATATTCATAATATCCTTCTGGAGATACTAGCACTGAAGTCATCATTGCAAGAGAACCAAAGGCAGTTGCAATCATATCACTCATTACATCTCCATCATAGTTTTTACATGCCCAAATATATCCGCCATTTGACTTAATAACCCTTGCCACTGCGTCATCTATTAATGTATAGAAATATTCTATATTAGCTTCTTCAAATTTTTCTTTATATTCATTATCATATATTTCTTGGAAGATATCTTTAAAAGTATGGTCATATTTCTTTGATATTGTATCTTTTGATGAGAACCATAAATCTTGCTTTGTGTCTAATGCAAAATTAAAGCAGCTTCTTGCAAAGCTTTCTATTGATTTATTTAAGTTATGCATTCCTAATACTATACCAGCATCATCAAAGTTATGAACTAATTCCTTAGTTTCATTTCCATTTTCATCTGTATAAACTAATTCTACCTTTCCTTTTCCCGGTATCTTCATTTCTACATCCTTATATATATCTCCATATGCATGTCTTGC
>JAAYOT010000260.1 GCA_012520205.1 Clostridiales bacterium
GAGGACCAATGGGACCTATGGGGCCTATGGGACCTATGGGACCAAGTGGACAAGATGGTAGGGATGGAGTAGGGAATCCTGTAATAATTCCTTACGCATCAGGTGGAGTTATGGAATTTACAGTTCCTTCTACTGAAGTAGATGAATCGAATACTTGGGCAATTGGCTTTGGAAATTCCGCACTAGTTAGACTTAATATTGATGGAAGTATCACTTTAATATCACCTCCACAAATACCAGATACTGATTTCACTATGCCATTTTCCCTTCCAAGAGGTGGAGTAATAAAATCTATAGTAGCATACTTTAGAATAACGGCAATAGCCCCAGCTCCAGCTCCTGGTACTGAACTTACAGTAAGTGCTCGACTATTTTCATCAACTACACCAAATGAAGTCTTTAATGAAATAGCAGTGGCAACTCTACCAACCATCACTGATCCACAAGCAGGTAGCATTACTGATGTGCTTTTAGATGGTTTAAATATACCAATAACAGCTAGAACTCGCTTACTATTAGTTCTTTCAATTACATCTACTAATTCTGCTGATCAACTTACGGTAGAAGGTCGTGCAAGCGCAGGAGTATCAATAGAATAAAACTGCTTTTAGGGCTGCTGCAAAAAATCTCGCTCTTCAAGGAGACATAAGGAATGTAAACGTAAAGATGGTAAAGATGGTCGCGACGGTAGGGATGGAAGAGACGGAAAAGACGGGCGAGATGGCAAAGACGGCAGAGATGCTAATCCGAGTATAATTCCATTTTCCTCTGGAACAGCTATAACACTACAAGTAAGTGAATTTAATGTTCTACCAAGAATAGGAGCTGCCATTGCTTTTGGAAATTCTGCATCTGTTACAATTAACAATAATGGGCAAATTAATTTAATACCACCCTCTTCTTCTCAAACTACTCCATTCAATATGGCCTTTTCTTTGCCAAGGGCTGGAGTGATAAGATCAATATCTGTATTTTTTACTGTAGCTGCTCCAATAAGAGCTCTTTTTAATAGAAATATTACTATAACAGTCCAACTTTACAGAGCAGAAGGACTAGGGAACATTTTTTCACCAATTCAAGGTACAAGGTTAGAACTATTCCCTTCATTTTTTGATACAGTAGAAATAGGTGATGCTAGCGATGGCTTTCTAGAAAATTTAAATATCCCTGTAGAAGCCCGAAGCCGTCTATTATTACTTTTTACAGCAATATCAAGAAATGGAGATTTACCAACTAGAATAACAGGCTATGCAAGTGCAGGAATAAGCGTGGCGTAAAAAGATTGGCAAGCAATCTTTTTCAGTTCACAATTCACAGTGCACAGTGTACAGTTGAGGATGAAACTACTGCGTAGTTTCTAAAATTAAATTAAATCCCCTATAAGTTCTTGAAGAACTTATAGAGGATTTTTCTTAATTCAGCTTAAGCTGAATTATTTCCTTAACTGTGAATTGTGAACTGTGCACTGTGAACTGTTTTTACTCTCTATATTTCCTAATATCTCTTTTTATAGCTTCTAATAAATTATTAAATTCGTAAACTTCCCCATCTTCAATTAATTTATTTAAAGATAGCTCGTATCTGCTTGCTTCTGCAAACTTTCCTAGGGAGCTTAAAATTAAAATATTATCCATTATATTTGAGATTATGTCTGATTTTACTTCAAATAATTTTTGAGCATCCTTTATTTCATCCTTTATGTCCAGCATTAGTTCATCTAACTCAAAGGCTGCATCTGCTGCTTTTTTTAACTTTTCTCTTACATGGCTTGGAAGTTGTTTTTTATATTTATAATTTAGGGAATGCTCTATAGTAGCCCAAAAGTTCATAGATAATGTTCTGATTTGAAATTCAGCTAATATTACTTTTTCCCCTTCTGCCATATTCACAGGATATTTAATAATCATATGATAGCTTCTATAACCGCTTTCCTTAACTCCTCTTACGTAGTCCTTTTCGTAGAGGATCTTCATATCTTTTCTACCCCTTATAATTTCTACAACAGTATCTATATCATCTACAAACTGACACATAATTCTTAGTCCAGCTATATCTTCTATTTCATGCTCTAATCTATCCATTGGAATACCAAACTTATTTGCTTTTTCCAATAAACTTGATACTTCCTTTACTCTCCCTGTTACAAATTCAATTGGAGAATACTCATTCTTCTTTCTAAATTCTTTTCTAATACTTCTTAGCTTAACCTTTAACTCATCAACCGCTTGTTCATAGGGCATAAAAAATCCCTTCCAATTTTGAACAGTCATACTTAATCACCCTCTTTAAACTTCACCTTATACATTATATCAAAAATAACATAATGTGTAATTAAATTTGTTTATAAAATTTTATCTTTTGAAGGCATCTACAATCCTTTTATTATATGATATAATTATGTTCTACTTAAAGGAGACTAAATTATCTAATTCATAATTACTAAAGAAGAAAAAAAATAAATCGATAATATATATA
>JAAYOT010000261.1 GCA_012520205.1 Clostridiales bacterium
CGGAAATTTATCATTTAAAAAATCTATTACCTGGGACAAAAAAAGATCATATTTAGGTAGTTCTTCATAACCAATAATAGTATTATTAGACATCTCCTTTGCTAATTCATCTATATAATCAGCATTAATCATTTTTGCCATTTTATCCACCTCTATAATTTTATGATATATAACATTATATAGTATCCATAAACTTATTACAAGTTATCATATCCTTATTTTATTATCTTATAAAATAAAAATTCTAATATTTTGAAGTTTTCATTGTTATTGTAGAATTTTTAATAATTCAGTAACACATTATTATTCTTTACATTTTTTGTTTATTTTATCATATATTTTTTAATCTTATTCTAACTTGCAAATATCCTTTTCTTTATAGACTTGAGGACAAGCCATTCTACATTTTTTTTGATTTTCGGGATTTTTTGATTAAATACTCTTGACTTTTCTAATTTATGGG
The DNA here is from genome assembly GCA_012520205.1 of Clostridiales bacterium. Taxonomy (GTDB): domain Bacteria; phylum Bacillota; class Clostridia; order Clostridiales; family Clostridiaceae; genus Clostridium. The sequence continues at coordinate 464 of JAAYOT010000261.1, forward strand.
AGTATATTGTAATTATGGTTTTATGTTGCATGATTTTTTTGTAAAAATAAATTTTTTTACTATTAATATTGACTTTTAATTACAGTTTTGTTAATATGAACATGCAAGATGTCGAAACTTGTTTGAAGGAGGAATTTATTATGAAATCAACTGGAGTAGTTAGAAGAGTAGACGAATTAGGAAGAATCGTTATTCCTATAGAATTAAGAAGAACATTAGATATAGCTGAAAAGGATGCTTTAGAAATCTATGTAGATGGAGAGCAAATAATCTTAAAGAAATACGAACCAGCTTGTATCTTCTGTGGTGATGCTAGAGATGTTATTAACTATAAAGGTAAAAATATCTGCAAAAACTGCATGAACGAACTTAAGAAGTAATTTTAAAATATAAAATAGCTGTTACATAACTATAGTTGTGTAACAGCTATTTTAGTTTAAATTTTTGTCGAATATTTATATACTTCTTTTTTAGAAATATTTCTTTCCTTTGCAACTAGCTTTATAGCCTCTTTTTTACTTATTCCACTATCAATTTTTTTCAACAAATGTTCTTCTATGCTTAAATCCTTCCATAAAGCTTCTTTTTCGGCCCTTATTTCTTCATCGGTTTTACCTTCAACAACTAAAACAAATTCTCCTCTGGGCCTATTTTCATTGAAATAACCTATAGCAGAATTAAGATCCCCTCTAAATATTTCTTCATGAAGCTTTGTTAATTCTCTACATATGGATATTTTTCTGATTCCCAGCTTTTCTTTTAAATACTCTAATGTACTTAATAGTCTATGGGGAGCCTCATATATTATTAAAGTTTCTCTATAATTTTTAATTTCTTCAATTACTAAATTTCTATCTTTATTTTCCCTAGGTAAAAACCCTCTAAATACAAACTTAGTTGTATCTAAACCTGAATATACTAATGCTGTAGTTATAGCTGTTGCTCCTGGCAGAACCTCAAAAGCTATATCTTCCTCTATGCATTTTGACACTATAACACTTCCAGGATCTGATATTCCAGGAGTACCAGCATCTGTTATTAAAGCAATATTAACTCCTTCTTTTAATTTATTTATTATTTCTTCACTTTTACTTTGCTCATTATGTTGATGATAACTAAATAAAGGCTTTTTAATATTAAAATGGTTTAAAAGTTTAAGACTTTGCCTTGTATCTTCAGCTGCAATCATATCTGCATTTTCTAATACCTCTAATGCTCTTAATGTTATATCCTTTAAATTCCCTATTGGTGTAGGTACTAAATATAACTTGCCAATTTCCATAGGTTAACCCTCCCTTCCATAAATTTTATTTATTTCTTTTGTATAACTTCCATCTTCATTATGGACATATAGAGGATCTTCCCATTTCAAGTAAGCTCCCCCATCTCTCTGCCCTTCTACTAAAACTATATTTGGAGCTTTATTAGCCTTGGGATGGATCATTTGTATTCTCTTTGGCTCTATTTTATGCTTTCTCATTAGCTGGAATATATCTATTAATCTTTCAGGCCTGTGTACCATATACATTCGTCCATTATCCTTAAGGAGCTTTCTGCCGGCTATTATAACATCTTCTAAATTACATAAGATTTCATGCCTAGCTATAGCTAATTTATCTTCTGAATTTAATATTCCTGCATTGTTTAGCTTATATGGAGGATTAACAGTTAAAACATCAAATCTTCCTAATGTGCTTAGAAAATTTAAGTCCTTTAAATCCCCCTGGTAAAACTTTATTAGATCCTCAACTTCATTATATCTGCTGCTTCTATTTGCCATTTCAGCCATATCCTCTTGGATTTCTACTCCAACAATTTCTTTAGCCTTATATTTACCATATATCAAAAATGGAACTATTCCTGTTCCTGAACATAAATCTATCACCCTATGGCTTCTTTTCACCCTAGCAAAATTTGATAAAAGTACTGCATCTACTCCAAACCTAAAGCCAGACTTTTTTTGTATTAAATACAGATTTTCTAACTGCAAATCATCTATAGATTCATTTTCAAATAATTTAACATCATTATTCATATGTATACCTCAACTATTTTTTATTTATATTCTTATCTAAATTCAATAAAATATCATTTATATCGTATTTATATTATATAATATCATAAAAATAACTCCGCCTAAAATAGACGGAGTTATAAACTCACTATAAATTAACTTCTAATTAAGTACTCTTCTAGCAGTATAGAAAGACGTTACTGGAGAAACTTTTACTGATTCTCCTGGATAAGGAGCATGAATATATTGTCCATTTCCAACGTATATTCCCACATGGTCTAAACCATAAGTAAATACTAAATCTCCAGGCTGTAATTCATTATATGATACTTCTTGGCCCACACCTACTTGAGAATATGTTGTCCTGCTTATTTCTACCCCTGCAGCATTTCTGAATACATAACTTGTGAATCCAGAACAGTCAAATGCTGATGGACCAGTTGCTCCATAAACATACTGAGTTCCTAAAAATTGATATGCGTAATCAACAATAGAGCTTGAAGATCCAGAATAAGTCTGTCCTCTATTAGCACTAACTCTTGCAGCCTCTTCTTGCGCTTGCAATTCTTCAATTTTTAAAGTTGCAAAATAAATTGCATCCTCAGCTTCTTGTATAACTATAGGACTCTTCAGTTGATAATCTTTAATATTAGTTAATTGGCTAGCAGCACTTTGAAGTTCAGATATTGAACTTGAGGAATCTACTAATTCAACTTGATAGGAAATAAGCTCTCTTTCTGCTACAGAAAGAAATTCCTCATCAAATATTGCCCTTTCTGCTTCAACTTGGGCAATTAATTCTTCTTGCTCTTTCTTCTTATCTTCAAATTCTTCTAGTATTTTATTAGTTTCTTCATTTATTTTTGTAATTTCATCAGCTTTAACTTGTAATGAAGCTATCTTTGCATCAAGGTTTTCCTTTTTTTCCTTTAAATCATTAACAATTTCCTTGTCAATATTTATAAGTTTTGCTGCAGAATCTAACTTTGTAATAAGATCACCGAAACTTTCTGCACTAAAAATAAGAGCTAAGTAATTAACTTGCCCACCTGACTTATAAAGCTCTCTAAGCCTATTTCCAAGGATCTCTTCCTTTTCAGAAATTTCAACCTTTGCAGTTTCTATTTCCTTATTAGTATTTTTAATTTCTTCTTTTATATTATCCATTTGCCTGTTGTTTTCTTCAATTTTATCTGCTAGAGGCATTATTTGTTCATTTAACTTGAATACCTCACCTTGTATTTCTTCTATTTTACTATTTAATTCTTCGTATTTTCTTTGATTTTCAATAATCTCCTGATTAGGAGTAGCAAAAACCGGCTGAATTAATCCCATTGTTATAGCTCCTGCCATAACAATTGACAAAATCTTCTTATTCATAAGTTTGGTCCTAAGACCATCCCCCTCTCCTTACCTAAGATATTACCATTATAACACTTATGGAAACCTTGGACAATGGTAATTTTTAATAAATTTGATATTTAGGTCGTGTAAATGTATACTATACATATTCGAGGTTGGAAAATATTCAAAAAACTTCCTTAAGCCTTTTTTGCTTTTCCCCTATAATATATGCTATAGAAAATGCAAAAAAGAACTAAATAAATACTATTTTAAAAATTTATATATTTCTATTGCTTTTTGAAATAGCTCTTTGAATTATTGATTGAATTAGTATTAATGTAATAAATAATATTATGACATAATTAGATTGAAATATGCCAAAATAATCAATTATCCCTATTAATATACCTAACATACCTAATATTAAATTCGATAAACCATTTATTCTTATATATTTATCTGTATCCTTATAAATATTACTTTCCTCAAAAGATTTCCGTATTTTCTTACTTCTTAAATATATTAAGCCTATTACTATAAAACCTATACTTGATAATAATATGACTACAGTTGTTCCTTTCATCTTTTCCTCCATAAGTTTAATTATATATATACTAAGCTAACTTTATTAAATATTCAATATAATTATTATGTTTCCTTCTTTGAACAATTAATTTCTTATTTAACATTGACATATACGATTTTTAAAGATATAATATTAACGTACTACGGGGTGTGGCGCAGATGGGAGCGCGCGTGGTTTGGGACCATGAGGTCGCAGGTTCAATCCCTGTCACCCCGACCATAATAAAAATCTTCTCAATTAGAGAAGATTTTTTGTTTTATAATCTTTACACATTTTACAACCTTTACACATTAGTTAAAATCTATATACTCTTCTGCTTCTTTAAATTTCTCTTCAATACCAATATAATCACATATATAAATTATAATTGGGATAGTTACAATATAAATAGCCATAATAATTCTTACCAAAAACTTTCCCCCTAAAAGTACTTATAATTATTATAATTAAATAAATGATTTTTTGTTATAATTTTAAGATATTATTTTATAGAAATTTTGATTTTTTATCAATATACAAAAGTGGAGGTTTTAATATGCAAAAAATAAAGGGAGTAATTTTTGATTTAGATGGAACTTTAGTTGATTCTATGGGTATCTGGGCTAAAATTGATGAAGAATACTTAAAGGAATATAACTATGAAGTACCTTTAAATTTACAAGAAGAAATTACTCATTTAACTCTTACAGAAACAGCTCTTTATTTTAAAGATAGATTTAATATAAAGGATGATCCTGATTCAATAATAAAAAAGTGGCATTCTATGGCTCATTATCATTATTCAAATACAATTAAACTTAAAGAAGGGGTAGTTGAGTACTTGAACCTTCTTCGCTCTAATAAAATAAAAATTGCTCTAGCTACTAGCAACTCTGTTCCTTTATTAGAAGCAACATTAAAAAACAATAATATATATAATTACTTTGATTCCATATCAACTACTGACGAAGTAAAAAAATCAAAGAGCAATCCAGATATATATTTATTGTCAGCTAAAAAATTAAACTTAAATCCAGAAGAATGTTTAGTTTTCGAAGATATAGTACAAGCTGTTAAGGGAGCAAAGTCTGCCGACATGACAGTTTATGCTGTTTATGATGAGGCCTCTAGGGATCAAAGAAAAGAACTTGAGAGGCTAGCAGATAAATATATTATGAGCTACAAGGAACTTATTAAATAAAAAAACAGTTTCCCATACATAACACTGTAAATTACTTTGTTTATGTATGGGAAACTTTTAATTTAATTTTATGCTCTTGTTACACCGTATTTCTTCTCTAATTCCATTACAGTGTCAATATATTTCTTTTCTTGCGCTTGTTGTAGTAAGTTGCTTACTATTTGATCCTTAACATCCTCAAATTTCATTTCTTGAGCTTCATTCTTTTCTTCAACCTTAATTAGGTGATATCCAAATTGAGTTTTTACAGGCTCACTTACTACGTTTAAATCAGAATTAAAAGCTACATCTTCAAATTCCTTAACCATCATTCCCTTTCCAAAACTTCCTAAATTTCCGCCTTGTTCTTTTGATGGACAACTTGAATATTTTGCAGCTGCATCTTCGAAAGTTATTTCATTACTTTCTATTTCTGACTTTATACTCTTTGCAAGCTCTTCTGAATCAACTAAAATATGTTTAGCTGAAACTGTAGGTTGTTGAACAAATTGAGCTTTATTTTCATTGTAATAATTTAAAGCATCTTCTTCTGTAACAGTAACATCTAACAATATTTTATTTAATGTTAGTTGAGTTAATATATCATATTCTGCTTGCCTTACATTTTCCTTATATTCTTCAGTTGAATCAATTTTTAATTCTTTTCCAAGATTATTTATTAATTCAAAAGAAATTATTTGTTCTAATAATTGTCTTTTAGCATCCTCTGTTTGAAAATATGCTCTTTTATCTGCTGGGTATCTGTTGATCATAACTTGAATATCTGATTCTTTAATTTGTCTTCCTGCTACGTTAGCTAATATTTTATCTTGCATTAAATTTCTCCTTTTATTTATAATTTTAATAACATAACTAATTATATCAAAGTTTCCAGTAAAATATACACTTATTATTTCATTTTATATATATTTGATAAAAAGTTTATATTCTGATAATATTTTATTTACCTAATTACATAATAAATTATAAAAGGAGGATATACTTATGAACATTGGAGATATAGCACCTGATTTTGAATTACCGGGATCAGACGGAAAAAACCATAAATTAAGCGATTATAAAGGAAAGAAGGTTATATTATACTTTTATCCAAAAGATAACACACCTGGCTGTACAACTGAAGCTTGTGACTTTAGGGATAACTTTAAAGCAATAGGTGATCTAAATACAATAATTCTTGGAATAAGCAAAGATAATTTAAATTCACATAATAAATTTATTGAAAAATTTAATTTACCCTTTGTACTTCTAAGTGATGAAGAACAGGTAGTTTGTAAACTATATGATGTTATAAAAGAAAAAAATATGTTTGGTAAAAAAGTTATGGGAATTGAGAGAAGCACCTTCTTAATAGACGAAAATGGACTTCTAATAAAGGAATATAGAAAAGTAAAAGTAAAGGGTCATGTGGAAGCCATAATTGAAGAAATAAAAACAAAATAAAAAAAGCACTAACTTTTGTTAGTGCTTTTCTTTTGGTGCCTCGAACCGGAATCGAACCAGTGACACGAGGATTTTCAGTCCTCTGCTCTACCGACTGAGCTATCGAGGCATATAACCTGGCGACGTTCTACTCTCCCACAGGGTCTCCCCTGCAGTACCA
>JAAYOT010000002.1 GCA_012520205.1 Clostridiales bacterium
GATACTGAAAAGAAGTTTTTAGATATAGTAACAGAAAGGGGACTTTTAAGGGGAGAGGTTATTAGCTTTAAAAGGATGGCTAATGTGGTTTTTGAAAGCTGTGGAGGAAGAAGCCATACAAGAATGAATGAGTCTGGAAAAAATATGCTTATATATAAGATATTAAGGGAAAACTTAAAGGACCTTAAATACTTTAATAGAGTAGCAAAGCAGCAGGGATTTGCAGGAATAATATCTAAAATGTTAACGGAATTTAAAAAATACAATATTTCCAGGGAAATGTTAGAGCTAAAAGAAGATGAAATAAAGGATGAAAATTTAAAAAATAAAATTGAAGATCTTAAGCTTATATATAGTAAATTTGACAATTTTATAGAAGATAAATTTATCGATTCAGATGATGATTTAACTTTACTAGCAAAAAAATTAGTAGATTGCGATATATACAATGGGGCAGAGATATGGATAGATGAGTTTACAACCTTTACTCCACAACAATTAGAAGTAATCAGAATTCTTGCTAAAAAGGCTAAAACAGTAAATATAACTTTATGCAGTGATAGTTTAGGCGTTGATAGAGATAAGGATTATACAGATGTTTTCGATGTTATAAAAAATACAGAAGGTTCAATTCTTAAAATTATGCAGGAAAGCAATATCCCTTATTTAGGAGCTATAAACCTTAATAAGGGAACTCCCTATAGATTTAAAGATAGCGAAGGTTTGGCTCACTTAGAAAGGCATTTTTTCAATTATCCTTTTAAAGAATATAAGGGTAAGGAAAATAGCATAAGAATTTATAAGGCAAATAACAGCTATGATGAGATTGAAGTGATAGCAAAAAATATATTAAGACTAGTTAGAGATGAAGGCTATAGATTTAGGGATATAGCAGTTGTATGTAGGAACATAGAAGATTATGAAAAAATATCTTCAGTTATATTTGAAGAATATAATATACCTTACTTTATAGATAAAAAGAGGGAAATATTAAACAACCCATTAGTAATCTTAATAATATCAGCCTTAGAGATTATAGGGAGCAATTGGTCCTATGAAAGTGTCTTTAAATATTTAAAAAGCGGTTTAATAAATATAGAAAGAGAATATATAGACATATTAGAAAACTATATTTTAGCCAATGGAATAAAGGGCTATAAGTGGACAAAAGATTTATATGATAAGGAAGAAATAACTGATGAAGAAAATTCAGTATTAGAAATAATGGAGGAAATAAGAACTCCAATAATTAACCTTCAAAATAAGATAAGAGGAAAGAAAAACATAAGGAATATTGCTACAAGTCTATATGAATTCCTGTTAGAACTAGATATTTTTAACACATTAGATAAGTGGTTAGAAAGATTTGATAATCTTGGAATGCAGGATAAGGTAAAAGAGTATGACCAGGTACCAAAAATGGTTATTGAAATACTAGACCAAATTGTAGAGGTTTTAGGAGAAGAAGTTGTAGACCTAAGAGAATTTACTAGAATACTTATTTCAGGCTTTGAAGAAAAGGAAATAGGTATAATACCAATGTCTATTGATCAAGTAAATATAGGAGATATTTCCCGTGTTAAAGGAAGAAATATAAAGGCCCTATTTATTATAGGAGTAAACGATGGAGTAATTCCTTCCGCAAATAAGGAAGAGGGAATTATATCAGATAGGGAAAGAGATGATCTAAGGGAAATAGGAATAAAACTAGCTTCAGATACAAAAACAAGAGCCTTTGAAGAACAATTTATAATTTATACAGGGTTAACAATACCTTCAGATAAGCTTATGATAACTTACCCAATGGCAGACTTCGAAGGAAAATCCTTAAGGCCTTCTATAATTATACCAAGGCTTAAGAGAGTATTTCCAAGTATCATAGAAGAAAGCGAATTATATAACATTGAAGATAAAAAGGATAGTTTTAATAAGATAACAGCCCCTACCCCAACCTTTAATGAACTTATTAGTGCATTAAGAATGGAATTTGAAAAAGAAAAGGTTGATGAATATTGGGCAGAAGTATATAAGTGGTTTGAAGAAAATGAAGAATTCAAAGAAAAATCAAAAACAATATTTAAAGGACTAACTTATACAAATTTAGTAGAAAAAGTTCCTAGAGAAAAAATAAAGAGACTTTATCAATCAGGAAATAAATTAATGTTTAGTGTGTCAAGGATAGAAAAATATGCACAATGTCCTTTCTCATATTATGTTGCTTATGGTTTAAAGGCAAAGGATAGAAAGGTTTATGAATTTACTGCACCAGACTTAGGTTCCTTTATGCACGATATCTTAGACGATTTTACCAATAAAGTAAAAGAAGAAAAAATAGCTTGGTCAGAATTAAGTAAGGAAAAATGCAGTGAGTTAGTTAATAAAATAGTAGATAAGAAGCTTCAAGGAGATTCAAACTCAATATTAAATAGTACAAAAAAATATCAATACTTTGCTAATAGATTTAAAAGAACTATTACAAAATCAGTAGTAGTATTAACAGAGCAAATGAAAAGGGGGAAATTCGAAGTGTTTAAGAATGAGTTCTCCTTTGGTAGTTTTCAAGATGGGGAGCCAATAAAGATAGAACTTCCATCAAAGGAAACAGTATATCTAGTTGGTAGAGTAGATAGGATTGATACATTAGATTTAGATGAGAATACTTATATTAAGGTAATTGACTATAAAACAGGAAAAAAAGAATTTGACTTAACAGAAGTCTATTATGGCCTACAAGTTCAACTTTTAGTTTACTTAGATGCCCTTATAAAAAACTCAAAGTATATACTAGAAAAACAGGCCATGCCAGGAGCCATATTATACTTTAGAATAGATGACCCAATTATAAAGTCAAATAAAAAATTATCAGAAGAAGAAATAAAAGAAAATGTATTAAAGCAATTGAAGATGAGCGGCTTACTAATTAAGGATATAGAAGTAGTTAAATCAATAGATAAGGATATAGAAAAATACTCCTTAATAATACCAGCTTCTATTAAAAAGGATGGAGATTTTTCTTCTACAAGTTCCGTTGTAACAGAAGAACAATTTGATTTATTAAGAAAATATGTAAATGAAAAAATTGCCAGCCTTTGTGAAGAAATGTTAAGTGGTGAAATATTAATGGAGCCAGCTAAAACAGGCAAGATAACCTTCTGTTCCTACTGCGATTATTCATCCATATGTCAGTTTGATACTGGAATAGAAAATAATAAATACAAACTAATATTAAAAAAGAGCAAGGATGAGGTATGGAACCTTATGGAGAAGGAAGTTAAGGAGAAGGGAGGAGATAGGTAGCAATGAGCGGTACAAAGTGGACTGAGGACCAATTAAAAGCAATAGAAACAAGAGGCTGCAACTTATTAGTTGCAGCAGCAGCAGGCTCAGGAAAAACAGCAGTTTTAGTTGAGAGGATAATAAGGATAATAACTAATGAAGAAAACCCAGTTGATATAGATAGATTATTAGTTGTTACCTTTACATCAGCAGCTGCTGCCGAAATGAGAGAAAGAATAGCCGCTGCCATATCAAAGGAATTAGAGAAAAATCCAAATTCTAAGGTAATGCAAAAGCAATTAACCCTTTTAAGCAGGGCTAACATTACAACAATGCACTCTTTTTGTTTAGATGTTATAAAAAATAATTATCATACCATAGATTTAGATCCAACCTTTAGAATATCAGACGAAACAGAAAATACCCTGCTAAAACTTGAAGTAATAAATGATATGTTTGAAGATTACTATGAGGAGGAAGATATAGAATTTAGAAATCTAATAGAAGCTTATAGTGATTCTAAGGATGATCAAAGACTAAAAGATATAGTTTTAGATTTATATAAGTTTTCTATGAGTGGACCATGGCCTAAAAAGTGGCTTTATGAAAATGCAGAAAAGTTTAATATAAATTCAATAGAAGAACTAAACAATTCTATTTGGGTAAATATATTAAGAACTAATATGAAAATAGAGGTTGAAGGTTTTATAAAGACCCTAGAAAAAGCTATAACTATAATAAGAGATACAGAGGGGCTAGAACCCTATGAAGAAACCTTTATGGAAGATTTAGAAATGTTTAAGGAATTGTATTACTCCTTAGATAAGGGACTAGATGAAATATATAAGACTGTTTTAAATGTAAAATTTGGAAGATTGAAGGTTGTAAAAAAGGATAAGGTTTCAGATGTAAACAGTCAAAATCTAGTTAAGGGAATAAGAGATGATATAAAGAAAAAAACATCTAAACTTATAAGCGATAATTTTTCTATGGATCCAGAAGAAACATTAAGTGGAATAAAAAATTCCTATCCATTTATTAGAAAATTAAGTGAATTAACGTTAGAGTTTATAAAAAGATTCCAAGAAAAAAAGAAAGATAGAAATATATTAGACTTTAATGACTTAGAACACCTTTGCCTAAAAATCTTAACTAATTTAGACGAAGAGGGAAAAGTAGTTCCTTCAAAGGTAGCAGAAGATTTCAGAGAATTCTTTGATGAAGTTTTAGTTGATGAATATCAAGATTCAAATAATGTTCAAGAAGCAATAATTGAGTTAGTTTCAAGAAAAAATCTAGAAAATCCTAATGTATTTATGGTTGGGGATGTAAAACAAAGTATATATAGATTTAGACAGGCAAAACCAGAACTATTTTTAGAAAAATATAATACCTATCCTCTAGGAGGAGGGGAGAAAAATAGAAAAATTCAGCTTTATAAAAACTTTAGAAGCCGAAGGGAAGTTATAGAGGGAGTTAACTATATCTTTAAGGAAGCAATGTCTAAAGTAGTTGGAGAAATTGAGTATACCGAGGAAGAAGCCTTAAATCTTGGTGCTGCTTATAAAGAGGCGGATAATGAAAATATAGTTGTTGGAGGACCAATAGAAGTTCATATATTAGATAAATCAGGTCAATCTAAGGAAGAACTTCAAGATAATAATGAAGATGATGAAGAAGAGGATGTAGATGCAATTACTTTAGAGGCTAGAATTGTTGCAAAGAGAATAAAAGAGTTAATGGATAATGCTGGGGATAAAAACTTTATGGTTTATGATAAAACTTTAGATGAATATAGACCATTAAAGTATAAAGACATAGTTATCTTACTAAGGTCTACAAAAAATTGGTCTGAACTTTTTCTAGAAGAATTAGGATCAGAAGGAATACCAGTTTATGCAGATACAGGAACAGGATACTTTGAAACTATAGAGATTAGAACAATGATGTCCCTCCTTCAAGTAATAGATAATCCTAGACAGGATATCCCTATTATAGCTGTTTTAAGATCTCCAATTGTAGGCTTTACTGCTGAGGAATTAAGTGATATTAGACTTTTAGATAAGGATAAGTATTTCTATGAAATAGTGAAGGGAGTTTCCGAGGATTCCTATGATGTAAATGAAGGTTTAAAAGAAAAGTGCAGCCTCTTTATAAAGAACCTAGAAAAATGGAGAGAAAGATCAATATATACTCCTATAGATGAATTTATATGGTATTTATATATGGATACTGCTTATTTTGGATATGTTGCTGCAATGCCTAATGGAAAGTTAAGACAGGCAAATTTAAAAATACTATTCCAAAGAGCAAAACAATTTGAAGAAACTAGCTTTAAGGGACTCTTTAATTTTATTAATTTTATAAATAAGTTAAGGCATTCATCAGGAGACATGGGTAGTGCTAAAATTTTAGGAGAGCATGAAGATGTTGTAAGGATAATGAGTATTCATAAGAGTAAGGGACTAGAGTTCCCAGTTGTGTTTACTTCAGGCTTTGGGAAACAATTTAATCTTCAGGACTTAAGAAAGTCTATCTTATATCATGATGAATTAGGTTTTGGGCCAGACTATGTAGATTTAAAAAATAGACTATCTTACAGCACTATTGCCAAGGAATCAATAAAGAAGAAGGTCTTATTTGAAACATTATCAGAAGAAATGAGAATCCTATATGTTGCCTTTACAAGAGCTAGGGAAAAGCTTATTATAACAGGAGCTGTTAAAAGCTTAGAAAGTTCTCTAAAAAGGTGGATATCAGCAGCTTCTATGGATGATAAGGTAATACCGGCTGTTGAGATTCTTAAGGGAAAAAGTTATTTAGACTGGGTTGGGATGGCCCTGGTAAAACATAGGGACGGAGAAAAAATTAGAAATGGAGAATTTGTTGAAAATATAATAGATGATCCATCAAGCTGGAATGTTTATATGTGGATTAAAAATGATTTAGCTGTGGATAAAAATAATTTGGATGTGGATGAAAAAGAAAAAGATGATTTATTTATTAATAAGAATATAAAACATATAAATGAAGAAATAAAAAGAAGGCTTGATTATAAATATAAGTATGAAAGAACCTTCTCCCTTCCAAGCAATATATCTGTTTCTGATTTAAAGAGGGCCTTATATGATAGTGAAGATGACGAGGTTAGAACCCTAAATGCCTATTCTGAAAAGGAAGTAATTAAGCCTAAGTTCCTTCAAGAGGAAAAGGGATTATCTTCTGCAGAGAGGGGAACTATTGCCCACTTTATAATGCAGAAGCTAGATTTAAACTATGTAGGAACAGAAGAAGAAATAAAAATGCAAATAAATAATATGAAGGAAGCCGAATTATTAAGTGAAGAAGAAATAAGAGCTGTGGAAAAGATAAGTTTTGCAAGATTCTTTAAAAGTAGTTTAGGAAAAAGGCTAATAAAAGCTTATAATGATGGTCGATTAGTAAAAAGGGAATTACCTTTCTATACAGAAATAAGCAGTTTAGAGTTAGAGGCAGATCTTCCTAAAGAAATCTATAGAGATGAAAAAATAAGGCTTCAAGGAATAATAGATTGTTTCTTTGAAGAGGAAGATGGAATAGTGCTATTTGACTATAAAACCGATTATGTAGAAAGAGGAAATGAAGAAAAAATATTAGATAGGTATAAAATGCAAATAAAATATTATAAAGAGGCATTAGAAAAGATAACGGGCAAACCTGTTAAGGAATGTTACCTATATTTATTTGGAATAAATAAGGAAGTGGAAATGAAAATTTAAATTAAGTAAAAAGTAAGAAGGAACAGCCATGCTAATTAAAATTTATAGCATGGCTGTTTTTAGTTATGATTTAAAAAATTTCTAGATAAGCTTAATAAGTTTTCCTTATTATTTAAATCTGGATTTTTTAGAACTTCATCTAATAGGTGATTAAGGATATCACCTATTAATTTACCTCTAGGAATATTAAATTCCTTTATTAAATCTTCGCCATTAATAACTAAATCCTTAATATATAAGGGCTCTTTATTGGAAAGTATATCTTTAACAGTATCCTTAATATAATCAACCTTATTTAAGAATGGTTTTGGATTATCTAAGGCCCTTATATCTGCCTTTTGCAGTTCGAATAATAGATATACTATATCTTCCCCTACTTCTAATAAGTATTTTTTTATTTCGTATCTTGTAGGCATATAATTTACTTGTAAAACAAGATGGTGTTCTATAAGCTTGGAAACAGAATTTACTGTGTAATTATCAAATTTTAAGTCTCTTAGTATTTTTTTTGACATTACAGAGCCCTCAACATTATGCTTTGGAAATCTATAAACTCCATCAGCTTCTAATGTTAAAGTATTGAGTTTTCCTACATCATGAAGTAAGGCTGCAAGCATTAAAGTAAGGTTATTGCCTTCAAGGTTATCCATTACCTTAAGGGTATGGCCAAAGACATCTCTATTATGTTTAATACTTAAAGGACTATAATTTACTAGTAAGTTTAATTCAGGAATTATGAATTCTAAAAGTCCAGTTTTTTGTAACATATCTATTCCCTTTGATGGACTATTAGATATAAGTATTTTACAAAGCTCATCTCGAATTCTTTCCTTGCTTATATTTTTAATTAAATTTGCATTATTAATAATAGCTTCAAAGGTTTTATTTTCAATTTTAAAGCCTAGTTGACAGCTAAACCTAATGGCCCTCAACATTCTTAGGGCATCCTCTTTAAAGCGTTTATCTGCATGACCAACACATCTTATAATTTTATTTTTAAGGTCATTAATGCCATTAAAATAATCAATTAATCCTAATTTATCATTATAAGCTAAGGCATTTACTGTAAAGTCTCTCCTAGATAAGTCTTCTCTTATATCTGTTACAAAATCAACAGATGAGGGGTGTCTATTATCTAAATAATCTCCTTCAGTTCTAAAGGTAGTGACCTCATAGTTATTATTATTTATAACAACAGTTACAGTGCCATGTTTAATTCCAGTAGGAATAGTTTTATTAAATAATGACATAACATTATCTGGCTTAGCTGATGTTGCAATATCATAATCCTTGGGTTCTAAATTAAGGAGAAGGTCACGAAGGCACCCCCCCACAATAAAAGCATCAAATTTATTTTTATAAAGTTCATTAATTATATATTTTACATCATATGGAACAAAAACTTTCATAACATAACCTACCTTTATAAATCTATTATAATATTACCATATTATAAGAAAATAAAAATAAAAACCTCCATACTAAAAATAGAGGTTTTATATTTATTAATTAATAATAATCTTAGTTCCATTAGCCACGTTATCATAAAGCCATTTTGCATCTTCTACACCAAGCCTTATGCAGCCGTGAGATGCAGGTTCACCTAGGGTGTTATCTACAATTATGCTTTGAGTTTCATCAAAGGGAACAGAATGAAATAAGTAGTCCCCCATAAATTGAACCCAATACTTTCCTCCTTGATTAAATTCAGGGGAGAAAAACCATTCACCTCTATTTGTTACTGCAAAAATTCCCTTAGGAGTTTCTTTTCCTTCTAATCCGGTAGAAGAAATAAAGGTTTTAATTAAATTCCAATTGTCAGTGTAACCTTCATAAACATAAGTTGTCTGTTCCTCCAGGTTTAAGTAAATAAGGTGGTCAGTATTGCTGCTAATAGATAATGTGTTTATATTGTTTAAAGTAATAGGTTCTAAAATTGCAGTAGAAGTATATATATCAGAAGCAGAGTCGTATTCCTCCCTAAATAGTTCAAGGGAATTTATTTTCTTGTATATATCAATATCATCTTCTCCTAAAATTTTAGTATCATATTGAGATAGGAGGTCAATTGCATTTGTATAATATTTATTTGCAGCTAACTTATCAGCTTCATTTAGTAAATAATTTTTATAGTCAGTTTTGGACCTATTAATATAATCTTTAGCAATGGATATTTCATCTTCAGAAGTAGAGTGTTCTATAACTAGATTAAAGTATTCGAAGGCTTTGGAATATTCCTCTGAATTATAACAATTGATTCCAAGGTCCAAATACCTACTTGTAGATTCAACCTTTCTTTCGGTTTTTGTTTCAGGATTAATATTAGAGTTAGTTTCAATACTTTCTGGATTTAATGCTACTATTAACTTATCTAAGGAAGAATTTAATACATTATATTCTCTTATTTCATTTAAAACTACAATGGCCTGATTTTCGTTAATTTCGCCATTTTTCAGGGCGTTACATATTATGGCAACAACTTCAGTAAAATAATTGTTTAAATCAGAATGCAGCTTATTTGATTTTATTGAAATAAATGTACTATTATCTAAAGTTTCCCTTGCTTCTTCAAATTTAGAATTATTAAAAAGAACATAGAATTCAGAAAGAGTTTTATTATAGTTAAAATTTAAAAATAGGTTGCTTATAAAAAGAACTAATAATAACGAAAAAATAATAGAAAGAAGCTTAAAAATAGAAAAGTTCTTTTTAGGCTTATTTTTTTTTCCAAACATTTAAATAACCTCCAAGTAATCTATAGTATAATCATTAACCAAAGATAAGAAATTTAATCTTAAAATTAAAGAAAATTTAAAATGTGCCAGGTTTATAAAAGAAAATATATATGTTAGAATTAGTTAATAGTGATTTGTGTTAATATTTTGGAGGGATTTATGAAAGAAAAAATTAGATTTATAGATATGTTTAAAATAAGTCTTTTTAAGCCATCAAAATACAAAAGATTACTTAATTTAAGTATAGGTAGAATAATATTATATTTATTTATATTAAGCATAATAGTTGGTGGTATTGGTGGAATAACCCAAACTGTAATCTTTAGTCAGGGACAAAAGGAGTTAGTTAACTTACTAGAAAATGAAGAATATTCTTTTGAAATAAAAGATGGGATACTAAATTTTAAAAATTCACCTGTGAAGATAGATGAGGATCAATATATATTTTATATAGATACCAGTAAGGGGTTAGAGGATGTAGAATCTTTAAGAAGTATATTGATACATAAGAATTATTCAATTGCAATACTTAAGGATGGAATATCAGCAGATTTAAATGGTGAAAAAATAAATTTTAATTATAAGGATGGCGGATTAGAGAGTTTAACAAATGATGAATTGATAGAACTTATTAATTTTGTGAATATATTTATTTATATAGGAATATTTATTTATATGATAGTAATATTTGTTAGCATAATTATAGATGCTATACTCCTTTCTTTCTTAGGTTTTATATTAAGTAAGGCTCAAAGAATGAATTTAAGTTATGATGATATATTTAAATTATCCATATGTTCAATGACTTTACCTATGATAATTATTATAGGAAATATATCAGGTTATATCGGAATGTTTATTGGAGGAATGTATCTATTTTTAGCAGTCAATAATATTAAAAAAGATATTTATAGGTTTTAAGAAAAAAATGGAAAAAAATCTTATAAATATTGTTAATGAATTTTTAGTATGTTAAACTATTGTAAATGATTATTTTTAGGTATAGAGGGGAACTTGTTATGATTAATGACAAATTATTAAAGAAAGATGCTATGCATAATAATCTAGATATAAA
>JAAYOT010000262.1 GCA_012520205.1 Clostridiales bacterium
AAGAATTATAAATAAAATTTAAAAATATATAATTGTATTAAAATTAACTATCATTGATATTTAAGAAACTTTAGGATAGAATAATAAAAAAATATAGAAAATTATGTAATAAAACGATATAATAGTAAATCGTGAGTAAGATTTTATTCAAGGTTAACTTATTTAATTACATCCCTACTTTGTAATAGGCTGTAATAAAACAAAATAGAGGTGATTATATGGTTATAGAATCTAAAAAAAATAAGATGGAAGCCCTAAGAGAACTTATTAATGAAATGATAGTTTCAGAAAACTATGATTCAGAATCTCTTGTGAAAAAAAGCCAAGAACTAGATGAACTAATAGTACAAGCTATGAAGGAAAAGAAATTTGTAAAAAGGGTATTTGGAAAAGATTATGTTAGCGAATTTGATATTGTCATAGATAAAATTAAAACCTTTGAAAAAATGTATGATAGTATGAGAATTGTTGATCCCATTAAAAAAGAAGTTTTAGAAATAAAAGAGGGACAATTGAGGGAAATTAAATCATTTTGCTATAAATTCTGGAAGAATACTGATGCCTGTGAAAATTGCATTTCATCAAGAGCTTGTATTAGTGATGAAATAATTATTAAAGTTGATTTAAGCGGAAATAAAATTTATATGATGGTAGCACTTCCTATTATGATTAATGGAAAGAGCCTTTCCCTAGAGTTATTTAAAGATGTAACAATGAGTTTTCTTATAGAAAATAGGTATAATAGTGATAGTGGAAGTTTATTTGACTTAATAAAAAATATGAATAGAGTAGCCGTTAGGGATGAGTTTACTGGTTTATATAATAAAAGATATATATATGAAAGGCTTCCTGCAGATTTAATTAAAGCATCTATAAAAAATCAACAAATATCTATTATATTTATAGACCTTAACCTTTATGAAAATGATAATAATAGTTATAATTTATTTAATATAGAATACATATTAAAGGAATTAGCAGAAAACATAAATAAAACAATAAAAATAGATAGTTGGGCGGCAAGATATGCAGAAGATAAACTTTTAATAGTTATTCCTAATGCTGGTACTTATGAGAATACTGATATTGAGAAGGTACAGATTTTTGTAGAAGAGTTGCTTAAGAACATTATAGAAAAGGGCTTTTCTCCAAGCTACGGTATATATAATCCTCCTGAGGATAGTGAAGAGTTAGATGCTGAATCAATAATCAAAAAGGCAAGGAAAAACTTAAAGAAGAATAAATTAATACTTTAATTTGAGTTTAATATGGAGGGAAGGGAGTTTTAAAGTGATATATTTAGATCATGGAGCAACAACACCAATTAAAAAGGAAGTTCTGGAAGAAATGTTGCCTTATTTAACAGAGCAGTATGGAAACCCCTCCTCCCTTTATAGTTTTGCAAGAAAAAGCAAAAGGGCAGTGGAAAAGGCAAGGAGCCAGGTAGCAGATGCTATTAATGCTAAGAAAAGTGAAATTTACTTTACTAGTGGTGGAACAGAAAGTAATAATTGGGCAATTAAGGGTGCAGCTTATTATTATAAGAATAAGGGAAAGCATATAATTACTTCTTCAATAGAACACCATTCAGTGCTAAATACCTG
>JAAYOT010000263.1 GCA_012520205.1 Clostridiales bacterium
AAGATGGCTTATCTCAAGCTACTGCTGAGTATATGATACAAGATAGTAAAGGTTACATTTGGATAGGTACAGATGATGGATTGAATCGTTATAATGGTAGCGAATTTAGAGTATATAGGTATCGAGAAGATTTACCTGACAGCATTACTGGAAATTTCATTATAGGAATTGCAGAAGATCATAAGGGGAATATTTGGGTTGCAACCTTAGTAGGCTTAAATAAAATAAATACAGAAACAGATGAAGTTAAGACTTATGTTTCAGGGGTAGATGGATGTAATTTATCAAATAATAATATTACAGAAATTTTAGTAGATTCCCATGGTGATTTATATGTGGCTACTGTAGAGGGTGTTAATAAATATAATGAAAAAACTGATAATTTTGAGAGATTATATTATTCAGAAAAGAAAGAAGAAACACTAACTAGCCAAGTAATATATTCAATTGTAGAAGATATTAATGGTGATTATTGGATAGGAACAGATAATGGACTTAATAAGGTTAATAAAGATACAAATGAAATTATAAAATACTATGCAGATGGAAAAGAAAATAGCATAAGTGATAACTTTATTTATGAGCTATATTCTGATAGAGAAGGTTATTTATGGGTAGGTACATACGATAAGGGCTTAAATAAAATAGATTTAAAATCTAATGAAATAACCCAATATTTAAATAATCCTAAAGATAATAATTCAATAGCAGGTAATTCTGTAAGATACATATTGAGGGATAGTAGGGGAATTATTTGGATAGCTACTAATAATGGCTTATCTAAATTTAATGAGAAAGAAAACAAATTTTATACCTTTAAATCAAAAATATATGATTTAGGAAGCCTTATAAGTAATGATGTAATATGTTTAATGGAAGATTCCTCTGGTACCATTTGGGTTGGGACTGTTAAAGGTATAAGCATGTTTAACCCTGAAAATGAATTTTATAATTATAGAAATGACCCCTTTGATGAAAATTCCATAAGTGAAAACATGATTTATGGTATATATGAAGATAATGAGGGTTATTTATGGGTGGGAACAGCTCATGAAGGATTAAACGTAATAGATAGAAAAAGTGGAAATATTAAAAGAATTAAGAATGAAAGTATCAGATCTGATGATTATCTTAACAATAATGTTAGAGATATTACAGGAATAGATAATGAAATATGGATAGCTACAGAAAAGGGATTGGTTAAATATGATAAAAATACTGAGGAGTTTACAAATTATATTAAGGATCCTAATAATAGCAATAGTTTAATATCAAATGATGTTAAATCACTTTACATAGATGATGAAGGCACATTATGGATTGGTACTGATTTAGGAGTTTCTACCTTCGACAGAAAGAATACCTTTAAAAATATTACGGAAGAATTTAAATCGGAAAAGGTAGACCTAGTCTGGGTTTCAGATATTATTAAAGATAAAGAAGGAATAGTGTGGTTTGCATGTGGCTTTGATAATGGATTAGTTTCCTTTAATACAAAGACAAAAGAAATTAAAAACTATAAAAACATTGAAAATGATAGTACTAGTTTAAGTTTTAATTCAGTAAATGTTATTGCTATAGATAGTAAAAACAACCTTTGGTTAGGGACTCGTTATGGATTAAATAAATTTAATAGAGAAGATGAAACTTTTGAAAGGTATACAGAGGAAGATGGCTTATCTAACAATTTTATAAGTGGCATATTAGTTGATGGTGAAGATAATTTATGGATAAGCACAAATTATGGTATATCTAACTTTGAAGTTAGTAAAAAGAAATTCTTTAATTTTACTGTTAATGATGGATTACAGGGCAATGAATATAATATGTTTTCATCTTTTAAAAACTCCAGAGGAGAAATGTTTTTTGGTGGAATAAATGGATTTACATATTTTTACCCTGAAAACATAAGAAAAAAGGTATTTTCCAAAGAAGTTACCATAGACAGTATTTATAACAATGATAGTGAAATTAAGGATGTTTCTGATATTTATTTAGATTATAAACATAATCAAATACAATTTAATTTTTTCTTCCCTTATTATTTAAATACTAAAAAAATTGAGTATGCTTACAAACTAGAGGGTGTAGATGAAAATTGGATATTTTCAGGGGATAGAAATTATGCAAATTATACAAATCTAGATTCTGGTAATTATGAATTTAAAGTTATAGGTAGAAAT
>JAAYOT010000264.1 GCA_012520205.1 Clostridiales bacterium
TCTTATTTCATCTATTTCCTCATATATATTCCTGCATTCGTCATTACAGTTAATATATAATATTATTTCTTCCCCACCATACCTAGCAATTATATCTTTTTCCTTAAGTCTGCCACTAATGATGTCAGCGGTTTCTATTAAAACCTTATCTCCAAACTGATGACCTAGAGTATCATTAATTTGCTTAAAGTTATCTAAGTCAATCATAACTATTGCATACTTATCTACACCATCACCGGCCAATCTTTCTTCTATAAGGTTATAAAAGGTTTTTCTATTATAAACTCCCATTAAAGGGTCATGTAAAGCAGCTCTTTCAATTTGCTTATATAACATAGAATTTTCTAAGGCTATTGCAATTTGACTTGCTATTGAGCTTAAAAATATCTCATGAAAATCTGTTAAAAAATTATAGTGTGAGTGATCAACAATTATATACCCAATAAATTTATCTCCTACCTTTATTGGAACCCCCATTCTAGAATGTATTGATATTTTACTATCATTATCTTCTACAATAGGATCTTCAGAATTTATTATAAAGGTTTTCTTCTTTCTAATATATTGTTTGCATTTATTGGTAAGCTTAATACTTTCCTTTGTTCCATTAGTAGCTTTTATAACAAATTTAAAATCTTCAAATAAATATATTGTTGATTGGGCTACCCCAATTATTCCTATTATCATATCATTTATCATTGAGATAATATTCTTACTACTCAAATTCGAATTTATGTAATTGCTAATTAGTATTATATTTGAAAGCATATCAAGATTTTTTTGGTATTGAATATTTTCGGCGCTAAATTGCTGTATCTTATC
The DNA here is from genome assembly GCA_012520205.1 of Clostridiales bacterium. GTDB lineage: Bacteria > Bacillota > Clostridia > Clostridiales > Clostridiaceae > Clostridium. Next base: position 823 of record JAAYOT010000264.1, read on the forward strand.
TTCTGTTAATTTTTGATACCCTTCATATTCCATCTTAAGTTGATGATACTTAAATTTATAATCGTCCATACTCCCTCCCTATTTTTACTTTACATAGTATGAATCGAATTCAGACAACTTGTATATTCTAATATTACTTTATTTTCCTTTTAATATCAATAGATTTTCCTTCATAAATATATAAAAAATCTTAAATATTACTTATAAATTATCTTTTATTAAACCAGCGCCATCCATTATTACATTAATATTTACATCTAAGTAAGTATCTTCCAAAGGACTTTCCATATTAATTTCAGGGTGATGTATACTTAATAATCTTTTTACTTCAAAAATATCTAAGTTTTTCTTCTTAAATTTATCAAAAGCATTTACTAAATAATTTCTCACCGCTTTTTCTGTTTCTTGTTTAAGATATTCTATTATATCGTCATTTACAATTAATTCGCCTTGCGATTCTGCAATTGTTACCCTTAAATTTACATCCTTTGTAAGATTTATTTTTTCATTTTCAAGTATTATATTATTCTTAACACTTGTTCCTAGTATTTCCATTGTAATAAGTTCATTTTCATTTTGTGGATTAGGAATTTGTAGTATTCCATCTGTAATATTATTCATGAGGATATTATAACTTATTACTTCTGAAGGATCCATATTAGCCACTAACTTATTATCTTTTAATATAGCTCCTCCACTAAGTTCAATTTTTTTACCTATCTCATCTTCCTTTAACCTAAGACTTCCTACTATAAAGGCATCATCTTCATCTGTCACCTTGCTTAAATATTCATTCATATTACCACTTACTGCCTTAGGATTAGTTTTATTCCTATTAATAAGCTCTTCCAAATATTGACCTAAATATTCTTCCTCTTCTGAGCTTACTTCTAAAAGTTTTCCTATATCACCAAAATAAATAAACATGTCTGGTTTAATTTGTAATTGCTGATTATTATTTATAAGGCTCAAATATTTTTCTATTCCCGCTTTAGCAGTTTTCTCTGTAAATATATAGGCTCTATTTTGAGAATAATTTAATCTAGTACTAGAGGTTAAGTTTGCATTTTTTAAGGCTTCTATAACTGTTTTCCCCTGTGACTTATACATTATCCTTCTGGCCTTTTCTTCAGCCTCATCACTGCTTCTATAGGGTTTAACACAATCAACATAAACTACTATTTCATTGTTATCATTTTCATCAAATATAATACTTGTAACAAAGGTAAGCTTATTGATATCATTATAATTATAACATCCTTTTAAAAGAGTAGGAATAAGTAATAGTATTATTGATATAATAATTTTTCTAGTTTTCATCTTTGCCTCCCTCTTTTATTACATTCTTTGAAATTTTAGATAAACTTCCCCTGAAGGCTATATCCCTAAATTTTAGCTCCTTAGTACTTCCAATTGGAAATAAGAACTGATATCCAACTGAATCTAATTGGGCCAACTGAATCAACATAAGTAAAGCTCCATATAAGAAGCCTGGTATTCCAAAAGCTGAGGAAAATCCAACTAAAACTATAGCCCAAAAGGATAAGGGTCCATAAAGCTTTGGAATTAAGAAATAAGCTAAGGAGCTTAAGGCTATTATAACTATGGTTATTCTTGAAGCGATTCCTGCACCTACAGCTGATTCACCTAAAATTAATCCTGATACTATACTCATTGCTCCGCCTATTGGCTTTGGAAGTCTTAATCCAGCCTCCTTAATTAGTTGGAAGGCTAACATTACTATTAATACCTCTACAAAGGTTGGGAAGGGTACTCCAGCTCTAGATACTGCTAACCTAAACATAAATATTGATGGTATCATTGAAAAATGATGGGTTGTTACTGCTACGTATAAAGCAGGTACAAAGGCAGCCAGAAAAAATGCTATCCATCTTAAAACTCTATTAAAATTTGTAAAATACTTGTTTAAGTAATAGTCATCAGGCATTTGAAAGTTTTCTAAGAAGAAATATGGCACTGTAATAACAAAGGGAGTTCCATCTACTATTACCCCAACTCTTCCTTCTAAAAGTTTTGCACAAACTTCATCTGGTTTTTCTGTATAGCCAACTGTATCAAAGAAACTTATTTGGTTTTTCAAAGCATCTTCAACATAGTTTGTATCCAAAATAAAATTCAAATCTAATTCTGCTATCTTTTCCTTTACATTTCTTACTAAGGGCTCAGGAGCCAAGCCTTCTATATAGCAAATAGAAACTGAAGTATTTGATTTATCTCCTACAACTGCTATTTCGAATTTTAAGTCTGTAGTCTTAATCCTTCTTCTAATTAAAGCAATATTATTTACAATTAACTCATTAAAGCCTTCTTTAGGCCCCTTTAACACTGACTCAGTTTCCGGAGTTCCTACGCTTCTTACCGGGTATCCTTTGGCTTCTAAGAAAATTATATCTTCAATTCCTTCAAATATTATAATTGGATCACCAGATAAGACATGCCACATTGCATCATCTAGATCTTCACACACCCCTAAAAAGTTTATATCTAAAACATTTTCCATTATTTGATCTAGAATGCTTTTACTCTTATCTTTTGTTTCTGGAAGTTTTCTAATGCTTTTAAGAGGCATTACAACATATTCGCTTATCATTCTTACATTACATAAATCATCTATATAAACAATTGTTGCATTGCCTATGGCAGTTTCTACTTTTCTGTATTTCACATCAAAATTTTTTGCTAATCTTTGTTCAATTTCCTTTAATTTATCCATATTCATCACCAAATATATTATTAGTTTTAATATTGTTTAATATACATATTTTTCTTAAAAATAAGAAAAGATAAGTACTAGTGAAAAAAGAAATATACTTGGAGGGTATTATATGAATAAGATTTCTAGCAAACACTTTATATTATTTATAGTAGGATCTGCCCTTATATCTTTAAAGGTTTATCCTTCTGTATTTATAAATTTTGGGGGGCGAGATACCTGGTTAATAGCTTTAATTGCCTGTATAATCTTTACTGCTTTTTTAACTTATATAACAAATATTTGTATATCAACTAAAACTTTTGATATTAGAGATATATTTATTCAATCTACACCAAGATTTATAAGTATTATATTAATAGGAATTTTTACATTAGCCTTATTTTTAAATGCACTAGAAGCAGCTTCTGTAGAAATAAATTCATTACATTCTACTATATTTTTAGATACGCCAGTTTGGTATGCTTTAATATTTTTTCTATTTCCTTCTTTCTTTGTGCTTAATAAGAATTTAAGAACAATATTAATATTTATAATCGCTAGTGTTTTTGCATTACTAGTTAATGGAGTTATTTTTTTAATTTTGTCACAGCCCTATAAGGAAGTAACTCAGCTTCTTCCTGTTTTAGGCAATGGATTTCCAAAAAATTATTATACTGCTTTATTTTCAATACTAGGAGCCCTTTCTTCTTTTATAATTGTGGCACCATTTATTAAATATGTAGAGGACCATAAAAATTTAAGAAAAAATAATCTCTACGCTGCAGGTATAGTTTCAGTATTTGTTATCTTGTCCTTTATAGGCATAATAACAGCCTTTGGTCCAGAAAGAGGAAAAAACATATTTTATCCTGAATTTGTACTTGGACAAAGAATTAAGTTGGTAGACTTTTTAGAATTTGGAGAAGTATTTTTTATTAATCAAACAGTAATTGGTTTTTTTGTTAAATACATTTTATCAACCTATAGTATTTTAACACTGCATTCAAAATACATAAAAAAGAAACCATTATTTATAGGAATATATTCATTTATTGTATTTGTTTTAGCTACTTTTATAGGTGGAAATAATTATCTACTTTACTTTACATTAAAGAATCTACAACTTATAAATTTAGTTGTATTCTTTATCATACCGCTAATAATTTATACTATTTATCTTATTAAATATAAAACCAACAGCAAAAGTACTAAATTTTCAAAATAATTTATATTTTTTTGAAATTTATATTGAAATTTAAATTTTCTATGCTATAATATTCTTGAAAAAATGAAATGATTAGGAAAAATTGTATACTTTCTTTCTTAAAGTTCATATTAATGTTAGAAGATATACCAATTTTATGCCTATGAATTTTAAGGAGGATTTTAAATGGAAGATAAAAAAATAATTTGTAAAGATTGCGGAAAGGAATTTCTTTTCACAGTTGGAGAGCAAGAATTCTACAAAGAAAAAGGATTTGATAACGAACCAGTAAGATGTCCTGATTGTAGAAGAGCTAGAAAAGCACAATTCAACAGAAGATAATCTGTTTTAATGACTAACCAGCAGGTTAGTCTTTTTCTTTGTTTTTTTCTACAACTTCTAATAAAACAATCATTAAATAATTTATATAACCGTTGTAGAATATATGATTTAAAATGTACAATGTAGAATCAAGGAAAATTTTCAGCCTTGCTGAAAATTAAAAAATATACAAATAAA
>JAAYOT010000265.1 GCA_012520205.1 Clostridiales bacterium
AAGTAGTAAAAATAATACCTGCCAGTTCTGTCAAAAAGAATTTGCCAAGGAAGATTTACTTACTGCTGATAATGGAAAAACTATTTTTTGCAGAAATTGCTTTAGGAGGATGTTTTGATTAAGAAAACTATAGTGCTAATGGGAGATAGTATAACCTATGGATATGGTGTTTATAAAAAAGACAGCTGGGCTCACAGGCTAAATTCTATTGATAAGCTTAATATAATAAATAAGGGTGTTAATGGAAGTACCACTACAGATATGCTAAATAGATTTACAAGAGATGTTGTTAATTTAAATCCTGATTTAATATTTATTATGGGTGGAACAAATGATATTTTATCCAATAGAGATATATCCCTAGCTTTAAATAATATAAAACTTATGGTTAAAGAAGGACTAACAATAACAAAGGATATAATAATTGGAATTCCCCCAACTGTTTATAAAACAAATAATTTAAGCTTTATAAGATCTGAAAATTTTGACTATGTTCTTGAAAACCTAAAAAAATTACGTTTAGGTTTAATGGACTTATGTAAGGAATTTAATATAACTTACCTAGATTTTTTTACACTAACTAGCTCCAATGAATATTATGGTGATATTTTTATTGATGGAGTACATTTAAATAGGCTGGGAAATCACTTAATTTACGAAAAAATGCTATCTGCTTTGAAAGCAAAACTAAATAATGAAATAAAACCTCTTTAAAACAGAGGTTTTATTTTATGCTTAAAACTCTTATAGAACTTCTTCCCAAACTGAAAACCGAAAACTGCTAATAGATGTATTTCTTAATATATTTTGCAGCATTTCCTCCTACTAGATATCCATTTTCTCCACTATTAAATATACTTTCTTCTCCTAATACTAAAGTACCTGTGGCAAAAACTCCTTTTTCTGAGGTTTTAAAGTTTTCATTTACAATTGGATGACCTTTATCATCTAAAGCCATATTAACTTTTCTTATAAAGGAGGTTTCTGGATTATATCCTATTTTTAAAACTAGTGAATCACATTTTATATTTCTCACAGTATTATCTTCTAAATTTTTAATATCAACACTTTCTATTCTTTCATTTCCATAAAGGTCAATAACTCTATGATTTTTTATTATATCTATATTAAAACCTTCTATTATGTTCAAATATTCTTCTAAGCCATCTTTAGAGGTATCTATAAAGGCTTGAATTTCTGCTCCTTCAATTTCTAATCTTCTTGCTAATATTAAAGACCACTTATTATTTCCAACTACTATAACTTTCTTTCCCGGCAGATATCCTTGAAGGTTAACAAGCTTATGAGCTGAAAGCAGACTAAATATTCCTGTATATCTATGAATAGGAATGTTAATATTACCTGCAAATTTTTCCCTACATCCTGAGGCAAGAATTATTGACTTAGCTTTTATTTCCTGTATTCCCTCTTCTGGGTTTACATAAGTTACAACCTTATTTTTACTTATTTCTAAAACCTCTGTGTTTAGCTTATAATTTCCTTTTAGGACTCTATATTCACTTATTAATTCACTTGATAATTCCGGTCCAGTTACTTCCTTTCCTAAAAAATACTTTCCAAAACTGTTATGAATAAAGATATTTAAATTACCGCCCAATTCCTTATTTCTATCTAAAATTAATACATTCTTTATACCACTTCTTAAAGCTGAAACTCCTGCTGAAAGGCCTGAAGCCCCGCCTCCAACTATAATTAAATCATATTGAAGCATAATTTATCCTCCATAATTCTTGAAAATATATAAATATTATATCATATAGAAAAAGCTTCTAATCTTAAGAATTAATTTATATTTTGAAAATTGATTTATATAACCTACTATATTATAATTAAGACCTGTAATTAAGATAAATTATTTAACGTATTAACTGGGGTGAAAGAATGAACAAGGTTTATAGCAGGTTAAAAAACTACCAAAAAAATATATTTACATATGATAGTTTAATAAAGACTATATTATTTTTAATTCCTTTACTGGGTATATTTTTCAAAACCATAATCTTTCAAGGTTTTATATCAAATAAAGATCCCTACTCTTTAAATTTGTTATTAGGCTTTAATAGGGTAAAACCTTTTATAGGTTATTACCTTTCTTTTATACTTGTATTTCTTAGCTTTTCATTATTATTTAAGGGGAAGGGACGAATTATATATTTATTCTTTATAGATGCCTTTATTACAGCATTAGTACTTTTGGACTTAGCTTATTTTAGGGGTTTTCAAACACTTCCTTCCATATTACTGCTAACACAGACAGCAAACTTAGATAACATGGGGGGCACAATATCCTCTATGTTTAGCAATAAAGATTTTTTACTATTTATTGATTTTATTTTACTAGGAGTCTTTGTATTCCTTACAAGAAATTCTTATAAAAAAGTAAAAAGAAGAGCTCCTATTTCCTTTGCAGTAATATTTATACTAAGTGTTTTTTACATACAATATGTTCCAATTAATATTTATGTATTTAATAATGAGGATGTAAAAAATGGATATCTATTTTCAAATTATGATCCAACTGATACTGCTAGATATTTTTCATCAGTAGGATATCATATATTTGATATTATTAACACTTATAAGGATTCAAAACCTTATAAATTAACAGATGAAGATAAAAGTCAAATTAGTCAATTCTTTAATGAAAAAGAAAAGCTAGAAAATAATGAATATGCAGCTATGTTTAAGGGAAAAAACCTTATTGTTATACAAGTTGAATCTTTAGAAAGCTTTTTAATTAATAAAAAGGTTAATGGACAAGAAATTACTCCTGTTATGAATAATCTAATTAAGGAAGGCTTATACTTTCCTAATATATATGAACAGGTAAATGAAGGGACAAGCTCCGATGCAGACCTTATGATAAATACTTCCATGTATCCATTAAGAAGAGGAAGTACTTTCTTTAGATACCCAGGTGCAGCCTATAACTCTCTTCCAAACTTACTAGAAGAAGAAGGCTATGATACAGCAGCAATACATCCAGATAAGGGATCCTTTTGGAATTATGCTTCTGGTTTAAGAGGAATAGGTTTTGATACTTTTATTGATTACTACTCTTTTGAAATAGACGAGGAAATTGGACTTGGATTATCAGATGAAAGCTACTTCAGGCAAGTTGTTCCAATGCTTAAAGATTTAAAAAATCCTTTTTATGCTTTTACTGTAACCCTAACTAGTCATGGGCCTTTTGATTTACCAGAAGAAAAAAGAGCCTTAGAAATAGATGCAACTTTAGATGAAAATATCCTAGGAGGATACTTCCAAAGCATAAATTATACAGATAGACAAATAGGAAACTTCCTATCACAATTAGATAAAGAAGGATTACTTGATAACACTGTAATTGTAATTGAAGGAGACCATACTGGCGTTCACAAATACTACAATAGTGCCATAGAAACCCTAGAAAATCCAGAAGACTGGTATTTAGATAACGGCCACCATACAGTACCTTTTATTATTTGGTCTAAAGGAATGGACAAAGGCAAAATCTTTGATACAATTGGTGGACAAGTAGACATTATGCCTACAATCTTATACTTAATGGGCATAGACAATGAAAAATATATAAATACAGCCTTAGGAAGAAATCTTCTTAATACAAATAAATCCTTCGCCGTTCTTACAGATCTTACTGTTGTAGGAGAAAACCTTACAGAAGACGAAAAAGAACTATATAAAAATATGGTTGAAATGTCCGATAAGATGATTAGAAGCAAAGGTACCAAGTAGGACTTGGCAATTCA
>JAAYOT010000266.1 GCA_012520205.1 Clostridiales bacterium
AAAAGAAAGGAAAGAAAAAATGAAGAAAAGCACAAGAGATGCCATCGTGATTGGATTTGCATTATTTTCAATGTTTTTTGGTGCGGGAAATCTAATTTTTCCAGCATATCTAGGTAATGAAGTAGGAAGTCAGTTTTTATTAGGAATTATAGGTTTTATTATAACCGGGGTTGGACTTCCTCTTTTAGCCATAGTTTCATGTTCCATGGGGGATGGAACCTTTGATAGTATTTCAAATAGGATAGGGAAGAGGTTTTCTACAATATTAACTATTTTATTATTTATGGCAATAGGTCCCATGCTTGCAATACCGCGAACTGCAGCTACGACTTTTGAACTTGCAATAAACCCCTTTTTTCCAAACATACCACCTATTGTAGCAATGACTATATACTTTTTAATAAATATATTTTTTGTTTTTAAAAGTAGCTCCGTAATAGATACACTTGGTAAATATTTGACGCCGATTTTAATAATATTACTTGGGTCAATTATTATTAAAGGAATAGTTATGCCTATTGACCAGATAATAGGGACAAATGCTGTTAATGTGTTTTCCTCGTCTTTATTAGAAGGATATCAAACTATGGATGCTATAGCTGCTCTTTTATTTGCTGGCATAATAACAAAATCTTTAAAGAGTAAGGGCTATAAAAAGAAGGAAATGTCTTCAATGTTAATACAAGCAAGTATTGTAGCGGGAATTGGACTTGCTTTTGTTTATGGAGGATTAACTTATATAGGAGCCCAAACTGTTAATTTAGCACCTGATAATATAGGAAAGACAGAAATTTTAATATTAATATCTAAAAGTATATTAGGAAATGCAGGACCAATTTTAATTGGAACTGCAATGGGGTTGGCTTGTTTAACAACCTCTATTGGATTAATTACAACTGGTGCAGAATTTTTCCAAAAGGTTTCAAATGGGAAATTACCATATAAAATTAATGCTCTTATCATAGCTTTAATAAGTTTAGCTATTGCCACTTTAGGAGTTGACAAAATAATCAGTTTGTCAGTTCCAATACTTAATGTATTGTATCCTGTATCTATAACCTTAATTGTGACAACTCTTTTAAATAGTTTGATAAATAATATTAATACAATTAAACTTGGAACATATACTTCATTAATCTTTGGAATATTATCAATAATACCAGGGATAAATCTAGACTTTATACCTTTTGCTAATATTGGTTTTCCGTGGCTAGTACCAACTATAATTGTAATAGTAGTAGGATCCTTGGTTTTTCCTAATAGAAATAAAAATATATAATATAAGCTTAAAATCTTTAGCAAGTAATTTACTGACTATGTAATTTAATAATTTATAATTTTACCTATTAAGAAATAAATTTCTTTTTCGATAATAAGAGTAGATAGAAAGTATAAGTATAGGAGATAAATATTATGAGATTAAATCAAAATATGGATTCGTTAAATATATATAGTAGATACAAAAAGAATTTAAGTGTTCAATCTAAGATAATGAACAGAATAAGTACGGGAAGCAAGATAAATTCTTCTAAGGATAACCCTAATAAACTTGGAGTGAGAGAAAATCTTAGAATTCAGCTTAGAGGATTACAAATGGCTGAGAGAAATATTCAGGATGGAATTTCTATGTTACAAGCTGCAGATGGAGTTTTAGCTTCTATCAGTGAATCTTTGATCAGAATCAAGGAACTTGCAGTACAAGCTGGTGGGGCAAATAATGAAAATGACTTGCAAATAATTCAAAATGAAATAAGCCAGATAAAAGATGGAATAGATCAAATGGCTTCTAATGCAGAGTTTAATGGAGTAAAATTATTAAATGACAAAACTTCAGATAATACTAATCCTAATACTTTAAAACATATGGTGGGTGCAAATGTTGGTGAAGTAATGGAAATACCTTTATATGATATTTCATCCGAAAATTTATTTGGAGAAAATTTAGATGTAACAAAAGATCTTGGGAAGTCACTTGAAGTTGTAGATCTTGCAATAAATACAATAAATTCAGTTAGAAGTAAATATGGAGCTATTCAAAGCAGAATGGAAACTACCTATGATAATATGGGAGGAACCACCTATAATTTACAAAGTGCAGAAAGCAGAATAAGTGATACAGATGTTGCATTAGAAATGGCTGATTTTGCAAGAACTTCAATTCTTTCAGAAACTTCTATGGCATTAATGCATCAAACAAATAAATTTCCACAGGATGTATTAAGAGTCTTAGAAAATATGAAATAATATATACTAAACAATGTATATTTCTGGATTAAATATAAACTTTGTAGAAAAATTATTAAAATTAACAACGTTATGCAAAAAAATGCATAACGTTTTTTTGTTGTTTTGGAAAGAAATATTTAATATAAATAAAAAAGATAGAAAATATTGCAA
>JAAYOT010000267.1 GCA_012520205.1 Clostridiales bacterium
CAGAAGAAATGCCAGAATCAATGAAAGAATTAAGATAGGGGAGCTAGAATATGTATACTGGATTATTTGATGTTGTTAATAGCATTCTTCAAAGTATTCTTATAATTGTTACAATTAATTATTGTAGTGATAAAAAATATAAAAGAAATAAAATAGAAGTGATTATATGGGGATTATTATTAGCATTTGTAACTATAGCTATTACTAACATAATGGGAAACTACAGTTTATCAATAATAATAATGCATATTGTAATATTAGCTTTTTCACTTATACCCTATCGTAAGGATAAATTAACTGCTACTATTGGATTTAGCATTGTATATGCTATAATTTCAATACTTTCAGTTTTAGGATTAAATATGTCTGTGTTTTTTAGCAGTATAATAAATGTTGAAAGCCAATATGAGTTTATAGTAATGTTAGCATTTATGTACTTGCCTTCATACATTGTTACATATTTATTCCTAAGAAATATGAACTTTGTATATAGGGTGTATTTGATTATAAAATCAAGAATTTCTGCTACTATTACCTTAATGGTAGGTACCTTAGTATTTGATTTTCTAATATCCTTTTCTCTTATTATTAATGATAAAGATAATCCCATTTTTAAGGAAATAATGTTTGGACTTTTAGCTGCAGCTGCTATTTTTACTACTTGGTACTTTGCCAATATAGATAGTAAGGCAAGGGAAATATATAGATTAAATGTAGAGTTAGAAAATAAAATCAATGAATTGAAAAAAGTGAAGCATGATTATGGATCACAAATTTCATATTTATATGGAACATATCTTATGAAAAATTATGATAAATTAGGAGAGCTCTTTAAAAGTGTAATAGAAGGAAATAATATTTCTACACAAGTTAAGGCCTTAAGTGATAAAAATTCACTTATATCAAAAATAGCTCATTCTATTGATTTAAAAGATGTAGATGTTCTAATTGATGAAAAGGCTGATTTGGAAAGTACAAATATTAATGAGATGGAATTACAAAAGGTTCTCTCAAATATAATGAGAAACTCTGTTGAGGCATTAGAGGGAAAAGGCTTATTAATGATTAGGAGTTTCTATAATTATAATAGTATAGTTATAAGTATTCAAAATAATGGTCCCGAAATTGATAAGAATGTAATTAACAGGATCTTTGAACAAGGTTTTTCCACTAAGGAAAATAAAGAAAAAGATAATGGCTTTGGTTTATATATAGTAAAAGAAATAGTTAATAAGTATAAAGGAGATATTAGTGTAAAAAGTAATCCAGAATTAACAGAATTTATTATTAAGCTACCCTTAGACATTAATTAGAGTTTAAACATAAAAAATATATAGAAAAGTGCGAAGCACCTTTCAATTCAAAATGCATAAAATTATGAATTGAAAAAAGTGTTTCGCTCTTTTTATATGTATTCAGTAACAAAATCAGTGAAAAGTATTCCCTCTAAATGATCTATTTCATGGCAGAAGCATTTTGCTAAATCTCCAGTACCTGTTAGTATAATTTTTTCTCCATTTTCATTTAAAGCCTGCACTGTTACTTTTGCAGGTCTTGTTAATTTTCCTATTTTATTGGGAATGCTTAGGCAACCTTCTAAAACTTCTTGGGATCCTTCCTTGCTTATTATTTTGGGATTAACTAATTTTATAAGTCCTTCTCCCATATCTATTACAACTAATCTTTTTAGAATTCCAACCTGTGGAGCTGCCAATCCACCGCCATTTTCAGTATTATACATGGTTTCTGCCATGTCATTTAGTATTTGTCTTATTTTATCATCTACAATTTTTACTTCTTTACATTTCTTTCTTAAAACCTCATCATCAAATAACCTAATTTGTCTTAATGCCATTTATACTACACCTCTACTTAATTCAGATCTTGATTTTCTCTGACTTTCTTCAAAAAGGAAAACTTCTTCTATAGAACAATTAAATATAACAAGTTCTTAGATTTATGTCAAGTTAACCTGACATAAGGCTGGTTTTTTAATTTAAATATGCATTTTCTTGTATATAAGTAAGGTCATAAGATTTCAAATATTGTATAATTTTAATATGTTAAAAATCAATGATTAAAGGAGTAAGTATGAATTTAATTAACTTAATATTGAATTTAGCTTCCAGCATTTCTAAAAAAATTGGGCAAGATTTATATAAGGAGAAGAAGGTTAAAAGAATAGAAAGTAAAAAGATAGACGATATATATCATTTATATGGAATAGTAATTGATAATAATATAGAGCAGAGGACTCATATAAAATATAATTTAAAAAAGAAAAAATTAGATTCTGTTAGCTGTACTTGTAATAATTACAAGGAAAATAGTCAGCAGATAAAAAATTATATATGCTGTCATATAGCTGCAACTACATATAAGTATTATTCTTTATTAAAAAAGAAGTATAATGAAAAGTTAGATACTAAAACCATACAAAGTGTAAGCTCAGTTAGTAGCGCCAAACCAAACTTAGTCATTATTTTAAAAGAAGAAAAAATAAATAAAAATATAAAATATCATTTAGAGCTAAAGGTAGGGAAGGAAAGGGCTGTAACAGTTGATTCTTTAGTAAATTTTCTTTACACCCTAAATAAATTTGATTTTCCAAAGGAAGATTATAAAATTCTAGAATATTTAATAAGAAAATTAAAAGAAAATAAAAATAGAATCATTAATGGCAGAACATATGTAATAGAGTTAGAGGAACTTTATGACTTTTTAAATTTAATAGATGAAAATAAAAATCTATCTTTAACCTATGATTATATGAATTATAATTCCAAGATAATTAAAGAGGATATGCCTTTAGTCCATACATTAAAGGAAAGGGATAATAAAATAATCTTAACAGGGCAAAAGAAGAAGGTTGTACCATTAAATAAAGAAAGAACTGTATGGTTATATGATAAGAAAATCTACCTTCCAAGTAAGGAGCAGATAAAATATTATAATATAATTTTTGATAAGTTAGAAGCTAAAGGAAGACTTGTTTATACTAATACAAAAGAAAACTTGAAGAAATTGATATATATTTTAAAAAAGATATCAAAAAATATAAACTACGATGAAGCTATAATTGGTTATATAAAAGAAATAAATAAACCTATTTTTATTTTAGAAAAATTAAATGAAAATATATTTTGTATTTTAGAAATGACTAAGATTAATAAAGATGTGGACTATAAAGAAAAAGAAAAAATTGAAATAATCTTAGAAGGATTAAGGTTTACAAGAGAAGGAGAAAAATATAGGTTTGTAGGTAATGATGAAGAGCAGTACAAATTTTTAAAATATGGGATAGATAAGCTGAAAAATATGGGTTTAGTAAAAATCAGTAGTGCCTTTGAAAAGAATTATTTAATAAATAACAAGAACATATACAGTGAAATTATAAAATCAAATGAAGACTATATTTTTAGCTATAAGATAGATGATATAAGCTATGATGAAATAGGTGACATAATAAACAGCATAAATAGAGGAGAATCCTTTTATAAAACAAGAAAAAACAGTATTTTAGAGTTAGAAGATACAAAGGTTTCAGAATTTTTCCACAATTTAAGTGAATTAAATATGTTTAAAACTGTTTACAAGGATAGCATATATGTGGATAAATTCCAATTATTACATCTTGAGCAAAAAATAAATGAGGGAAAGTTACCAGAAATAAAGGGAAAAGAATTAATAAATGAAATAACAGATAAACTAAAAAATAAAAAAGAAGAATATGAGGTGCCAAAAAAGCTAAAAGCAAAACTTAGAGATTATCAAGTAAGAGGATATAATTGGCTTAAGCAGATTGAAAACTTATCATTAGGTGGAATATTAGCAGATGATATGGGCCTTGGAAAAACTATTCAAACTATAGCTCTTCTTTTATCTAGCAAAAATAAAAAGTCCCTAGTAATTTGTCCAACTGCAGTAATTTATAATTGGAAAAATGAATTTTCTAAGTTTGCACCTTCCTTAAAAATTGGAATAATTCATGGCAACAAAAAGGAGAGAGACAAGGTAAAAGAAGATTATAAAAAATATGACTGCCTTTTAACTACTTATGGTACTTTAAAAAATGACTTCGACTTTTATATAGATAAGATCTTTGATTTTATAATTATTGATGAAGCTCAAAATATAAAAAATAAAGATTCAAAAACTACAGAAATAGTTAAAAAACTAAAGGGTGAATGTAAATTTGCTTTAAGTGGAACACCAATTGAAAATAACCTTTTAGAACTTTGGTCTATTTTTGATTTTATTATGCCAGGCTACCTATATAGTGAAGAAAAGTTTAAGTTAAAGTTTTTAAGAGGAAAAGATGAAAGCTTAAATGATTTAAAAGCAGGAGGAGTTGGACTAAACTTAACTTCAGCCAGCCTAGTAGTTCATTTTGATCCATGGTGGAATCCTGCAGTAGAAGACCAAGCAACAGATAGGGCCCATAGACTTGGACAAAAGAATATAGTAGAAGTTATAAAGCTTATTTCTAAAGATACAATTGAAGAAAAAATAGTTGCCTTACAAAATGAAAAAAGAGAACTAATAAACAGCATAATAGAGGAAAATAATTTAAAGGGAGAAGTATTGAATAAGATAACAAGAGAAGAGTTGTTAGAATTATTTAATTAATAACAAAAGATGAGGTGATAATATGGATCTTTATACTTTAGGTCATTCAAATTATTCATTAGAGAGGCTTATAGATATGCTTAAGTATTTTGATATTAACTGTGTTGTAGATATTAGGGGAACACCTTATTCTAAATATAATGTTCAATTTGATAAGGAGGCAATTAGATATTCCTTAACTAAAGCAGGCTTTACTTATATTTATATGGCAGAGGAGTTTGCTGCTAAAAGACCTAATAAGGAATCTTATAATAAGGAGGGGTTTTCAGACTTTGAAAGGGTAGTTCAGGAGGAAGCCTTTAAAAGAGGAGTGGAAAGGCTTAAAAATGGAATAAATAAAGGTTATAAAATTGTACTTTTAGGGGCAATGCAAGACCCAATAAGATGCCATAGAAGCATATTAGTAGGAAGAGAACTAAGTAAACTTGGTTTTAATATAAAGCATATATTAGATGATTATACAATTGAAAATCAAGAATATATAGATAACAGAGTTTTAGATAAATATTTTCCGGACAGAAATCAAATTACTATAGATGCCCTTCTTGGTAATGAAATGACAAATGAAGAAAGAATAAATGAGGCTTATAGGATGGCTAATAGGGAGATTGGAGTTAGGGTGGAAAACCTGGCAACTGAAAACTGAAACCTGAAACCTGACAACTCCTTTGTGATATTGTTACAGAATAACTGTAAATCCTTTAATATAATAACTACCGATGGATAAAATAATCAGGAATCGGAGGTCTTATATTAATGGGGAAATTATTAAAATTGTGGAAAAGGTATTCTTACATTGTATTATTTGCATTTCTTATCTTAAGTCTATTTGATTTAAGATTTGCATTGGCAGCAATTATTTGTATGTTGGGACCTATAGTTGTTTCTATTTTTAAGGGTAGGTTTTGGTGTGGAAACATATGTCCAAGGGGAAGTTTTTATGACAATGTATTATCTAAAATTAGCAAGAAGAAAAAGGTTCCTAAGTTTTTAAAATCTAATTTTTTTAGAGTTTTAGTAATAATTGTTATGATGTCTATATTTGCAGTGGGAATTTCTAAGAATTGGGGTAATCTCTATGGAATAGGCCTGGTATTTTATAGAATGATAGTTATAACAACTATAATTGGAATAGTCCTATCATTCTTTTATAACCATAGAGCTTGGTGCAATTTTTGTCCTATGGGAAGTATAGCTGCCTTTATATCAAAATTTAGAAAAAGCCAAAAAGTATTAAAAGTATCATCAAGCTGCATATCATGCAAGATATGCGAAAAGCAATGTCCATTAGGAATAGTACCCTATGAATACAAGGGAGACTTACTCAGCCACCCAGACTGCATTCAATGCGGAAAATGCCTTACAGTTTGTCCGAAGAAGGCTATAGGCTATAATAAGAATTAAAATTTAACATTTAACAATTAAAAATTAATTAAAAAGATGGTTTAGCAGCGCTAAGCCATCCTTCATTGTGCATTATGCATTTTGAATTGTAATATAGCTCGCAGAGCTATATTACATGCCAGTCTTCTACAACTTTCTCCTTAACCAAAGAATAATCTATATCTTTTACTGTATCCTTAGAAAGTCTCAAAGGTCTTATTTTAGAGTAGAATTCCGAAGCAAATGCATTTAATGCCTTATCAATGTTTTGAGTAGAAAAATCAAAAATATCTAGTGGTGTATAGAAGTCATCGCTATCTCTAAAAGAATTTAGTGCTTCTTCAGCTTTATAAGAGGCATCCAAGGCAGCTTCGTTCAGATCATTTATTAAGTCCTTATGGAATTTTGCAGGATATGTTAGTTTTAGAACTATCCTATATTTATTATTTCTCATTTTCTTGCAAGGTACTCTTGCTGTTACTTCTTCTCCATCTACTTCTCCTAAGTAATCAATTGTATAATCTTCTTTAACTTCTGGTATATTAACAGATGTTAAAACTCTAGTATAAACATTCTTTTCACCAGTTTGGCCATATTCTTTCTTAAATTCAAAGCTATCTTCTATGGAATCCCTTGTTTTATTACAAGTTGTGCAAGTACTGCTGTCCCTATAGCATACAAAAGAATCAATTTGTCTTAAATCAATGCCCCAAAATCCCCATCTACCGCGGAACCATCTTAAGCCAGAAACGCTTCTTCTATCTACATTTAAAATAAAGGTCCAATAGCTTCTTCCTTTTCTTTCCCATATATAAGTAAATTTAAATAAGCAGAAACTAATTGATCCAGGACTTACAAATTTAGCAGTAGGACCACCAGGACCACTAGGACCTGCAGATAGTGATTGAACTCCAGGATCACTTTTTTTAGGGGTTATATTTGGTGGTGGACCTATGTTTAAGCCTGCTGCTGGAGAACTTGGGCCTTGGGAAGGACCTGAGCCAGGACCACTACCAGGAAAGCCCGGAAAACCAGGAAGGCCAGGAATATTACCAAGTGGTGGTTGTTGTCTTAAATCGAAATCATCTGTCTTATAGGGTGTAAAAC
>JAAYOT010000268.1 GCA_012520205.1 Clostridiales bacterium
AACCATTATAGTTGCAAACAGCTCTTTTTTATAAAATTTCAAATTAGATTTTACTTAATATTAAGTTAGCTAAATCATTAGCCATCTTATCTATTTCTTCTTGGTTTTCACCTTCCAGCATTACTCTAACTAAAGGCTCTGTTCCTGAAGGTCTTATTAAAACTCTTCCAACCCCATGTAATGCTTCTTCAATATCTTTTATTGCCTTAATTATTTCTTCATCTTCTAAGTATATATTCTTTTTATCATTAGGTACTTTTGCATTAACTAAAACTTGAGGAAGCTCCTTCATTATTGAAGCTAACTCACTTAATGTTTTATTTTCCTTCTTCCTTATTGCTGCAACTTGAAGGGCTGTAACTAATCCATCTCCAGTTGAGTTGTGGTCTAGGAATATGATATGTCCTGATTGTTCTCCTCCTAGGGTATAACCCTCCTTAAGCATTTCCTCTAAAACATATCTATCTCCAACTTTTGTTTTTATAATATTTATTCCTTCTCTTTTACATGCTATATCTAAGCCTAAGTTACTCATTACTGTTACTACTAAAGTATCATCCTTTAGTTTTCCTGAATCTTTAAGTTGCTTTGCACACATAGTTAATATAAAGTCACCATGAATTAAGTTACCCTTTTCATCAACAGCTAAACATCTATCTGCATCACCATCAAAGGCAAATCCTAAATCGCATTTTTCTGCTACAACATATTTTTGTAAATCTTCTGGGTGAGTAGAACCACAATTTTCATTTATATTAGTTCCATCTGGCTTATTATAAATTACGTGAACTTCTGCTCCTAGCTTTTCAAAGGCTTTAACTGCAGCAGTTGACGCAGCACCATTTGCACAGTCTAACGCTATCTTTAATCCTTTAAAATCTACATCTATTGTTGAAAGAGCATAGTTTACATAATCATCTAAAGCAGAAGCTTTTACACAGGATCTTCCAAGAGCTGTTCCTGTTGGTATAGGAACTCCTTCAAAGTTACTTTCTATTATTCTTTGTATTTCATCTTCTAATTCGTCTTTTAATTTATAGCCTTTGTTGTCAAAGAACTTAATTCCATTATATTCTACAGGGTTGTGAGATGCTGATATCATAACGCCTGCATCTGCCTTATATTCTCTTATTAAATGAGCAACTGCTGGTGTAGGAATTACTCCTAAGATAACTGCTTCTGCTCCAACTGATAATATTCCTGAAACTAAAGCAGCCTCCAGCATATCCCCTGATATTCTAGTATCCTTAGCAACTAATATTTTAGGCTTATGAGTACCCTCTGTTAATACATAAGCTCCAGCTCTACCTAAACCATAAGCAGTTTCACAAGTTAATTCTGTATTTGCAATTCCCCTAACTCCATCTGTTCCAAACATTCTATCCATATTTTTACCTCACTTTGTCAACTCTTATTTAGTAAATCTATAAGTATAACACTAATTTTCTTCTTTATTTTCTAATCTATCTAGAATAGTGTTATATCCCCCAGTTCCATAATTTAAGCATTTATTAACTCTACTGATTGTGGCACTGCTTGCCCCTGTCTTTTCAGCAATTTCTGTATATACTCTTTTTTCCCTTAGCATTTTTGCTACAGACAATCTTTGAGATAAGGCCTTTAATTCATTTATAGTAGCAACATCTTCAAAGAATTTGTAACATTCTTCTATTGTTTCAAGCTTAAGTATAGCTTCAAATAGTAAATCAAG
>JAAYOT010000269.1 GCA_012520205.1 Clostridiales bacterium
AAATCCACCCTGTACTCAATTAAAGTTTTTATATACTGTTTAAGAAATTTCAAATATAATTTTATATACTTTTTCATTAATTTATCCCCCCAGAATGGTAAGTTTTTTTACTAAAGTTCCCCACATAAACTTTGCTAAAGCAGCTAAAATTATTATCCATATTATTTGAAGGGATAAAGCTTTTACTAATTCTATACCAGTTAATTTGCCTAAATATATCATGGTTGGAGTATAAATTAAAGAACTAAAGGGAAATAAATTAATAATATTTTGAAATATACTTGGAAAAAAGGTTATAGGAATTAAAGCTCCTGATATTAGGTTTACAATCGCATTCATTATCTGTGATAATCCCCACATATTAGTTATCTTAAAGGAAAGTAAGCCAAAGGAATAAGAAAAATAAAAATTAATTAATGCACCTAACATGGTACTAATTATATATAACAATACATTTAAAAGACTTAAAGTTCCTTTATAGTGATAAAAAAGAATATTTACTAGAGTAAAGGATATAAGAAATATTGTAACAAAATTATAAAATATATTTCCTAATGATTGAAACAACATTCTTTTTTCATAACTAACAGGCCTTACTAAATTAATTGCAATAGAGCCATCTTTTACTTCCCTGGAAATATCATAAATTATATTAACAGAGGTCATAAGCATTGTAATAAAGGACACTAATACATATATAATCATTTCATCTAATGAAAAACCCTTTATTATACTTTCTGGAGAACTTCCATATACCCCTTTCCATAAATAGTAGGTAACAGCAAGCATAATAATATCTCCAAATATAAAAATTATTACATTTGCTTTATAGGATAATTGTCTTTGAAATACATTTACTGCAAAGGGAAGATAAGCTTTAAATTTATTCCTTTTTCCCATCTTCTACACCTCGTTTTTATATATTCTTTTAACAATATCTTCAATCTTTGTTTCGTTTATTGAGAAATCTACTATATCAAGTTTATTCATTAGACTTTTTGTAATTTCTGTTGTAGATGTATTGTTTTTATTAAATTTTATAGCAAGATTATTTGCTTTTATAGTAATGTCTATATTTTCTTTATCTAGATTTTTTATAAACTCAACTTCTTTTAATTGTATTCTTCTTTTAGTTTGTATTTCTACAGTTGACATATATCCATACTTTTCTTTAAGATTTTCTAAATTTCCGTCATATAGCATCTTACCCTTGTCTATTATTATAATTCTATTACATAACTCTTCTATATCACTTAGATCATGAGTTGTTAATATTACTGTAGTGCCAAATTTCTCATTTAATTTTTTAATAGCCTTTCTTACATTGTCCTTTACTACTACATCAAGACCTATTGTCGGTTCATCCAGATAAACAACCTTTGGATTATGAATTAGTGCAGCCGCCAAGTCTCCCCTCATTCTTTGACCTAAAGAAAGAGCCCTAACAGGTGTAAGGATAAAATCATTTAATTCCAAAACTTCATTTAAGAACTTCATTCTTTCTTTAAACTCCTTGTCTTCTACCTCATAAATATCCTTTAGCAAAGTAAAAGTTTCTGATAGAGGCAAGTCCCACCACAATTGAGTTTTTTGTCCAAATACAACTCCAATATCTTTTGCATTTTTTTGCCTATCCTTATAAGGAATAATTCCATTTACTATTATTTCTCCACTTGTTGGCGTAAGAATTCCTGTCATCATTTTTATTGTAGTAGATTTTCCAGCTCCATTTGCACCAATATATCCTACTACTTCACCATCTGATATATTGAAACTTATATTATCTACAGCAGTTTTTATGGTATATTTATTAGAAAAAAATGACTTTATCGCACCTTTAAAACCTGGATATTTTATATTCATTTTAAATTGTTTATTTAAATTTCTTACTTCAATCAATTTTTTCACCTTACTTTCTATTGTTATCATATGAATAATTGCTATAGATATATTTATCATCACATTTTATACTGTTATTCTATATTATTCCAGTGTGCTTTTGTATAAAAATCAGAAGACTAATATGTTAAAATATACAAAAAAGAAAAGGCAGTTTTTAATTTAAAACTGCCTTTTCTTTTTACATTTGAAACTCATTTGTCATTTCTTCTAAATTGTTAACTACTTTATTTAATTCTTCTATAGCCTTTTTAACTTCTTCTGTTGAACTTAACTGTGTATTTACAATAGCTGATACTTCTTCTGTTGATGCAGCTGACTCTTCACATATTGCAATTATTCCTTGAATAGAATTAATTGCTTCTTCCTTGCTTTTTTCAACATTATTAATATTATCAATTAACACTTCAACTTCTTTATTCATAAGTTCAAAAGAGTTTTCAATCTTCTCAAATACGTCTTTTGATATATTCATAGCCTCATTTACTTCTTTTAATGTCTCTTCTGATTTTTCCATATTATTTTTGCTATTATTTATTTCATATCTTATTTCATTTATTATTGAGGCTATTCTCCTAGTAGCATTTGCTGTTTGTTCTGAAAGCACCCTTATTTCATCAGCTACAACACCAAAACCTTTCCCAGCTTCACCTGCCCTAGCTGCTTCAATTGCAGCGTTTAATGCTAGTAAATTTGTCTGAGAAGAAATTTCTTCAATTGTATATACTATCTCTTCAATCAATTCTGATTTTTTAGCTAATTCATTCACACTATTATTAGTTTCATTTCCTATTTTAGTATTTGCATCTATCTTTTCCATTAGAGTGTTTATAGATACAATACCTTTTTTATTTTCATTTTTTGATTTTTCAAACTGATTTTTAAAATTATCTGTTATTGATATCATATTTTCTAATATTTTACTTAAATCCAATAGTTTTTGAGAGCTATTGGTAGCCTCTTCAGCTTGTTCTTGAGCTCCTTTTGCTAGTTCTAGTACAGCGTTATTTATTGATGAAGCTGCCTCCACTAACTCATCTGCTGAATTATTTAAATTATAAACATTATTTGAAGTTTCATCTGCACTATTCTTAATATTTAATAGGGTATCAGTTATTATTCTACTTAAATTTAACACAGACCTTCCTATGACTCCCGTTTCATCATCATAATTATTTATAGCTAAAAACCTTTTATCTTCCCTAAAATCAAGCTTTGATATTTTATTAACTAATTCAGTTATAAAAACAATCGGTCCACTTATTTTTTTGCCTATTACTCCAGCAAAAGCTGAAACTGCTACACATACAATTAATGTAATTATTATTGAAAATGCTATACTTGCATTTATTGATTTAAAAATATCTGTTTTACTTGCGGTAATAACTAAAATATTACCATTATGTAATTTTGAATATGCTAAAATATGTCCCTTACCATCTAATTTATAGTTTTCTATTCCCTCTTTACCTGATAAAAGATTTAATCCATTTATTACCTCTTTAACATTCTCCTCTTCATTATGTTCCTCATGAACTAAGAAATTTCCATCTTCGCTTAATAAGAATGCATAGCCATTTTCATAAACACTTAAATCTTTAATAGATTGTGCATAATCATCAAAAAACAAATCAACAGCAACTACTCCAATTAATTGATTTCCTATGTAAATTGGCTTTGTATAGGACATTCTAACACTTTCTGAGCTTGTATCTGTATGAGGATCACTCCATATCCCTTCTTTAACATTTATTGCATTATAATACCATTCCATATCCTCTTTGCCTTCAACAAAATTCTCTTTAACAAATTTATTAATTTTATAAATATCTCCACCAATATTTTTTCTCTCATAAATTAGCTGCTTTACTTCATTCGTTATTGAAGGATCCAAAACAATTGCAACTCCAAGTAAGTCTTTTTCTTCTTTGATTATATCTTGTATATATGAATCTAATGAATTTAAGTAATTTGATATATACTTATCTTCACTATCAATACTTTTTAAATCTAAAGTATTCTTTACTAATGCTTCAAGATTATTAACAATGTAATCTGTTAAATGTAATGCTTCATTTATATTGGCAGAATAAAGCTTAGCGGTTTGGAATAGATTATTTTCAGCTTCTTTTTCCAAAGCTGATTTACTATTAACAGAACTTCCCGTTATTATTATTGTGGCTGTCATTAGACAGCATGCTACAATAGCAATTATTATTTTGTTAGATATTTTTTTACTCTTTTTTGCCATTACATTCCCCCCTTATTTTCACAATTTAAAAGCATATCATATAACTAACACAAAAATCAATATCTATATATTTACAAATTGACAATATTTTTATTATTTTCTCTATAAATTGTTATTATTCTAATATTCCCCCTTTATTACTTATACTTCCATCATTAAAATATAATAAAATTTACTAGGATTATTAACTTCATTAATATAAAATAATAAATATATTTATTGGGAGGAAAACAAAAAATTATGAAATATGAAATACTAATATTTGATGCTGATGAAACATTATTTGATTTTAGAAAATCAGAAGAATATGCAATTAAAAATACTTTAATTGATTTTAATATAGAATATAAAAGAGAAGAACATCTAACAATATACAGAGACATAAATGATACTTTATGGAGAGAGTATGAAAAAGGCAATATAACTCAAAAAGAATTAAAAATTAAAAGATTTAAAATCTTATCAAACACATTAAATATTAAATTTGATGAAAATGAATTTGCAAAAGTATATATAAAATATTTGTCAAACTCTTCTTTTTTATATAAAAACAGCCTGCCTCTTGTAAAAGATCTACACATTGATTATAAACTCCTTATTATTACAAACGGGCTTAGCAATGTTCAAAATAATAGGATAAAAAAATCACCTATAGGCAAATATTTTGAAGATAT
>JAAYOT010000270.1 GCA_012520205.1 Clostridiales bacterium
AATTTCGTGTATAATTGTATTCATAAGAATAGCCTCCTTTATTATGATTTTTGTTTTTTGACACTTCTATCATAACATATGGGGCTATTCTTTTTTGTATTTTTCCCTACAATTATTTTACACTAACGGCCAAAAACCTAAAGTCTTAATACTAAATAATACTATTTAGCAGATTCTAAAGCCTTTTCAGCTAAAGTTCTAAATGAATCTGATGTACTAGTAGCACCAGTTACTGTATCAACAGCTTGTACATCTTGTTTTTCAATTAATGCAGCTTCTAAAGCTGGATAAGCTTCTTTTGGACTGCTTCCGCTTTTATCTTTCATTTTAGTATTATATTCTTCATTATCTAATTTACTTTCGCCATCTTTACCTTCATCGTATTTAACAGAAGCTATTTTTCCATCTTTAACTTCTATTTCTATGCTTGCTACATAGCCTCTTTCATCTGCTTCTAATTCAGCTGTGTATGTACCATCCTTTAAGGCAGCTTCAGTTTTCTTATCAGCATTTCCACATCCAACAAATATAGCAGAAGTTAATGCTGCAGCTACTAATAGGCTTGTAATCTTCTTTAGTTTCATAAAAAATCCTCCCTGATTATCTTTTGTATTTTTTGTTAATGTAATTATTTACGAACTAATTATACACATTTAAAATGATTTTTGATATTCGAATTACTTATATCGATAAGAAAAACTTATTTCAATAAATATAAGAGAATAGGATTGAGTGGCTTTATTAAGCCTTTTTTAGAGTTCAAGAAGGAAAATTGGTTTAAAAATTATTGTTAAAAATTCGACAAAATAAATAACTATTTTATATGGACATATGATAGTATTATATATAGAATAAAATATACAATTTAAGAATTATTTTTATGAAGGGACGAGGTGCACAACATGTCAAGAAATAAGATAGTTGTTCTTGGAGCAGGATACGGTGGTGTCCAAACTGCTAAAAGATTAGCAAAGAAATATAAGAAAAATAATGATGTGGAAATAACTCTTATAGACAAGAATCCATATCATACTTTAATGACTGAATTACATGAGGTTGCAGGTGGAAGAGTTCATCCTGAATCAGTACAAGTAGAATTAGCTAAAATTTTTGGTAAAACGAAAGTTAATGTAGTTATAGATTATATAGAAGAAGTTAATACTGATAAAAAAGTAGTAAAAACTACAAATGAAAAATATGAATATGACTACTTAGTAATAGGTACAGGTAGTGAGCCTGCTTTCTTTGGAGTTCCAGGAGTAAAAGAAAATGGATTTACTCTATGGTCATTTGAAGATGCACTAAGAATTAGAGAACATATTCAAGAGATGTTTGCAAAAGCAAGCATAGAAAAAAATGCTAATAAGAGAAAAGAAATGCTAACATTTGTTGTAGCAGGATCTGGTTTTACTGGTATTGAAATGGCTGGAGAACTTTTAGAATGGAAAAGTGTCTTAGCGAATAAGTATAATGTAGATGAAAGCGAAGTAACTTTAAAAGTTGTTGAAGCTATGGGAACTATATTAAACATGTTAGACAGAGATCAAGCTGATAAAGCTGAAAGATACATGACTAAACATGGAATGGAAATTTTAAAGAATTCTCCTATCGTTGAAGTTACTAAGAATGAAGTAATTTTAAAGAATGGAAATAAAATAAAAACAAATACATTAATATGGACTTGTGGTATTCAAGGAAATCAAGAAGCAAAAGAATATGGCCTAGAAACTGCAAGAACAGGAAGACTACAAACAAATGAATATATGCAAGCTGTTGGTAAGGAAAATGTTTTTGTAGTTGGTGATATGGCTTACTATGAAGAAGAAAAGGGTAAGGGAACTCCTCAAATAGTTGAAGCAGCTATTCAAACTGCAGATACAGTTGTTAATAATATAGTTGCATCAATAGAAGATAAGGAAATGGTAAAATTCCAAGGAAAATACCATGGATTTATGGTTTCTATTGGAGGAAGATATTGTGTTGCTAACTTAATGGGAATGAAGTTATCAGGATTCTTTGCAATGTTAATGAAGCACTTAGTTAACTTACATTACCTATGGGGAGTAAATAATATACATGCATGTTATAGCTATTCACAACATGAGTTCTTTAATATGGAACACAAGAGATCTTTTGTAAGAGGTCACTTATCTTCTAAGGCTAATAGATTATGGTTAGTACCACTTAGAATTTATATAGGTGTATTATGGTTTATTGAAGGTTTCAAAAAATTAGTTGGTGACGCAGTTTGGGAAAAAATGTGGAACTTTGATGGTACAGGTTTCTTTAACAAAATTAAGATTGGTGATGACAGCTGGGTTAAGGCTGGTAATGTAAAAATGCCATTTGAATGGTTACAAGATGCAGCTTCAGGAGCAAGTGATGCAGCATCAGGAGCTTCACAAGCAGCAGAAGCAGCAACAGAATGGGCAACTCCAATTATTAGTAAAATGCCTGGTTGGTATGCAGCAATAATGGAAATTATGATGCCAAATCCAGAAGTAGCTGTATGGTTCCAAAGAATAGTTGTATTCCTTGAAATAGGAATGGGATTAGCTTTAATAGCTGGATTATTCACATTCTTAGCTAGTGTTGCATCAGCTGGAATGGTTGTTAACTTCATTCTATGTGCAATGGCTGGTTGGGATATACTTTGGTACTTCTTCGGTTCAATTGCTTTAATGGGTGGA
The DNA here is from genome assembly GCA_012520205.1 of Clostridiales bacterium. GTDB lineage: Bacteria > Bacillota > Clostridia > Clostridiales > Clostridiaceae > Clostridium. Next base: position 2,691 of record JAAYOT010000270.1, read on the forward strand.
GCTGGAAGAACTTTAGGATTAGATTATTGGGTAATCCCTTGGATTAGTAAATTTGCAGATAATTTCTGGCATGGAAAAAGACAACCAATGTATAAATAAATTGTAATTGAGAAAAATATAATGTTAATGTTAGAATTATAAGGGGCTGTCGCACTAATAATTAGTGCACAGTCCCTTTTTGTGCAAAAAAATAAATCCTAGACTCCATGAGTTTAGGATTTATGATAAAATATTTTTATGCACAAAGAAAATATTTTACAAAAG
>JAAYOT010000271.1 GCA_012520205.1 Clostridiales bacterium
GATAATGGAATAAATGTAACAGGTATTGAAATTTCTAAAACTGCAATAGATTTAGCAAAGGAAAATGGCCTTGATATTAATATTTTCAAAGGTTCCGTAACTGATATGCCCTTTGAGAATAAGCTTTATGACGGAATATTTTGTTATGCCCTTATTCATTTATTAAGTAGAAGTGAAAGAGAAAAGTTTATTAAGGATTGTTATAATCAGTTAAAGCCTAATGGATATATGATTTTCACAACTATTTCAAAGAACAATCTAATGTTTGGTAAGGGTAAAGAATTAGATAAGGACTATTTTGAAATAAGAGAAGAATTAAAAATGTTCTTTTATGATTCTGAATCAATAGAAAAAGAGTTTGGAGAATATGGTCTAATAGAATATTCCGAAATTGATGAGCCTCATAAAAATAGGGAAAATGTACCTCCCTTCAAATTTATTATGGTAAAATGCCAAAAAAACTAAAATTTTATTAATAAATAAAAAAACTGTTTCATAGTATTAATTATGAAGCAGTTTTTTTATAGAAAATAATTAATTTTACATATATTCAATTATGAATAATACCGAAAATCAAATCATATTATGTTCTATAGCTGTTATTAGGAGGAATAATATGGATATAATTAAAAAAATTAATTCAAATTTTAGAGATAATAAAATTTTTTACTTACTAGTGGTATCATTCTTCTTTGTAGGTATATTACTGGGCTCATATACCATAAAATATATGGATGGAATAGATGCAGATAGTTTATCTAGTTATTTTACTGAATTTATTAAAAGCCTAAATCTTCAGCAGGTAGAAAATAATCAGCTCTTAATAAGTATTATTAAAAATAACATTATTATTATTTTACTTGTTATAGCCTTAGGATTTACTAAGTTTGGTGCACCAATTATTTTAATTATTGATCTAATCAAGGGTTTTACTCTAGGATATACCTTTAGTTTTTTATTAACTACCTTCGATGGAAAGGGGTTTTGGATAGCTTTAGTTTCAACAGTTCCACAAAATATTTTTTATATACCTTTTTTTATTGGAATTAGCATAATTTCTTTAGAATTATCTTCTTTGAAATTTAAAACAAAATTTTTTAATGGACAAGGAACTAAAATAAGACTGGAGTCTTTAACAATGAAATATGGATTTTTTTTGATTCTCTTTTCAATAGGAGTATTAATTGAGTGCTACATGAGTCCAGGATTGATAAAATTTATCTTAACAAAAGTTTATAAATTAACCTAATCTAATGAAGATAAAGAAGGATTGATCGGTTTTTTGTCGAATTAATAATATATTAGGATAGGGGAGAATTATGAAAGAAATTGTGAATGATTACAAGGAAGCCTTATTAAAAAGTCATAAAAGTGAGAACACTGTTTATGCATATGTAACTGATGTGAACTTATATGTAAAATATTTAAATAGCAAGAATTTAAATATTAATGAAACTGATAATGTTTCAGTTTCTTCATATATTCAATATTTGCTAGGACAAGGAAAATCAGAAAGATCAATAAACAGAATAGTGATAAGTCTAAGAAGCTTCTATAATTATTTAAAAGATCAAGAAGTAGTAGATGAAATACCTAAGATTTATTATAAAAATACATCAACTACAAAAAAATTACCAGTTATTTTAACCGTTGAAGAAGTAGATAAAATAATAAAAATAATTGATAAAGATTCCAATAAAGGAATTCGTGATAATGCCTTACTTGAACTTATGTATGCTACAGGAATGAAGGTTTCTGAAATTATTGGAATAAAGGTTGAACATGTTAACTTAGAATTAAGTTTTGTAAAATGTTATGATAATAAAAACTATGAAAGATTAATACCTATTGGAAGAAGTGCAGTAAGAGCTTTAGAAGAATATTTGAAAATTAGAGATCAAATTGCATCATCGGGTGTGGACAATCTCTTTGTTAATTTAAATGGCAACCATTTAACAAGACAAGGAGTTTGGAGAATTGTAAAAGAGTATGCCCATAAAGCAGGAATCAAAAAAGATGTCAATTTAAACACATTTAGGCATTCTTTTGCTGTGCATTTACTGCAAAATGGAGCTAATGTTAGAGCTGTACAAAAGTTACTAGGCAATCAGGTCTTAACTTATATGGATACTTACTATGAGATAATAAATAATGATAAAATAAACATAGTATATAAAAACTCCCATCCTAGAGCATAATAATAAAATGAAGTTTATTAAGAACTTTTTATGGGTTCTTGTTTAGGAGGAAAAATTATGAGGATGTATGACATAATATTAAAAAAAAGAAAGGGAATGGAATTAACTAAGGAGGAAATTGAGTTTTTTGTTAAGGGATACACTAATGGAGAAATACCAGATTATCAAGCCTCTGCCTTAATAATGGCTATCTTTTTTAATAAAATGTCAAAAGAAGAAACAAAGAATCTTACTATGGCAATGGTTAATTCAGGAGATAAAATAGATCTATCATCAATTAAGGGGATTAAAGTAGATAAACATTCAACTGGTGGGGTTGGTGATAAGACTAGTATCTGCTTAACACCTTTAGTTGCATCTTTAGGAGTTCCTGTAGCTAAGATGTCAGGGAGAGGTCTTGGTCATACTGGTGGAACAATTGATAAATTAGAATCCTTTAAAGGCTTTTCAGTAGAGCTATCAGAAGAAGACTTTATTAGAAACTCAAATGAAGTTGGAGTAAGTATAATAGGTCAAAGTGCTAATTTGGTTCCTGCTGATAAAAAATTATATGCCCTAAGAGATGTTACGGCAACTGTTGAAAATATGTCCCTTATTGCATCTAGTATTATGAGTAAAAAAATCGCTGCTGGTGCTGATGCTATTGTTCTTGATGTAAAAGTTGGAGAAGGAGCATTTATGAAGACTCCTGAAGAGGCAAAAGAACTAGCAAGAGAAATGGTTGATATAGGTAATTCCCTAGGAAGAAAAACAATAGCTGTAATTTCTGATATGGATCAACCTTTAGGAAATGCAGTTGGAAATGCTCTTGAAGTTAAGGAAGCAATAGAACTTTTAAAGGGAAATGGACCAAAGGATTTATTAGATCTAACTTTAACGTTAGGAAGCAATATGTTAGTTTGTGCTAAAAAGGCAAAAAATTTCGAAGAAGGAAAAGCTTTATTAGAAGAAAATATAAAGAATGGAAAGGGCCTTGAAAAATTAAAGGAGTTTGTTAAAGCCCAGGGAGGAGACGAATCCTTTATTGATGATCTAGATAAATTCCCTAAGGCTAAACATATAGTTGAAGTTACTGCCTTACAAGATGGGGTAATTTCAAAAATTCATGCAGAACAAGTAGGAATTATTGCTATGAAGATTGGTGCAGGAAGAGAGACAAAAGAAAGCATTATAGATTTATCAGTAGGAATAATGTTCAATAAAAAAAGAGGAGATAAAGTTAAAAAGGGAGATGTATTAGCCTACATTCATAGTAATGATGAAAATAATATTGAAGAAGCTAGGAAGGAATTATTAAAGAATATAATTATTTCAGATTCCTTAGAAAAGGAAATTCCATTAATTTATGGTATTGTTGAGTAAAAAGATAATATAAGTTATTAACAAAATGAAAATATGATATAGTATGTGAATTACTATATCATATTTTTATTTTTTTTGGTAATAATAAGCTTGAAAGGAGGCACTAAAGAAAATGAATAAAAAAATAATAAATAAGATTATCACCATGGTTTTAACCTTTAATATTGTAACTGTAGTTCCAGCCAAAGCAATAAATAATTTTTATGATGATTCTAGTGAAATTCCTCTAGAGTATTCCTATGAGCAAATAAATGAGGAACCAAAGAGTGAGGAATCTAAAAATCAGGAATCCAAAAGTGAGGAACCTAAAAGTGA
>JAAYOT010000032.1 GCA_012520205.1 Clostridiales bacterium
AGTTTTCAGTTTTCAAGTTTCAGGTTTCAGTTGAGGAAGTTGCTATACAGCAACTTCTTTTGTTTTTTATAAAATCTTTTTTTAAACTCATTTCTCATTCTAAATTTAACTGATAACTATAATTGAAAACTAAAACCTGAAAACTGCTTTCTCGTTTGATTGGGTTAATGGCTTATAGTATAATAAAATTTAGATTCATAAATTTTACGTATGTTTAGATAAAGTAAACTAGGAGGAAAAAATGATAGTTTTAAGTTGTAAATCCATATCTAAAAGCTATGGAATAAGAGAAGTTTTAAAAAATGTTACTTTCTCAATTAATGAAGGCGACAAGGTTGGAATTATTGGAGCTAATGGGGAAGGTAAGTCTACTTTATTTAAAATTATATCAAAAGAATTAACTCAAGACTCTGGTGAGGTTTTTATTGATAAGAATAAAACTATCGGTTATTTAAGTCAACATATAGATTTAGATTTAGAAAATACTATATACGAAGAAATGAATTTAGTATTTAAAGAATTTATAGATATAGAAAATAAACTTAAAGACTTAGAAATTAAAATGAATGAACCTTATGATGAATCTAATGCAGCCTATTATGATAAGTTAATTAAAAACTATACAACATTACAGGATGTTTATACTAACAAGGGCGGCTATAGTTATAAGGGAGAAATATCAAGAGTTTTAAAAGGTCTTGGCTTTTTAGAAGAAGATTTTGATAAATTAATAGAGACTCTTAGTGGTGGCCAAAAAACAAGGGTTTCTCTATGTAAGCTTCTTCTTAAAAATCCTGATATAATTTTATTAGATGAACCTACAAACCATCTAGACCTAGATGCAATTGAATGGCTTGAAGAATATTTAAAAAGTTATAAGGGTACTATTTTAGTTATTTCCCACGATAGATTCTTTTTAGATAGTGTAACTAACAATACTTTTGAAGTTATTAATGGCCATGTTAATTGTTACAATGTGCCTTATACAAAATTTATTGAGCAAAGAAGAAAAAATTATGAAGCCCAGCTTAAAGCTTATAATTTGCAGCAGGCAGAAATAAAAAGGCAGGAAGCTATTATTGAAAGATTTAGAAGCTTCAATAGAGAAAAAAGCATAAGAGCTGCAGAAAGCAGGGAAAAGGCCTTAGAAAAAATGGACAGGTTAGAAGCTCCTGATAAAGAAAAGGATCCTTCTAAAATAAAGTTTGAAACGGCAGTAAAAAGTGGTCATGATGTACTTCATATAGAAAATTTATCTAAAAGCTATGGAAGCAATACTCTTTTTACAAACCTAAACATGGATATTAAAAGGGGAGAAAAAGTTGCATTAATAGGTGAAAATGGAAGAGGAAAAACTACTTTATTTAAAATAATTTTAGATAAAATTAAGGCTGACAGCGGTAAGGTTATCCTTGGGACTAATGTAAATACAGGCTATTATGACCAAGAACAATCTGACCTTAACTTAGATAAAACAATAATAGATGAAGTATGGGATGAATTCCCTACCCTTACAGTTTCAAAATTAAGAAGTGTGCTTGCTTCCTTTTTATTTACTGGAGATGATGTCTTTAAAGTAATAAAAACCTTAAGTGGTGGAGAAAAATGTAGGATAAATTTACTTAAACTAATGCTATCTAAATCTAATTTCCTATTATTAGATGAACCTACAAACCACCTAGATATTAT
>JAAYOT010000033.1 GCA_012520205.1 Clostridiales bacterium
TCCTTATTAATATCCCAAATATAAATTTTCCCTCCAACTTTTAAATATTTAGTTACTTCTTCTAAAAGCCTGGCCTTATTGGAATTGCTCCAAAGGCTGCTTAGATAAAAAAACATTGTACATGTATCATAATCATTTTCCATTATCTTGTTGTTATTATCTGAAGCAACATAATCTACTGCAATTTCTCCAAATATATCCTTGGAAATATTATATATAACTCCAAAGCTTTCTCCCACATCAAGAATATTTCCTTCTAGCTTTGTATCTCTTAAATTTAATATTAATGTTTTGCTCATCCCCACTTTACCTCCTATTTACATAACTTTTATTTATATAATTATATTTACTTAACTCTCTTTTCATTCCTCTTATTTTTAATTAATATGACTAAAATTAATAAAATAATAAAAGTTATTATAAAGGCCCATATTACGTAAGGTAAGTTAAATCCGTTACTAAAATTAGTTTTATTTAATACATATAAGGATCCAAAGCCACTATCTAATATATAAAAGCCCTCTTCACAAAATTTAATTTTTTCTATTTTACTTGTATTACCTAAATCTGCTATATCTATTAAATTTCCTTTCGGTGTCAAAGAATATAAAGATCCTAATTTATTATCTGCAACTATAAGAGTATCCTTTTCAAAATACTTTCCTTCCTTATCAACTGCTAAACCATTTAATGCAGCCACATCTCTATATTGAAAAATTGGGGCATCTGGATTATTAGTTGTATGATTTTTTATCAAAAACTTGTGAGGATCGCCATCTGTGAACCTAGGAGAGGTTATTGGGTCCCCACCGCTATAATCAGGCCACCCATACCATCTATCTCCATTAATTTCATATATATAATCCCTATCATTTTTTATTCCTCTTACTGTTGTATCTAACATTCCCCCTACAACTGCAACTATTTTGCCTTCGCTGCTTATATCCCAGCCGGCAATATTCCTTATTCCATGGGAAAATAATTGTATTTCTCCATTTTTTAAATCGTAAGTTAGTATAGCTGCATTCCCCAATTTATGCCCTTCTACAGTTTGTCCTTTTTCAGTACTGATTGAATAAGGTGAAAAAGCCCCTGTTTTTCCCTCTCCATAATTATCTCCTACTAGGGTCCAGTTATTTGTAGCAATTTCAAAGGCTTCTCCCTTTTTATTTACTATTCCATCATTTGTATTACTGCCAATTGAAAAAAATAATTTATCATCATTTATTAACAAATTTACTTTTTTATTTATTCCTTGGTTTGGGATATTTGTAACCAATTCCTTGTAATCATTTGTAGATAAATCATATTCTAATATTCTATTATCACTTGCTATGTATAACTTTTCTTTATAATACAATATATCTAATATATCAAATTGGCTATCTCTAATAATAACACCATTATTTCCATTTTTATTTATTATTTTTAATGTATTTTCAAAGGCTAGATATATGTTTCCTTCCTCATCAAAGTCAAAGCTTCTAGCATCTTTGATTCCCTTTATCTTTATTGATAAATTAATATCCTTATTAATAATATTAAAATCATAGCTATTTTTAAATTTATAGATACCAAAAGATAAAGAAACTATGATTAGAGCTGCTAATATAAATTTAATAAATCTTTTCACCCAATATCCCTCCAATTTTAAACAAATAAAATATCAGTTATTATGTTTAATTTATATTTATAAATAAATAAATTATTACTTTTTAAGCTTATAAATTTACAATTTTGTTCTTCTTATAAGTATTTTTCTTATGTAATATTTTCCTTAAAATCAGAATAGATATAAGTGTATTAAGGGGGTATTGCAGTGAATAACAGTAGTTTCTTTAAAAATTCTTTTGTATTAACATTATCAAATATAACAACAGGAATCTTAGGCTTTATTTTTTCAATTTACTTATCAAAACTTATAGGCCCTGAAGGAATGGGGCTATATGGCCTTGTAATGCCAGTATACAATTTATTTATATGTTTGATGACAGCTGGAATAATTGCTGCTATCTCTCAAACTTCAGCTATATATAAATCTAAGGGACAATATAATAATATACATAATACTATTAATACCGTTGCAGGCTTTAATATTATTTGGTCAATCTTAATAGGAGTTTTAGTATTCTTTCTTGCCCCTTATATAAGTAAATATGGAATTCATGATATTAGAACCATTAATGCAATTAGGGTAACCACCCCTGCTATGGTATTTATTGCTTTATCAAATATCTTAAAGGGATATTTTTATGGTGTTTCAAAAATAACAGTTCCTTCTATAATTGATATTTCTGAAAAAGCCATGAGAATTATTGTAATTACCCTGCTTATATATTTCTTTAAAGCTAAAACCATTACTGCTTTGGTGACATTGGCTTATGTATCCTTAGCCATTGGTGAATTGCAAAGTTTAATTTTACTATTTATTTACTATAAATCTTTAAAGAAAAAGATACCTGTAAGTACATCAGAGCCAGAAAGAAGATCACAACTATTATTTAATGTTTTAGTTATTGCCCTTCCCTTATGCTTAAATGGCTTTTTAGGAAACTTATTTTCTACCTTTTCAACCCTATTAATTCCTAGAAGGCTAGTTCATGCTGGCTTTGATGCTACTGCCGCTTTAGGCCTTATAGGTAAGTTTAATGGTATGGCACTAAATATAGTTGTTTTCCCAATAATAGTTATAGCTTCCATAAACTCTCTTATTGTTCCAGATCTTTCTGAAACCTTAAGCAAGGGAGATTACTATAATGCAACTATAAGAATTAAAAAGGTAATGAAAATAGCATTTTTACTAGGGCTGGCTACAACAGTTGTCTGCAACATAGTTCCTGATTCCCTTGGCAAAATGTTTTATTCAAGAGATGATTTAGGCAATTATATAAGGATAATTTCTCTTAGTGCACCTATATTCTTTACAGCCAATACAATGTTTGGAATATTAAATGGATTAAGTAAACAAGGGGTAATATTAAAAAACTCATTAATAGTTTCTCTTTTAGAAATAATATGTTTATATTTTCTAATTGGAAATACTAAAATAAATATTATGGGTTACGGAATAACAATTTTTATAACCTCCTCCTTAAGCTTAATCATTAACCTTAGAGAAGTTAAAAAACATATGGATTTATATCTATCTGGAGCAAATATAATAATATATCTTTTATTAGCAGTATTAATTTTCCTAGTGTATAACCTGCTAACAAATATATTCTTAAAAGATTTATTCATCATAAAAAACATACTTGTAACAGGCTTAACCTTCATAACCTTTGGCGGCCTTAGCTTCTTTGGAGTGGAAGAAGAGTAAGTACAGTTGTCAGGTTTCA
>JAAYOT010000034.1 GCA_012520205.1 Clostridiales bacterium
AGTATAATATAATTGAAAGAAGAAAATATAAGATAAATAAAGGAGGTTGTTATTTATGTTTGGATTAATTCCTTATACTTTTGATGAATTTAGAAGAATTGATTCTTTATTTAATGATGTTTTTGAAAAGAGACCTTCAGCAATTAAGGTTGATATTAAAGAAACAGAAAAGGAATATTTGCTAGAAGCAGAATTACCGGGATTTAAAAAGGAAAATATAACTCTTGAATATAAAGACAATTACCTAACACTTTCAGCTAAGAAAGAAGAGATTATAGATAATAGTAAAGGTAACTATATAAGAAAAGAAAGAAGCTGCGGAAAAGTATCAAGAACTTTCTATATTGAAAACTTAGATAAAGATAATATTAAAGCAAGATACAAGAATGGTATCCTTCAAGTAATTTTGCCAAAAGCAGAAGAAATAATTGATGAAAGCTCAATAATAGAAATTGAATAAAATCTAAAGATTGCGAAGCAAAAAAATGTAGAATGTACATTAAAAAAGTGCTTCGCAATCTTTTTATTATCTAAATTTTTCTTTCTGAAAGTTTAAAGCCAATAAAGTTTTCTATTTCACTTAGAACCCTATAATCTTTTGGAGCAGTGAATAAACAAGTATAGCCCTTATCTCCAGCACGGCCAGTTCTACCAATTCTGTGAATATAAGCTTCAGCATTTTCGGGTATGTCATAATTATAAATATGTGTTACTCCTGATACATCGATTCCCCTAGAGGCAACATCTGTTGCTATAAGATATTGGATATTGCAATTTCTAAAATCCTTCATAATTCTTTCTCTTTTATTTTGAGGAATGTCACTATGCAATTTAGCAGCTTTAACACCTCTTTCAGCTAACTTCATTTCAAGTTCATCAGCTCTTCTTTTTGTTCTACAGAATATAATAGACATAAAGGGATTATCTTCTTCTAATACCTTACATAAAGAATCAAACTTCCATCTATCAGTAGTTTTTATAACTTCTTGAGTAATATCAGGAAGTTTACTGCTCTCTTCTTCAGATATATCAATAACTGCTGGATTATTCATATACCTATAGGCAAGTTTTTTTACTTTCGGGTCAATGGTAGCAGAGAAACATAAAACTTGTATTTTTTTAGGAGTAAAAGTCATTATTTTCTCAATTTCATTTTTAAAACCCATAAAAAGCATTTGGTCGGCTTCATCAATTACAATAGTTTTTATTTTCTTTAAATTAATATTTTTTCTCTCAAGATGATCTATAAGTCTACCAGGGGTAGCAATAATCAAATTAATACCTGAATTTAATTTTCTTAATTGAGATCCAATATCTTTTCCACCATAGGCAGCTAATATACCAATATTATTTATATTGAATTTATTAGCTTCCTCAGTAATTTGAATAGCCAGCTCTCTTGTTGGAGATAAAACTAATACCTCAGTTTCTTTAGATTTACTAGAAATACCTTGTAGTAAAGGCAGTAGAAAAGCTAAAGTCTTACCAGAGCCAGTCTTTGATTTTGCTATTACATCATTTCCATTAATAACTTCAGGAATTACTTCTTGCTGAACGGAAGTTGGAGCTGTAATTCCATTATTATTTAATAGTTTTATTAAATTTTCTTTTATATTTAAATCACTAAAATTCATAGTTTTCACCATTTCTTTCTAAAAATAAAGTGGAGCTTGGTAATCCGGCGAAAGACAAACCAAGCCCCACAAGTAATCAGCACTTACGTACCAACTGCTTAATTATAATAACACTTAATAAAAAAATAATCAACATATTTTTATATGTAAGTTTGCGTTGACTTGGAGCGAAGCGACGGAATAAGCAAAGTTACATATGTCCACATTTTTTATATGAATTGTTAATTGTATAACTATACTTTTATTTTCCTTTAATAAAGCTTGGTATATGTAAATGATTTTTTTATTGTGTTAAATTATATAAAGTAATAAAAAGTTCTAATATTTTGCACATTATTGTTGAAAAAATAACAATCTTTTTATATAATGTGTATGGACATAAAAATGGAGGAGATCATAAATGGGGAAAATAAGAGAAAAATTATTAGGGATTTTATTACTAGTGCTTTCAACTATGGTTATAGGATGTACCGCTAAGGGAAATGAAACAAAGGTAGAAGAGGATAAGACATTAAAAATTGGATTAATGCCTGCAGTTGACACAGCTCCAATTTTAATAGCAGAAAAGAAGGGGTATTTTGAAGAAGCAGGTATTGACGTTGAAATAGAAATTTATACTAATGCTCAAAATAGACAAAGCGCTCTTCAAAGCTATCAAATAGATGGTGCAATGACAGACTTTATTGCAGTAGCAACTAATGTAGAAGGTGGATTTGATATAAAAGCAACTACAATGACTGATGGAACTTTCCCTGTTCTAATGAATGAAGGTTCTAAAGATAAGAAGGATATCAAGGTTGCTATGATGGAGGTTAGTGTAACAAATTATTTAGCAGATTTATGGCTTTCAGAGGATTATAACTTAGAAAAGTTATTTATTACAGAAATACCAGCAAGACTTTCAGCAATAAGTACTGGACAAGCTGATATGGGAATATTCCCTGAGCCAGTAGCATCAAATGGTGAGTTACAAGGATTAACAAAAGTAGTATATGGTATGGATGATGAATATTCACCAGACTGTATGGTCTTTACAGGAAAAGCTATTTCTGAAAAGCCAAATACAATAAAAGCTTTCCATGAAGCGTATAATAAGGCTGTTGAAGAAATAAACAATAATCCTGAAATTGCAAAGGATATTTTAATAGAAAAAATACCAAATATAAAACCAGAAATTAAGGATAATATGACTTTACCTACATATAAAAAAGCTTCCCTTCCAAGTGATGAATATGTAGAAAGCATAATTGAATGGACTGAAAAAACTTTAAATAAAGATTTAACTGTAGAAGCTAAAGATTTATTGGAAGGACAATTTGTAAAGTAATGATAAATATAGAAGATTTAACAGTAAAGTATGGTGAAGAAAAAGCAATAGATAATTTAAGTTTATTTATTGAAAAAGGAAAATCCTATGCTATTATTGGTAAGTCTGGATGTGGAAAAACAACCCTGCTATATACTATAGCAGGGCTTATTTCAAATTATGAAGGGAAGCTTGAAATAGGGGGAGAGACATCCTTAATACTTCAAAATCTAGGCCTTTTTAATTGGTTTACTGTGTATAAAAATATTGAACTAGGGTTAAATTCTTTTAAGATTTCTAAAGAGGAAAAGAAAGTTAAAGTTGATAGTATATTAAAAGAATTAGGCTTATATGATTTAAAGGATAAATATCCAGGGGAATTAAGTGGAGGACAAAAACAAAGAGTAGCTATTGGAAGAACAATAATAAGCAATCCAGAAATTTTATTATTAGATGAAGCAACATCAGCCTTGGACTCAATAAATAAAGAAAAAATCCAGGATTTGCTATTAGATATAAGAAGCAAAAGAAATAATACAATGATCCTTGTTACTCATAATATTGAAGAGGCAGTATTTCTCGGGGAATATATTATTGTTATGAAGGATGGAAAAATTGACAGTATAATAAATAATAAATACTTTGGAGATAAGAATATAAGAAAAAAGCAGGAATATTTCCAAGTATGTAATGAAGTAAGAGGAAAGTTATATGATTAAAAAGAGAATTAATAATTTATATGGAGTTATATCTGTAGTTATAATTTGGTATATTTTGACTATTGCTATAGGTGAAAATATGATTCCTTCTCCAAAATCTACAGTAGAAGAACTTATTAAACTTCTAAAAAATAATTTTTTATATGATATTTTATTTAGTACTTATAGAATATTTTTGTCTATTTTCTTTTCCTTGTTAATAGGAGTACCCTTAGGAATACTAATTGGAATGAGTAAAGTATTCGATAAAATATTATCTCCTTTAATATACTTACTATATCCTGTTCCTAAAATAGCCTTTTTACCTGTTTTTATGGTCTTATTTGGAATAGGAAACAAGTCAAAAGTAATTTTAATGGTTACAATAATAATATTTCAAATACTAATTGTAACAAGAGATGGAGTGAAAAATATAGATAAGGATATAATGGTTGCTGCAAAGGTTATGAAGTTTAATACTTTAGATATGATTTTCAAAATAATCATACCAGCTATTGCGCCAGATATATTTTCATCCCTAAGAGTAAGTATAGGAATTGCAATTTCTGCTCTTTTCTTTAGCGAAAATTATGCTACAGAATATGGAGTGGGCTACTTCATAATGAACGCCTGGTCCATGGTAGACTACAAAGGAATGTTTGCAGGAGTGTTAGCATTAAGTATTTTATCACTCATAATATTTAAGATTATAGATATTTTTGAAAAGAAAATATGCAAATGGAACAAAAAATAGCCGTGCAATTATTATGCACGGCTATTTTATATTGCCATGGAAATTAATAGATACTTGCAATATGCACCATATCACATGACACCTAACCTTATATTTTCTTTGATAAAAGTTACTA
>JAAYOT010000003.1 GCA_012520205.1 Clostridiales bacterium
CATGGAATTACTTATATCTATTTCTGCAAGATAGTAATTTCTTTTTGATGTTCTTTTAAATTTTAAATCTACTACTTCCTTAGATATATCACCTATAATAACTCCCTTATCCCCTGTTTCATCAAAACCTCTTCCTTGGGGACATCCTGCATAGGCATAATATGTGTTCTTTTCTTTTAAAATACCACTAAAATTATGTCTATGACCTATAGCAATATAATCTAAATTACTCTTTCCTATATCTTTTAAGGTTATTGGATTATATTCATTTCCTTCATCACTATTTGATATATCACCATGAATAGTCATAATATTTATATAATCTTTATTAACTTCTGTATCTTTTAATAAACTTTTTCTAACATAGCTATTATTAAAGCCAGCCCCCCAAACAGCTACCTTTAAATCTTCTATAATCACGCTTTCTATTTCACCTTTAAAAATATGAACATTTTTAGGCCAGTCTATAAGCTTATAGAAAGACTTTTCATTATAAGGATCGTGGTTTCCTGGGGAAATAAATACTCTTATATTTTGAATTCTTTCAAGCTGCTTTTTTATATATATTAAGGTTTTCTTATCTACGGTTAAATTATCAAAAATATCCCCAGTTAATAAGAAGATATCAACAGAATTATCTACACATAGATCTATAATCCTGCTAAAGACTTCTAATAATTCTTCCTTGCTCATTAAGGATAACTTCTTATTTAATTCTTTAAAGGGGGTATCAAAATGCAAATCTCCAGCTTGTAATATTTTTATCTTCTTCATATAATCACCTTTATTATATTTATTCATACCGAACTTTAGTTCTTATTTTATCATTTACTTCTGATATTCACAATATCAAAAGTACATATACCCTAGCAACTTTTCATTATTATAAAATTAAAAATGCAGGTAAATCCACCTGCATCAAATTAATTTGTAATATTTAATTCTCCAATTCCCATGCTGATATCAAAGGTATATTTATTTTCCCCTGAGGTTTTTGCACTAACATTTGCGCTTCCTAAACCAGAGCTTGTGTTTATTTTTACTGGTGAATCTTCTGGGATAATTATATTTGCATTTCCCATTCCACCTTCGTATTTTAAGTCCCCATTAATATCTCCTAAGCTTATATTAATTTCACCAACTCCACCTTCAATATGCATTTCTCCAGTTTTTTGCTTGGTATTAATATTAACATCTCCAAGTCCACTTTCTAAATTTAACTTATTAAAAGAAACATTTTCTATAGATAATTTCCCTAGCCCTGCTTTTACATCCATAGAATCAACTATTAGACCTTCCATATTACATTCACCAACCCCTAATGTAAGTTCTAAATTCTCACTATAGCTATTAGGGATTTTTATTATTAAATTACTTGCTGAATCTGAATTTACCTTGTTAGTTTTATTTGCCTTTTCTTCTATTTTTAACTGGTCGGAAGCTCTACCTATTTCTATTCCTCTAGAATGCTTTCCTAGAACTCCAGTTACTTCTACTTCCTTTCCTTCATGATATATGATGGCTATATTGCTAACTGCTGCTTCTATTTGAAGATTATTTATACCTTCCATTGACTCTCTTATATTTACCTCTTCACCATCTTTTTTATCAAAATTTTTACTAACAAAATCTTGATTAGGAAGATCTTCGCTAATAGAATCATTAAAATTATTATTTCTTCTGCTTTCTATACCAAACCTTATTCCACAACCACTTAATAAGGTTGTAGTCAGAAGGATTGCTGAAATAATTTTAGTTGTTCTTTTCATATTATTCCCTCCTAAACAATATCTAGCTTCTTATCTAAATGATATATTGATGTAATTACTAGAGCTATCACCCATAAGCCCCATAATAGTGAAGATATTATATCTATTTCTATAAATGATCCTATCTTCATATATACATATGGGAATAAGGCTGTTATAAACCTATTTAAATTTGAGACAAAGCTGCGAATAATTCCTCCACCTACTATAACTGCTAATAGACATAGGCCTGAATTACTAATATAGGATGAAAAAATTACTATAAGAGATGTAATTATTATATACGCTGCTATAGTTCCATATGCTGTTGATAGAGCTACTAGTTTAACTGTTTCTGCCATTAAATTCCCTGAAAGGCTTGTTATAATATATGCTATAAGAACTATACTACCTTGTAATATAATGAATTCTATATATTTTGCAACAATATACTCCCAAGACTTTATTGGTAGGGTAAATACTAATTTACCTCTATCCTTTGATATCTCTTTTGAAAATCTCACTAAAGAAATTATTAAGTTAATTACCAGAAACAAAGTAATATATGCAATATTCATTGCTGAAAAAAACTCTGATAAAAATGGTACTCTTGTAAATGTTCCAAACATAAATAAAGTTAGTATTATTAATGATATTATATATGCTACTTTACTTGCTCCCGAATTGTATTTTCCAAAGTTATACTTTAATATATTAAAAATATTATTCATACTATTCCTCCCTTAAATTATTCTGCAAAAATCTTTCTATAAATCTCATCTATTGATGCTTTATATTTTTCTCTTAATTCTTCTGCATTGCCCTGTTCTACTATTTTTCCTTCACCTAAAAATGCTACTTCATCAAATATTCTATCAAGTTCACCAATATAATGAGTGGTAATTATCATAGAGCTTTCTTCATTTAAATTTTCTAATATGGCATCTAATATTTTTTCTCTTGATACTGGGTCAATCCCTGATATAGGTTCATCTAACATATATAGCTTTGCTTTTCTGCTTAATGTTAAAGATAAACTAAATTTTTCACTCATCCCCTTTGATAATTCTCTTATTTTAGCTTCCTTATCTAAATTCATAAAATCTAGATAATAGCTCATTTTTTCCTTATCAAAGTCAGCAAAAAAGTCTGAGTATAATTTTATTGCATCTTTTATTTTCATATTTTTTTCAAATATATTTCTATCTTGTAAAAAGGCAATATGATTTTTAGTATCAGAACTTATAGCTACTCCTCCTAGTTTTATATCACCCTTATCAATTTTTAAAAACCCTTGTATTATATTTAAAAGTGTTGTTTTTCCTTGACCGTTGGGTCCCATTATACCTAATACTTTCCCTTTTTCTAAATTAAAGCTTATTCCATTTAATACTTGTTTTCCCTTTATAGATTTATATAAATTATTTACTTCTAATAAATTACTCATTTTCCTCCTCCTTATATCTTTTTGATATAATTGCTAATATAGTTTCTTTAGTAAAACCTAATGCCTTAGAGTCCTTTATAAATTTATCTATTGTTTCATTAAATAATTCCTGTCTTAACTCATTAATTTTCTCTTCATCTTCAGTAACGAATTTTCCAA
>JAAYOT010000035.1 GCA_012520205.1 Clostridiales bacterium
ATATATATTTAATATATCTGAGCCTTGGAAAATTATTTTCTTCTCTATACCATTAAGGTTAGTAATAGTTCCCTCATTTTTTTCATTAGAGATTATCTTTTTACCCTTGTAATTAACAATTTTATCTAAAGTGGCTATCTCCATTCCTACTATTTTTTCATAAGATATGCCTGTAAGTTCCTCAAAGGCTTTATTAGCAGAAAGGATTTTTAATTTATTATCACAAATAAAGGCTGGACTTTGCATAGAATTTAATACGGTTTTAGTTTGAATATGAAGATTATCAATTTCTTGTTCCTTTCCTGCATCCTTAATACTTAGCAAATATCCATTGTCAATTTTTATAATCTTTACATTTACCTTTATCTCTCTACCATTCCTTAGTTTATAAGTAGTAATAATGTCTTTACTTTCATTAAGTTGAGCAAATTCCTTTTCTAATGAAATTTCTCCTTCAACGCCTCTCCTTACTACTTTATCAAGCTCCTTTATATCTGACCCAATTATTTCTTCCCGATTACAGGAAAACATTTTTTCAAATTCCTTATTTGCAAAATCTAATCTTAAGTTACTATCATAAGTTTGTATTGCAAGTGGAACAGAATCCAATATTTCATTAAGCCTATTTGTAACTTCATCTAATCGTTCATAGGTATAATTTATACTACTTTGAAAAATACTTTTATATAAATAATAGCAGTATAAAACATTAAGAACATGACCATAAACTACTAAAGGTGAACCAAAATTCTTATATAAAATAAAACATATTTCTAAAGGTATTAATGTAATAAGAGCAAAAGCCAGATATTTATAAGAAATATATCCTTCATCATTAATTTTCTTCCTATACCTAAATAAACTTATAATTGCTAAAAAAATAATAATTAATTCATGAAAAATTTTTATTTTATCTAAGTTCATGTAAGTAACATCCAATAACATTAAGTCTCTGCTATAAGTAATAATAATTCCATAGGATATTATCGTTGTTATAAGTATTGTAATAACTAGACATAATTCTTTTTTTAAATTTATTTCTATATTTTTGTAATTAAAAGATGCAGCAAAAATCATAGCTATATCAACAAAACTCCCAACAATCCAAAACCACATTGTCATTTCTCTGTTGCCATAAGTAATTCCTAAAGGTTCATAAAAATAAATATGGATAATATCAAATACTGTAGAAGCTAATATCCCAAAGGCAATAATTTTACAACTTATAGGACTATCCTCATACTTATTCCAAACTATAAAAAATAAGGATATACAGAAAAATACACCAATTAACTCAAGAATTGAATGTACCACTCCATTATTTTTAACCCACAGAAAGTCATAAATTAATGAAGAAACAGTAATGGTGATAAATATAGTTAGAAAAAATTTTACACAAAAAAAGTTTACTTCATTTAATTTTAATTTTTCTCTCATCAATAACCCCTCAATTCCCTTGTTGAAAATTTTTTAACTATTAAGAATATTATACCTAATTATGAAATTTTTGGCAATACATTATTAACAGGTTATCCACAGATTTATCAACAAAAACTGTTAATAAGATATATATTTTTATTATTTGACATACACTAAACAACATTATTTTTAATTTAGTTAAAAAAACAGGTGAGATGAAACTCACCTGTTTTCTTGTATATTGATATTTCATTACAAAAGAGAAACTTTTTATTTAACTACCTTTTTCTTATTTAATAGAGCAACACCTGCACACATTACTAGAAGTGC
>JAAYOT010000036.1 GCA_012520205.1 Clostridiales bacterium
TCATAATATATAGATAGTGGTAATTGGGCAAGTGGTCCTAGGTCTGATTTCATTTTTATTGAAATATCATATACACCATATTCATTAACAGTAATACCAAAAATCTCTGAATTGCCTTTTTTATTGTTAAATACACTTCCATCAATAATAATATTGTTAGTATTTTTATCTGCTTTATAGTAAACTATATCATCTATTTTAATGTCATCTTCATCTCTTTTATTAATTTCCTTTAATTCTTCTTCACTAATACGACCTAGTTCATGTAGCATAGCTGGTGATTTCATTATAAACTTTAGAATGTTTTTTGCATTTCTTTGTAGGTCACTTCTTTTTAAATCGCCACTTTCTAGCTTTTCTTTAACATTATCATTTTCAGGATTTGCTTTTGAATCTGCTACGCACATATATAAATCATTTTGGGCAGCTACCATAGGATACTTATTTTCTTTTGTAGCTTTTTCACCTTCTATATTTGCTTTTCCCCACCAGTCTGACATAACTATGCCATGAAAACCCCATTCTTTTCTAAGGATTGTTGTACATAAGTCATAGTTTCCTGCAGTCCAAATGCCATTTACCGGGCCATAACTGGTCATAATAGAACGTAAATTAGCTTCTTTAACTACAATTTCAAATCCTTTTAAGTAAATTTCACGAAGGGCCCTTTCTGATACTATTGAATCTGCATAATGTCTAGATACTTCTTGGTTATTGGCACAAAAATGCTTAACAGTTGGAGCAATCTCTTGTGATTGCATAGCACTTACTTGGGCAGCACTTATTTTTCCTGTTAATAATGGGTCTTCGGAAACATATTCAAAGTTACGTCCATTTAATGGATTTCTATGAATATTCATTCCTGGTCCTAAAAGTGAGTCTATCTTATTTTTTCTTAGTTCTTTTCCTGTCATTTTATAAAGTTCTTCTACTAATTCTATATTAAATGTAGAGCCTAATGCTGTTCCATTTGGCAGTGAAAAGGCCTTAGTTCCGCAACCCATACGGATACCTGAAGGTCCATCTGCACAACAGGCAACTGGTATTCCAAAACCTTTTAATTCTTCTGTAACTCCACCAAAGGCTGATGCTGTTCCTGGTGTTACCTTAGGACTACACATTCCCTCTCCCCTGAATATATGAATTAAATCATCGTCACTTAATTGGGCAACAAAACTATCTAAATCTACCTTTTTATCAAATACATCTCCTAGCTTATAGCCCTTATCACCAGTATAGGGAATTTCAGATTCACGTCTTTCTTCCATTCTTTTATATGGATTTATAGTTCTTTTAGGAACATCCTCCATTATAACTTTATAAGTGCCATCTTCACTAAGAGCTGGCTTAAAACGTTTAAAGGAAGCAGTTGGTGCACATGCCTCTTCTAGCTTTTCTAATAAAGTAAATTCTTCCTTAAACTTACCAGAAAGTTTTGCACTTCTAACATCTGACCCAATATAAAGCTTGTAAATACCCTCTTCTAATAAATAGGAGGACTTATGCCCAGTTATTCCGCTATCATCATAAGAAGCAAAATAGTATTTTGGGATTTTTATTTCTACTTTTTCCTTTTCTAATGGACTTATTATATTAGTTTTTGCAAATCCTACAAGAGCTCTGGCTGCTTTTCCAAGCTTTCCTTGGGGAGCTTCTATATATACTTGAACAACTTCTTTTCCTGGCAGGCTTCCTATATTGGTTACACTAGCTTTAACAATTACTTCTTTACTTGTTACATTTGAAATTTTCCCATCTATTTTAAAATTACTATAAGACAGTCCATAGCCAAAGGGATACATAACTTTATCCTTTGCAAAGGTTTCAAAATAACGATAGCCTACATAAATATCTTCTTTATAATAATTTCTTTCCATGCCACCAAAGTTTTCAGTTGATGGATAGTCTTCAATATTTTTAGCAATTGTATCTGTTAATTTCCCACATGGATTTACTTTACCACTTAGAACATCAAGAACACCATTTCCTCCCTCTTGGCCTCCTTGCCACACATAAAGAACGGAGGAAGGATTATATTTTTCTACCCATTTCATATCTATAATGTTACCGACATTTAAAATTACAACTGTTCTTTTAAAGGTCTTTGTAATTTTTTCAATCATAGTTTCTTCTTCTTCAGTTAAAAGGTAACTTCCAGGCTCATTTTTATTGTCTTGATCTTCTCCTGCAGTACGGCCTATTATAACTAATGCGATATCAGCACTTGATGCAGTCTTTACTACTGAATCTTCTAGCTTCATTTCCTTTTGGGACCAAGGTACAGTTCCCCA
>JAAYOT010000272.1 GCA_012520205.1 Clostridiales bacterium
AGGAGGTGTGAATATGGAGAAAGATATTATTAATGATATAGAAGAAATACTTTTAAATGAAAAGAAGCCATCATTAGAATTAGAAAAAATTATAGAAACCAAAGATTTTAAAGAATCTGAATTTAATGTAATAGTCAAGTTAAAAGATATACCTCAAGAAAAAAAATATCACCCAGAGGGAAATGTTTGGAACCATACTAAAATGGTTGTTGATATAGCTGCAATAGTAAAGGAATTTTCTGAGGATGCAAGAAGTTTTATGTGGGGAGCACTTTTACATGATATTGGAAAAATACCTACTACAAAATTTATTCGTGGCAGATATAGATCCTACGATCATGATAGAGAGGGAGCAAAAATGGCTTATAATTTAATTAGCCATTACGGAGATGAGAAATTAGCAGATGATGTAAGGGTCTTAGTAAGATATCATATGCATCATATCTATATAAGTAAAAATATGAAGTTTGCTGATTATAGAGGACTCTTAGGCAGTAACAAAATAAATGATATAGTATTATTATTTATTGCAGATAAACTAGGAAGAGGAAATCAAACTTATGATGAGTTTCAAGTGAGTATTCAAGAAGTTCTTGCTATATTAGATAAACTAGAATATAAGTCTAATATGAAATATGATGATTTAAAAAATATGATAAATGAAATAATGAAAATTATTTTAAAGGATAGCTAATATTAATAAAAATATAAGGCGCTCTTACAAAAAAAAGAAGGTTTTTAATAATCTTCTTTTTTTGCAGGAGTGCCTTTTCTTATAAATAAAATGGATTATCATTATATGAAACATTTATTGCTTAAAAACGTATTATATAGAGGGCTATAAAACCATTATACTTCCTCTGTCTATAAGTTTTCCTCGAGATAAATATAAGGGTTTAACATTATATTTAGCTAGGAAATTTTTAACTTCACAGCCATATAAATAATTTTCAAGGCTGCCGAAAAAGGCCATTATATTTTTATTTATAAGTCCACCTGTACCGCCTATAAAGCCATAATTTAGTCCCTCCAAAATAATATCTCCAGGTGGAAGTAGTAAAATATCAAAATCTTCCTTTATTAATTGGCTGTAAATTGATTTATCGCTAGTTATTATAGCTTTATCTGAAACTACTAATGTAGAACATTTGGTATAGCCTTGTTTAACATTTATTAACCTTTTATTTTTTTGTGTATCTAATAAGTTAGGATCAGTAAACTTTAAATTATGAACAAAGTGATTTTCTAATATTAAGGAATTTAAAATAATGTTGCTAGGATATTTATAGCCTAAGGAACCTTTGCTTTCAATAAAAGAAATATTGTTCTTAATAAGAGTCTTTTTAAAAGCCTCAGGCATTTCCCTTTGTATTATTATTTCTTTTTTATTTTTATCTAATATATTTATCTGGATATCAACATGACCATTTATTGAATCATATAAATTGCTACAAGGTGGAATTTCCATTAAGGAAATATTAAGAGACTTTAGTAAATTTCTTTCTTCTTCACTGGTTCTATAATCAATAAAGCAAACCATATATATTTTCTCCTTTTTTATATATTTACAATCAATATTATACATAAAAATTAAAAATTATCACTTCAAGAATTTTGCATATAGTTAAAATTTTTAAACATACTATTATTAGAAAGGGAGTGTAATCCATGCTTGTACTAAAACTTGTATATAATACTAACATTAATTTTATAAGTGAGATTCATGAACTAAGAACTATTTTAAAAAAGAAAGATATCAATATTGGAATAGTAGAAAGTGTAGAACAAGATAATCATATTGTAAAATTACTTTGTGATGATGACTGCTATAGTGAAAAGATTAAAGATATAATTGATTTATACATGAGCAATGTTTTATATAAAATTGTAATAAAAGAATATAAGAGCCGTGAGATGTTTGACTATATAACAGAAAATTATTTTTTTCTAAAACAAGATGAAATTATTGAAGTAGAGGAAAAAATAATGAACATTTTATTACTTGAGAGTTTTACAGATTCAGAGAATTATGTTTATTATATGAATAAGGTAAATGCAATAATAGAAAAAATAAAAGAGTTTTTAGAAGAGAATTCAGAAATAAATATAAATGGTTTTATAAGGTTTAGAATGAAGGAACTAAAGAGCAATATAGAAATGGTTATTGATAAAGTTATTGAAAACTACATGGTGGAAAAAGAATATAAGGAATTTGTGAAACTTCTCAAATATTTTGTTGATATACAGGAAAGCAAGATTGAAGAAATCAATATATTTATTAATGAAGGAGGAAAATATTTAATAAAGAATAGTGCGGGTAAGGACATCTTTAATGAGTTTATGAAAGAAATTGCAGATACAAAGATTGACACAGAATCTAAAATGGAAGACATAATTATTAGTGGATTAATTACTAACGCTCCTAGGAAAGTTAAAATCTACGGAAAAGAAAATTGCATTAATAAGGAATTTTTAGAAACAATAATAAATGTTTTTGAAGATAGAGTAGAGCTTGGATAATTATTTATGTAAAATAAAAATAAATAAAGGTTGACAAGTAATTTAGCTAATAATATAATACTATTGTTAAGAGGAAACAGAGTCGTTTCTCACCTTACGGCTTAGCTTAGTAAGGTAATGTATTCAAAACTTAATTTTATTAGCTAAAATTAAGATTATGGATATTATGAGGACGGCAGTTTGCTGTCTTTTTTTATTTTACTTAATAATGACAGCAAAAAAAACACTTATTATATAGGTAATATTATTTAGTATATTCATAATTGAGAGGAGGGCTTCATAATGCCAAAAATGAAAACTCATAGAGGTGCAGCTAAAAGATTTAAGAAAACAGGTACTGGAAAATTAAAGAGAGCAAAAGCTTTTAAAAGTCATATCTTAACAAAGAAAAGTGCTAAGAGAAAGAGAAACTTAAGAAAAACTGCTTACGTTTCAACAACTCAAGAAAAAGCAATGAAGAAATTATTACCATACTTATAAAAATAGGAGGATTGAAACATGGCAAGAGTTAAAAGAGCGGTAAATGCACGTAAAAATCATAAAAAAGTATTAAAACTTGCAAAAGGTTACTATGGTGGAAAGAGCAGACTATTCAAAACTGCTAATGAAACTGTAATCAGAGCATTAAGAAATGCTTACGTTGGAAGAAGATTAAAGAAAAGAGATTTTAGAAGACTATGGATAGCAAGAATTAATGCTGCTTCAAGAATGAATGGATTAACTTATTCAAAATTTATAAATGGAATCAAATTAGCTGGAATTGACATGAACAGAAAAATGTTATCTGAAATAGCTATAAATGATCCAAAAGCATTTGCTGATTTAGTAGAAGTAGCAAAAGCTCAATTAAATAAATAAATTTTAGCGACCTTATGGTCGCATTTTTTTTAATTTTAAATTGTGTATAATTAAGAAGGGAAATAGTTATTTTATTGTAGAGGTGATTTATATGCAATTTAACAAATTACAATATAAAAGAAATTTAAATCCAGTTCAAATCTTATCAATAGGTTTTATTATTATTATCTTGATTGGTGCATTATTATTATGGCTGCCAATATCCTCAAGGGAAAATGAATATACAAGTTTTATTGATGCAATCTTTACTTCTACCTCTGCAGTATGTGTTACTGGATTAACTACTTTAAATACAGCAAAACATTGGAGTGGATTTGGAAAGGCTGTGATAATGTTTTTAATTGAAATAGGGTCATTAGGATTTGTTTCCTTTTTTATAATCGTTTCTAAGTTTTTAGGGAAAAGGATAACTTTAAAAAACAGATTATTAGTTCAAGAGGCAATGAATACATTTTCCATACAGAATATTGTTGAAAACATTAAAAAAATTTTTATATTTTCATTTTTCTTTCAGCTTATAGGAGGAATGATATTAGCAACTCAGTTAGTGCCGGAGCATGGGGTGAAAAATGGACTTTTTTATAGTATCTTTCATTCAATATCAGCCTTTTGTAATTCTGGAATTGATTTATTTGAAAGCAGCCTTATTGGATATAATGAAAATATAGTTGTAATTTTTGTAATAACTTTTCTTATAGTTATGGGAAGTATAGGATTTACAGTAATTTTAGAAATTTCAAATAACAAAAATATAAAAAGACTTTCAATTCACTCTAAGCTAGCGATAATCACTACCATAATCCTTATTGTTAGTGGAACATTATTAATATTTATTTTTCTTAGCAATATCCTTAGTAATTTTATCCACTATTATTTTATCCCATGCATATCAAGACTTGGACTTCTTTAGTTTATTGTTTGAAACAACTGCTGCAATAAGTACAGCTGGATCAACCCTAAATTTGACCCCTGTACTTGGTAGCTTTGGGAAAATAATTATTATGCTACTTATGTATATTGGCAGAGTGGGACCATTAACAGTAATTTTATCTCTAAAAAAAGATGATAAAAATATTAAATATAAATATCCAGAAGGAAAAATTTTAATAGGATAGGAGATTTAATAATGGCTAATAAGCAATTTGTAATTATTGGACTTGGTATATTTGGATCATCAATGGCAAGAACTCTATATTCACTTGGAAATGATGTCTTGGCAATAGATAAAAATGAAAATTTAGTTCAAAAAATAGCAGATGAAGTAACTCAGGCTGTTGTTTTAGATGCAACAGATGAAAATGCATTAAAATCTTTAGGTATTAATAATTTTGATGTTGCAGTAGTTACTATTGGAGAAAATATTCAATCTAGTATTATGGCTACAATATTAGTAAAAGAACTTGGAGCAAAATACATAATTTCCAAGGCCAAAAATGATCTACATGGAAAAGTATTAAAAAAAATAGGAGCAGATAGAGTGGTCTTACCAGAAAAAGAAATGGCTATAAGAATTGCTCATAATTTAGTATCATCAAATATATTAGATTACATAGAGCTCTCCTCCGACTACACTATAGTGGAAATACAAGTTCCAGATAAGTGGATTGATAAATCTCTTAAAGATATAAAATTAAGAAGTAAATATGGAATAAATGTCATAGCAATAAAAAGAAAGGAAAAATTAGTAATCTCACCTTTAGGGGAAGATAAGTTATTAGAAAATGATATAATTATATCAATAATTCAGTCAGAGGATTTAGAAAAGTTAGAGGCAATGAATTTAAAATAAAATTAAGGGGGTGCAAAATCTTGATTTATATAGAAAGTAAAGATAATAAGTTATATAAAACAATAAAAAAGCTAAAAGATAAAAAACATAGAATGAAAGAAAGAAAATATATTTTAGAAGGCTTTCGCCTTACAGAAGAGGCTGTTAAGGCAAAGGTAGATATTGAATATATTATTATTACTGAAAACAATATAGAAAATTTAGAGGAATCAAATTTATTAAGAAATATAAGTAAAGGTAAAACTATAGTAATTTCAGAAAGTTTATTTATGACCTTATCTTCAACTGAAAATCCCCAAGGAATATTAGCTGTTGCTAAAATCAAAAATATTAAGGAAAATTTAAAGGGTGGTTTTTATGTAGTTTGTGACAAAGTTCAGGATCCAGGGAACTTAGGTACTATAATAAGAACATCCCATGCAGCAGGAGTAGATGGAATAATATTAACAAAGGGCACGGCAGATATATATAACGATAAAACTATAAGATCTACTATGGGATCAATATTTTATATACCAATTTATTATGATGATTCTGATTTTACCTTAATAAAAAAATTAAAAGAAGAGGGAGTAGCTTTAGTTACCACATCCTTAGAAGAATCAAAGAACTTTTTTAGTGAGAATTTAAAGGGAAAAGTGATGTTGGCTGTTGGTAATGAAGGTAATGGAATTAGTAATGAGCTTTTTAATTTAGCTGATAAAAAGGTTAAAATACCAATGCCTGGTGGAGCCGAATCTCTAAATGTTGCAGTTGCAACAGCAATAATTCTTTTTGAAAAGGTGAGACAAAACTTATTATAAAAAGCAATTAGTAGAGTTAATAGAAAAAAATAGTATATTGCTCTTGAAATTTTATAGGTTAAACTATATAATATATAATAAATTAAATATGTAAAAACTATGAATGAGAAAAGTAGATATAATAACTTTCCAGGGAGAATTGGTCAGGGACTGAAAGCCAATTTATTGTATTATTATATTGAAGTTCCCTCAGGAGTTCTAGAAGTGAAATTAAGTAGTTTCTAGCGGTTTAGCCGTTATTTAAATTAAGTGGATAATATAATTAATTTATATTATCAATTAGGGTGGTAACACGAGACTTCGTCCCTTTGGTGAGGGCGGAGTTTTTTTATTATTTAAAAATAAGGAGGAAAATTAATGCAAGAAAAACTAATGGAAATTAAGGAAAATGCATTAAAGAGCTTAGAAGAGGCTAACAGTACTTCAAGCTTAGATGAAGTAAGAGTTAAATATTTAGGTAAAAAGGGAGAATTAACTACTA
This sequence comes from Clostridiales bacterium, assembly GCA_012520205.1. Lineage (GTDB taxonomy): Bacteria > Bacillota > Clostridia > Clostridiales > Clostridiaceae > Clostridium. Next base: position 6,452 of record JAAYOT010000272.1, read on the forward strand.
TTTTAAGATCTATGGGTGGCTTATCAAAGGAAGAGAGACCTATAGTAGGAAAACTAGTAAATGAAATAAAGGCAGAATTAGAAGCAAAAATAGAGGAAGTTGCAAAAGCTATTAAAGAAAAGGAAAGGGAAGCAAAATTAGCTTCTGAAGTAATAGATATATCTCTTCCAGGAAGAAAAAAAGTAATTGGAAAAAGACATCCTTTAGAATTAACATTAAAATCCATGGAGGACATATTTATTTCAATGGGATTTACTGTTGAAGAAGGACCAGAAGTTGAATTAGATTATTATAACTTTGAGGCATTAAATATTCCTAAGAATCATCCTGCAAGAAGTGAACAAGATACATTCTACATAAATGATGATATAGTTCTTAGAACACAAACATCTCCAGTACAAATTAGAGTTATGGAAAATCAAGAACCTCCAATAAAGATGATTGGACCAGGTAAGGTTTATAGATCAGACTCAGTAGATGCAACTCATTCGCCAATATTCTATCAAATGGAAGGTTTAGTTATTGATAAGGGGGTAACTTTTGCAGACCTAAAGGGAACATTAGAATTATTTGCAAAGAAGATGTTTGGAGATAGTGTAAAAACAAAATTTAGACCACACCATTTCCCATTTACAGAGCCTTCTGCTGAAATGGATGCTACATGTTTTGTTTGTGGCGGAAAAGGATGTAAGGTGTGTAAAAACAGTGGATGGATTGAATTATTAGGTTGTGGTATGGTTCACCCACAAGTTTTAAGAAATTGCGGAATAGATCCAGAAGTTTATAGTGGTTTTGCCTTTGGATTTGGTGTAGATAGAATGGTTATGTTAAGTTATGGAATTGATGATATTAGACTTTTATACGAAAGTGATATGAGATTTTTAGATCAGTTTTAATTAATAGGAGGTAGACAAATGAAAGTACCATTTAATTGGCTTAAAGATTACGTTGATATAGATATAGATCCTAAGGAGCTTGGAGATAAACTAACATTAACAGGTTCACAATTAGAGGAAGTAATAACTCAGGGAGATCAAATTAAAAATATTGTTACAGGTAAGATAGTTGAAATAACTGGGCATCCTGATGCAGATAAATTAAAAGTTTGCCAAGTAGACATTGGAAAAGAGGAATTAATACAAATTGTTACTGCGGCAACAAATATGAAAGAAAATGATGTGGTTCCAGTAGCTCTTCATAAATCAACTTTAGCAGATGGAACAGAAATTAAAAAAGGAAAATTAAGAGGCCAAGTGTCTAATGGTATGTTCTGCTCAGAAGAAGAATTAGGGATAGCTGGAGATGAACCAGTTCATGGCTTAATGATATTACCAACAGATGCGCCGCTAGGTGTAGATATTAAAGAATATTTAGGTTTAAACAAGTCTATTTTAGATTTTGATATTACTTCAAATAGACCAGATTGCTTAAGTATGATTGGAATGGCGAGAGAAGCAGCAGCAGCTCTTAGAAAGTCATATAAAATGCCAAACTTAAGCTATGAAGTTAAATCTAATGAAAATATAAATGATATTTTACAAGTTGAAATTAGAGATAATCTATGTAGAAGATTTATGGCTAAAGGAATTAAAAATGTTAAGATAGGTCCATCACCTAGCTGGATGCAAGAAAGATTAATAGATGCAGGAATTAGACCAATAAACAATATAGTTGATATTACAAACTTTGTAATGTTAGAAGTTGGAGAACCAATGCATGCCTATGATGCAAGGGAAATATCAAGTAAGAAAATTGTTGTAGAAAGAGCTAAAAACAATGAAAAGTTTACTACATTAGATGGAGTTGAAAGAGAGTTAGATGAAACTTATCTTTGCATTAAAGATGGTGAAACTACTATTGGATTAGCAGGATTAATGGGTGGATTAAACTCGGAAATAAAAGATGATACTACAGATGTTATTTTTGAGGCAGCAAATTTTGATGGAACTAATATAAGAGTTAATTCTAAAAAGCTTAACTTAAGAACTGAAGCATCTTCAAGATTTGAAAAAGATATAGATCCAAACTTAGCAGCTATAGCTATAGATAGAGCTTGCGCATTAATATGTGAACTTGGCTGCGGTGAAGTAATGGAAGGAACTATAGATGTTTATCCTGGTAAGAAGGAAGAAGGCTCAATAACAGTTGATTCAAAATGGATAAACAGATTCTTAGGAACGGATATATCAAAAGAAGATATGAAATACTATCTTGATTTAATTGATTTAAAAACAACTATAGATAATGATAATTTAGTAATTACAATACCAACCTTTAGAGTAGATATTGGAATTAAGGAAGATATTGCAGAAGAAGTTGCTAGAATATACGGCTACGATAAAATTCCTACAACAATATTTAGTGTTTCTACAGCAAGAGATCCAAAATATAAAAAGGATATATTAAAGGAAGAAGTAATTAAAGCAATGATTGGCAGCGGGGTAAATCAATCAATTAGCTATTCCTTTATATCTCCAAAGGTTTTTGATAAGATAAATATTCCATCAGATAGTGAATTAAGAAATGTAGTTAAAATTAAAAATCCATTAGGTGAAGATTACTCAGTAATGAGAACTACAACTATTCATTCAATGATGGAGGCCTTAGCTAGAAATTATTCAAAGAGCAATGATTATGTAAGATTATTTGAAGTTGGTAAAGTATATATTAAAAATGAAGATGAAAGTAAGCTGCCAGAAGAAAAGAATGTATTAACTATTGGAATGTATGGTGAATGTGATTTCTTAGATATAAAGGGAGTAGTTGAAAATGTCCTAGATGCTCTTGGACTTTATAAAGTAAAATTCACTAGAGAATCAGAAAATTTAAGTTATCATCCTGGAAAGACAGCAAATGTTATGATAGGAAAAACAAAGGTTGGAACACTAGGAGAAGTCCATCCAACAGTTACTGATAACTATGGAATAGATGTTAATTGTTATTTAGCAGAATTAGATTTAGATGGATTATTTAATTATGCTAAAATAGAAAAATCCTATAAACCATTACCTAAATTCCCTGCAGTTACAAGAGATATGGCTTTAATTGTAGATGATGAAATCTTAGTTCAAGAAATAGAAGATACAATTAGAAGAGCAGGTGGAAACTTAGTAGAAAAGGTAAAATTATTTGATATATACAAAGGTTCTCAAATTCCAGATGGAAAGAAGAGTATTGCATATTCTATAGCTTATAGAGATAACAAAAAGACTTTAACAGATAATGATGTTAATAAGGTTCACGATAAGATCTTAAGAAGCCTAGAGCATAAACTTGGTGCTATTTTAAGATAATATTCAACTTTTTGACTTGTAATTTTAGCCCTTATGTATCAAAAATAAGATAGAAATATAATATATTAGTAATGATTTTTATGTTAAAATTAATATAAGAATATTAATATTTTAATGGGGTGTGCTATGAATACAGTAACAATCAAGATAAATGGAGTTGAATATAATCTAAAAGGAAGAGAAAATGAGAATTACTTACTGAAGATTGCAGATTATGTTGATGGTAAAGTAAGGGACATTGCAAATGCCAATAGAAAGTTAAGCACCACAGCAACTGCAACTTTAGCTTCATTAAATATAGCAGATGAACTTTTTAAGGCGGATATAGAAATTGAAACCTTAGTAAAGAAAAATAGTACATTAGAAGAAAAAAATAAAAGCTTAGAACTAAGAGTAAAAGAATTAGAAGAAGAAATCGAAAAAAGTAATTTTAATCATTTAAGAATAACAGAAGATTTAAATAAAAAGTTAGAGTCTTTAAAGAAGAATAAAGCAGAAGAATATGAAAAGAATATAGAAGCATTAAAAGCACAGGTTGAAAGATTAGAAAAAGAAAATGAAGAATTTAAAAATACTAATAATGGGCTAAAAGAAAAAGAAGCAGAATTAGTAGATGAGATAAGTGCTTTAAATGAAAGATTTAAAGAAATAGAAGAAGAATATAAAAAGATTAATAAAGAAAAAGAATCCTTAAAAATTAGAAACAAGGATATTAAATTTCAATTACAAAGCTCAAAATATAAGGTATTAGACTTAGAAAAGAAGTTAATAGATTCACAAGTTGAATTAGCAAAAGAAAAGAGATTTAATAATCCTTTAGTAAAAGAAGTAAAGTAGTATGGTAGAATAGAATTAATAGCAAGGAAAAACAGTTTAATTTTAGGATTAAACTGTTTTTTCATTACAAATATAATGGAAAAGTTAATATATTTATGATATATATAATTAGTAGAAAATAAATTAACAAAAGAAGAGGATTTATTAGCAAAAGTAGATTAGGAGAAGTATTTATGAAAAAAGTAGAAATTTTAGCTCCAGCTGGGAGCATGGAAAGTCTTTATGCAGCAATAAACAAGGGTGCAGATGCAGTATATCTTGGTGGCAGTAAGTTTTCTGCCAGGGCATATGCTTCAAATTTTGATAATGATAATATGATTAAGGCTGTAGATTATGCTCATAGTTATGGTGTTAAGATTTATGTAACAGTAAATACTATAATGAAAGAAAATGAAATAGAAGAAGCAGTAAGATATGCAGGTTTTCTTTATGAGATAGGGGTAGATGCATTAATACTTCAAGATTTAGGCTTATTTAAAAGAATAAAAGAAGAATATCCTGATTTTGAAATTCATGCATCAACACAAATGACTATACATAATGGTGAAGGAGCCTTATATTTCAAAGAAAAGGGCTTTCATAGAATAGTATTATCAAGAGAACTTTCTTTAAAGGAAATTGAACATATATCTAAGGATTTAAATATAGAAACAGAAATTTTTGTACATGGAGCCTTATGTGTATCCTATTCAGGACAATGTTTAATGAGTTCTATGATAGGTGGACGTAGTGGAAATAGGGGTAGATGTGCCCAGCCTTGCAGAATGGAATATACAATAAAGGGGAACAATACTTCCGAAAAAAAAGCTTATATATTAAGTCCAAAGGATACTTGTACAATAGAAAATGTTGAAGATATTATTAATGCCGGTACTTACTCATTAAAAATAGAAGGTAGGATGAAGAGGCCGGAATATGTGGCTGGTGTAGTAGATAACTATAGAAAGGCAGTAGATCAAATTTTATATAATAAGAAATTTAATGTAGAAAAAGGTAAAAAGGAACTTTTACAATTATTTAATAGAGGCGGTTTTTCTACATCATACTTATATAATAACCTAGGAAGTGACTTAATTAGTTTTAAAAATCCTAGAAATACTGGTTTACCCCTAGGGAAGGTTGAAAAAAATGACCAAGTCCTATTAAAGGAAGATATAGAAATAGGTGACGGCTTTAGGTTTAAAGATAAGGGCTTTAAAATAAATAAGATTCTTTTAAAGGGAAAAGAAGTTAAGGAAGCAAAAAGAGGAGAAAAGGTAGTAATTTATCCAAATACCTATAAAAAAGGTGATGAATTATTTAAATCCTCTGATAAAAAATTATTCGATGAATTAGAAGCTTACTTAAAGCCATATCAAAGAAAAATTAAACTAAAGGCAAAGGTAAATTTTGAGCCTTCAAAACCTATGGGTCTAAAAATTACTTATAATGGAATAGACTATGAATATATGGGGGCAGTTGTAGAAAAAGCAGAAAAGAAGCCTTTAGAAAAGAGTAGAATTGCTGAAGCTTTAGAAAAGTCTGGTGATTATCCATTTAAAATAAATAATGTAGAATTTGAAAATTTTGAGGAAGGCTTTGTCAGAATAAGTGATTTAAATAATTTAAGAAGGGAAGCCCTTGAAGGAATACAAAAATCCATTACTAAGTCCTTTAGAAGAAAAAGACCAGAGCAAAGGAAAAAAGAAGAAGAAAAGATAAAATCAGAGCATAAGATAGAATTAATTTATCAATGTGTAACTAAAAGTCAATTAGAAGCATTATTAGAAGAAGGTATAAAAGATATTGCTGTTGATGTATTTAGTCGTGATAGGGATGCTATAAAAATTAAGGACTTAACTGAATTAAAGGAAAAGCATAAGGTTAATATATATTTAAAGGTTCCTAATATAGTAAAAAATGAATTTGATAAAATAGTAGATATTATAGAAAAATTAAAGCCCTATATTAAGGGATTAATAACAGTGAATACAGGTATTATAGGTAAGTATAAGGATGAATTATTTATTATAGGAGATTACAAATTAAATATAATTAATTCAGAAGCTTTAAAATTCTATCAAGGTGAAATTGATATTCCTACCTTAAGCTTAGAGTTAAATAGAAAAGAAATAAAGAATATGCTAAAGTCTAATAAAGGAAATGTTCAAGCCTTGATTTATGGAAAAACAGAATTAATGATAAGTGAATATTGTCCAGTTGGAAGTACCTTTGGAGGAAAATCCAGCTGTACTAAATGTAATTTAGCATGTACAAGAGATGAATTTACTCTAACAGATAGAATGAAGGAAAAATTTAGAGTTATGACAGATATATTTTGCAGAAGCTATATATTAAATTCTCAACCTTTAAATTTAATAGAAGAAAAGGAAGACTTACAAAAACTTGGAGTTAAATCCTTTAGGGTAGAATTTAGAGACGAAAGCAAAAAAGATGTTAAAAATGTAATTAAGATGATAAGGAATGAAATAGAAATAGATAGTAAAAAATATACCAAAGGACATTATAGAAGAGGTATTGAATAATGTACGATGTACATTGTACATTAATAAAGTGTAAAAGGAGAAATTATGGAAGATAGAACTCTTAGAGTGCTTGAATTTAATAAAATAAAAGAAATATTAAAAGAATATATAATTACAGAAAGCGGTAAGAGGCTTGTAGAGGAATTAAGGCCTTATGATACGTCTTATGAGGTAAGAAGAAGGCTAAAGGAAAGTGATGAAGCTTTAGATCTTTTAATTACAAAGGGAAACCCTCCTTTTGAAGGGCTTTTTGATTCAGGGGAAGGAATAGAAAGGGCAAAGAAAAATGGAGTTCTTTTACCTGGTCAATTACTTAAAATTGGTGGAATGTTAAGGTGTGCCAGAAGATTTAAAGACTATATGAAAAGAAAAGAGGAGGAAACAGCTCATGTTATATTGGAAGATTTAGCTGATATATTAACTCCTCTTAGGAAGTTAGAAGAAGTTATTGAAATGTCAATAGTATCAGAAGAAGAAATAAGTGATAAAGCCAGCCATGCTTTGGGAAGCATAAGGAGAAGTTTAAGAGATAAGGTTTCTTCTGTTAGAGATAAAATTAATTCAATTGTAAGATCAAACTCAAAATATCTTCAAGATGCTATTTATACAATGAGAGGTGATAGGTATGTATTACCTGTAAAGGCAGAACATAAGGGAGCTGTACAAGGACTTATTCATGACCAAAGCTCGACTGGTGCTACCTTATATATAGAGCCTATAAGTTTGGTTAATTTAAATAATGAAATAAAAGAACTTAAATTAAAAGAAAAGGCAGAAATAGAAAGAATATTAATTGAATTATCTAATAAAGTATATGAAGATATAGATATAGTAGAAAGTAATTATAAAATACTAACAGAGTTGGACTTTATTTTTGGAAAAGCTAAATATGCTTCCAGCATTAATGGAACATGTCCAATAGTAAATGAAGATAATAGTTTTGATATTATTCAGGGACGTCATCCATTAATTGATCCCAAAGTAGTAGTTCCATCAGATGTGTACTTAGGTAAGGACTTTACTACTTTAATGATTACAGGACCAAATACAGGGGGAAAAACTGTAACCTTAAAAACTGTAGGCCTTCTTCATTTAATGGCATTAAGTGGATTATTAATTCCAGCAAAAGATAATTCAAGTATTGGATTTTTTAATAAGATATTTGCTGATATAGGAGATGAACAAAGCATTGAACAATCCTTATCAACTTTTTCATCACATATGACAAACATAGTTAAAATATTAGAAAGAGCAGATAATAATTCCCTTGTATTATTTGATGAATTAGGATCTGGTACAGACCCAGTAGAAGGTGCAGCCCTTGCTATTGCAATAATTGAAACATTAAGAAAGATTGATGCAAGGATTATTGCAACAACTCATTATAGTGAGCTAAAAGGTTATGCCTTGAAAACAGCTGGAATAGAAAATGCTTCAGTAGAATTTGATGTAGAAACACTAAAGCCTACTTATAGGCTTTTAATAGGAATTCCTGGTAAGTCTAATGCTTTTGAAATTTCTAAAAGGCTTGGTTTAAGTGAGGAAGTTATAAATAGAGCTAAAAATAACATTTCCTCTGATAATTTAGAATTTGAAGATTTAATTAGAGATCTACAAGAAAAGAGCATATTAGCAAGTCGTGATGCTAGAGAAGCAAAAAGAATAAAATTAGAAGCTAAAAAAATAAAATCGAAATATGAAGAAAAGCTAAAAAAATTAGAAGATGTAAGGGAAAAAGCGTATATTGAAGCTAAAAGGGAAGCTAAGAATATTATTGCCAGTGCAAAAGATGAAGCAGATGAAATATTAAAGGCTATGAGGGAACTAGAAAGGTTAGGAATAGCTGAAGGTGGAAGAGCTAGATTAGAGAAAGAACGAAAGAAACTTAAGGACAGTTTAGAAAAGAAGGAAGCTTCATTAATAAAACAAAGGGAAAACCAAGGTGAAGAAATAACACAAGTAATTCTTGGAATGGATGCCTATTTACCTTCCTTAAATCAAAATGTAATAATAGTTTCTATGCCAGACTCTAAGGGAGAGGTTCAGGTTGAGGCTGGTATTATGAAAATAAATGTTAAACTAAAGGATTTAAGAAAATTAAACAACAAGAATAACAATAAAAAAGAAAAGAAAAGAAGAGAATTAAAATTAAACTTAGCTAGAATTGATAGCAAAATTGATTTAAGGGGATTAGATGCTGAAGAAGCCTGCTTTAGAACAGATAAATATTTAGATGAAGCATATATGGCAAATTTAGGCGAAGTTTCAATAGTCCATGGTAAAGGTACAGGAGTGTTAAGAAAAGCAATAAACGATATGCTGAAAAAACATCCCCACGTAAAAAATTATAGACTTGGAGAATATGGAGAAGGTGGAGATGGAGTTACAATAGTAACTTTAAAGTAAATCCTTAAAATAGTATTAAATTAATAGAGAGGCTTATGTACATAAGTCTCTTTTGTGCTATAATTTAATAGAAAAGAGGTGTAGGGTTTTGTATTTAATAAGTGGATGCTTATGTGGTGTCAACTGCAAATATAATGGTAAAAATAATTTAAATAAAATATGCTTGAAGCTTTTAGAAGAGGGGAAGGCAATTCTTGTATGCCCAGAACAATTAGGAGGGCTAACCACACCTAGAATACCTGCAGAAATTATAGGTAGCGCCGAAGGCGTATTAAAGGGAACAGGTAAAGTTGTTAATAAAAACAATATAGATGTTACTAAAGAGTTTATTAAAGGTGCAATGGAAACCTTAAATATTGCAAAAAAATCTAACATAAAAGAAGCTATATTAAAAGAAGGGAGTCCTTCTTGTGGTGTAAATTGTGTTTATGATGGTAGTTTTAGTGGAAATAAAATAAAAGGACATGGTATTACTGCTAAGCTTTTAAAAGAAAATGGCATAGAAGTAATTAGCGATACAGCTTTGGAGGGATATGAATGGGATTTTTAAAATTTATAAAAGGATTAATAAAAAATAGTGATTTTGATGAAGAGGACTTCTTTGAAGAAGACATAAAAGAAGAGGAAGATAGTTTTGAGGAAGAAAAGGTTGATGATTTAATAAAAAATAAAGAAATAAAAGATTACATAGAAGATATTGAGCCTATTGAACTATTTAATAAAAATGAAGAAAAAGATTTAAGCGAGGAAGAAATTGACGAATTAATACTAAAAGAAATATATGAAGTTATCACTATTTATGATGATTTTGAAAAAGCAAAAAGTGTTGCAAGGAAGGCAGCAATTAATATAGGTAAAAAGTATTTAGACTACTTGCCAAATTACTTAAACTTAAAAATTAATAGGCTTCCTGTTTTTAGAGATAAATATATTGATACGGAAGAATGGAAATTAGTAGTTGAAAATACAGTATTGATGATTATATATAATTTTAAAGAAGATGGTGTACCTTTATTACAAAAGATAGGACAAAAAAATAATAACTTAAATATAAAAGTGACAAATCTTTTATGCAAGTTAGCAAGTGAAAATATAAAAACAGATGAAATTGTAAACTACATAATGGAAAATATAATGGCTTTTAATGATGAAACTAAAATTTCTATACTAGGCTGTATGTCACAAATAAAAGGAAACAATCAAGTTATAGGATTAATCCAGCATTTTTATAAATACTTTATTAAAAGAGGAGAAGCTGAGAAATCATTAAAAATCTTAAAGTATTTAATAAATGCTGCTGAAAGATTTACCCAAGGGCATTTACAATTTTTAAAAGATTTAGCCTTAGGAAGCAAAACAATAAATTTAGAAAAGATTACAGTATTAGAAGATAAAGAACCTAAGCTTATTACCTTAAAGTCTATAAATGAAGATTTAAAAATTGATGCTGCCATAACTTACTATTTGTTAGATAATTCAGATAGGGAAATAAATAATACTTTACATTATTTAAAGGATTACTCATTAGATAGAAATTTAAGAGAGAGAATTAAAAAAATTTTGATTAAATAATACTATAGTTAGGAGTTTTTCGTTTGAGAAAAAATCAAAATAATAAAAGAAAAAAATCTATAAGGAAAAAAATTTCTTTATTGATAATTTCATTTGTTTTTATCAATATATTAACCTTTTTGCCTTTGAATATAAAAAACATGCCTTTATTAGCAGGTTACCTATTGACTAAAGAAGATATTATATCTAATGAAGAATTTATTATGAAATTTAATTATGTTAAAGACAATGTTAAGTATCTGTATATAGACTCATCAGATAGTGATTTACACAGTGAGGTTGATAAGGTTGAAGCCTTGTTAAATGAGGGAGTAACGGAAAAAGTAAAAATATTGATTTCAGATTTAACCAATAGATTCAATGAGATTAGTTCAAAGAATCAATTAGAGCTAGAGAAACTCTTTAATGAAGTAAATGATGAAAAATTAGAGGGTTTTTTTGAAGATGAAATAGAAACAGTAAATGGTTATAAGGAAGAATTTGAGAATCTTTATAAAGATAAAAAATATAGTGAAGCAAAAGAAGTATTAGATTCTCTTAGAGAATATATTGAGAATAATAAAAAGTTAGCAAATACAAGAAAAATAAATGAAGTATATGATGAAAAATCTGAAGAAGATCCAAGTTTAAGAGAGCCTAAATATATTAATGGCATATTAATAGTAAATAAAGAATATGGGCTGCCAGATACATATGCTCCTGGTGAAAATGCTGAAGCGAGAGAGGCCTTTGAAAGAATGAAAACAGATGCAGCCAATGAAGGTATATACCTTAATGCTTTCTCAACTTATAGAAGTTATTATACTCAAGAAAGGCTGTATAGCAACTATGTATATACATATGGACAGGCACCTACAGATACCTTTTCAGCTAGACCAGGCTTTAGTGAACATCAAACAGGCTTAGCCTTTGATATTGGAGGATTAGATAGAAGTCTTTGGGCGCAAGTAGATTTTATGTACACAGAAGAAGCAAAATGGCTTAAGGAAAATTGTCATAAATATGGATTTATATTAAGATATCCTGAAGGGAAGGAATGGAAAACAGGATATATGTATGAATCCTGGCATTTTAGGTATATTGGAGTAGAGCATAGTGTAAATTTTGCAAATAGCGATTTAACTTTAGAAGAATACTTGGGCTTGTAAGCCAATTGACATTTGATAATGGACAACTGACAATTGAGGATGATTATATGGCTGTTTTACAAAGTTTTTTTGTAAAACAGTTTTTTTATAGGGTTTTGTATATTGTTAAATTAATTAAAAATATCGTATAAAATTTAGGCTTATTGCCAAGAATATCTTAAGAGATTATATTTTTAGGAGGAATATATTTTGGAAAGTCTAAATTTAAAGAAAAGAGATATAACTAAAAAAATTAAAGCAAAGCAATTGAGAAGAAGCGGCAGGGTGCCGGGTATCTTATATAATAAAAACATGAACAACTTTATGTTTGAAGTTGGTGAGTTAGAGTTATGTAGAGAAATATCAGAAATTGGTGACCATGGCATATTAAATTTTCAATTAGATGGAAAGGATAAAAAGGCATTAATAAAGGATGTTCAAAGAGATCCTGTAACAGGTAAGATAATTCATATAGACTTGCAGGAATTAGAAAAAAACCAAAAAGTCATTTCTTCTATCCCTATTCAATATATAGGAGAGGGCCTTTTAAATAAAAAGGGTATGGTAGTTCAAAAGGAAAGAGAAAGTGTTAAGGTTGAGGGGGTAGCTGAAAAGTTACCAAAGAGCATAAAAATTAATATGGCAAATTTAAATAAAGGTGCTGTATATAAAATTGCAGATTTAGAAGTAGCATCGGAGCTTTCTATTGTAGATGATATAAATACCGTAGTTGCCTCAGTAAGTTATGAAAGAAGAACCGTATCCGAAAATAATGAAGCTGCTGAAGAAGATGTAGAAAATGATAAATAAATAACATTTAAATAATGCAATTTACAATTGATAAATATTTCCTTTAGTGTATAATAATTTGTGTAAGTATTTTTTTGGGAGGGGTAAAATGTTATATAGAGAAAAATATAATGAATGGCTTAATTCAGAAATAATTGACAAGGATATAAAAGAGGAATTAAGAAGTATAAGTGATGAAAAAGAAATAGAAGATAGATTTTATAAAGACCTAGAATTTGGTACTGGTGGTCTTAGAGGTGTTATTGGAGCAGGAAGTAACAGAATGAATATATATACTGTTTCAAAAGCTACACAAGGGTTTGCTAATTACTTAAACAATAATTTTAGTAACCCATCAGTTGCTATTGCCTATGACTCTAGAAATATGTCAAAGGAATTTTCCAAGGCTGCAGCTTTAACTCTTGCTGCAAATAACATAAAGGTATATTTATATGAAAGTCTAAGACCAACACCTATGCTTTCTTTTACAGTTAGACATTTAAACTGTAATGGTGGAATAGTAGTAACAGCATCACACAATCCAAAGGAATATAATGGTTATAAAGTTTATGATGAATTTGGTGGTCAAGTAACAGATGAAAAAGCAAACTTAATAATAAATGAAGTTAATAAGGTTACTGATTTTTCATTAATTAAAACCATTTCAGAAGAAAAGGCTTTAGAAGATAAACTATTAGTATACATTGGAGAAGATGTTGATAAAGCATATATAGATGCTGTAAAATCATTAACAATTAGAAAAAAATTAGTTGAAGATAAGGCAAAGGATTTAAAAGTTATTTTTTCACCTATACATGGTTCAGGAAATATGCCAATAAGAAGAGTTTTAAAGGAACTTGGTTATGAAAATGTTCAAGTGGTAAAAGAGCAAGAATTACCAGATGGTAACTTCCCTACAGCACCTTATCCAAATCCTGAAGATCCAAAGGTGTTTAAGCTTGCTTTAGAAATGGCTAAAGAAACTAATCCAGATTTAATTTTTGCTACAGATCCAGATGCTGATAGAATAGGTGTAGTAGTAAAAGATAATGAAGGTGAATTTAGAGTATTAACTGGAAATCAAACAGGTTTATTATTATGTGAATATATATTAAAATCTTTAAGTGAAGAAAATAAACTACCAAGTAATGGATCTGTTATAAAAACAATAGTGACTACTGATGGTGTAAAGGGAATTGCCCAAGAATATAATGTAGTAGTTGAAGAAGTATTAACTGGCTTCAAATATATTGGAGAAAGAATAAGGGAATACTTAGAAAATAAAAATAAAACTTATATTTTTGGATTTGAAGAAAGCTATGGTTATTTAGCTGGTGATTTTGTAAGAGATAAAGATGCTGTTATTGCAGCAACATTAATAACAGAAATGACTCTTTACCATAAAGAACAAGGAAAGAGTTTATATGATGCATTAATAGATCTATATGAAAAGTATGGTTACTTCAAAGAAACATTAGTTTCCTTTGAACTTAAAGGAAAAGAAGGTAGCGAAAAAATTGCAAAATGCATTGATTCCTTCAGGGAAAATAATATAGAAACATTAGATGGTCTTAAAGTTGTAACTAAAAATGATTACAAGTTAAGCGTGGAAGTTGATGTTTTAACTGGTGAAAAGAAAGAAATAAATCTTCCAAAGTCAAATGTTCTTAAATTTATTTTAGAAAATGGAGCATGGTTTGTAATAAGACCTTCTGGAACAGAGCCTAAAATGAAAGCTTATATAGCAACAACAGGAAAAGACTTAAAGGATTCAGAAGAAAGTCTTGAAAGATTAAAAAATGAAGTAGTATCTTTAATTAACGAAAAATTAAATTAGTAAATAAATGAGTAGGGCAATGCCCTACTTATTATTTTTTAAAATTTTCTTTCTTCAGTTTTTACTCAATATATGAAAGGTTACCTTATGGCTACTTTTTATTTGAAAGCCCATAGATATTATAGTATTATTTATTGTAAAGTGATTTTTAAGGAGGGTTCTGTATTTTGGACTATAATGCAGTATTTAAAGAAAAATTAGGTAAACTATTATTTTTAGAAATAAATCAAAAAGCCTTTAAAGAAATGATAAAGATACCGGAATATGTAGAATTTAATAATAAGGATTTATATTTACCTATATCTCCTAAATATATAACAGAAAATATACAAGATGAAATTAGAATTAAAAATTTGCCTATTTATTACTTCATAGAAGGAATGTTTTTTGCCATAGGTGCAGACGAAAAACTAAGATTTAATGAAGATTATGAAACTATATTAACATATATAAAAGACACAGAAGTTTGCATAAAAAGTATAATAGCTGAAAATATTAAGGAAGATAATTTAATAGATGCCTATATACTTTTAAAGGGATTCTATAGATATTCAAAAGATAAAGAAATAATGAAAAAACTACTTTTAGTAGGAGAGTCAATAAGAGAAAAGGATAAAGCTTTTAAAGAAATACTATTAAATGATATAGAATATTGCGAAAAGCAATTGTTAAAAGTAAGTGAAGCCTATTTATATAAGGCATTAATTTTGAAGGATGAAAATGATTATAAAGGGGCTAAAGTCGCAATAAATGACTATATCAATAATGGCGGTAAGTTAAATGATGAAATTGAAATTATAATAGATGATATTAATAATGTTTATAATTACGAACTAGCTATTGAATACTTAGATAAGGATGTAGTTAAAGCTATAAAAATATTAGTAGATTTATTAGATAAATTCCCTGATAATCCATTAATTTATTACTATTTAGCAGTAGCCTATAGAAAGTTAGAAAACTATGAAAAAGCAATATATTATTTAAATGAAAGTCTTGAAAGAGAAAGTGGAATATATGAGGTTATAGTAGAGCTAGGAATAAATTATGCTTGCCTAAACCAATTTGAAGAAGCTATAAAATATTTTAAAAAGGCTTTTGAAGCTACAAAAGACGTAGAAGTTTGCACAAATATTGTTATGTGCTATTTAAACTTAAATAATATAAAAGAAGCTAAAATTCATTTGGAATTGGCCAAAAAAATAAACCCTGAAGATGAAATAGTGAAACAATTAGAAAAAATATTAGGAAAAGAAAATTAAACTAATACTATAACTTTACCTATAGTTGTTTAGTAAATCCTTCCTATGATATTATATAATAAATAAAATGTTTCATAAGGAGTAAAGATGAAAGATAAAAATTTTATAAAAGTTCTGGATTATCATATTTATAAAA
>JAAYOT010000273.1 GCA_012520205.1 Clostridiales bacterium
TTCTTTTTTAAATTCATCCATTGTTCTTTAACCCTCCCATAGTTAATCATTTTTAAATCCTTTGTATAGTATATTTTATGGGTTATGTTAACTTTTGTGTATCAATGGTAAAAATTATTAATACATTCTCTTATGAGTTTTTAAGTATTATATTTTCAACTAAATTTGATACAAGAACAATCTTATTACAACAATTATGAAATTCTTTAAAGATATCCTTCCAAATCATTAACCTAATTGGATCCCTTGTATATACAAAAAGTTTTTTTACACTAAGTTTATAATAATTATCTCCTTCATCCCTTAATTTATTAATTTTTCTTATTAAAAGATAAATACTTTTCGGTTTTTTATAATTTCGAAAATCTTCTATAACTTTTTTTAGTTCATTAGTATAATGAAGAATTATATTAGTAAATTCTTCTCCCTCTTTTTTCATATAACTAATATTAAACATGTAAATTCTTTCTAAAATATATTTTATTGAATATGTTATATTATTAATTTCAAAAGCTAACTGAATAATATCTTCCCTTGCAATTGGAGTTATAAACTCTTTGTCTAATTTCTTAAACATAGCTTGCTTTTTTTCATCTGCTGACTTGGTAATCTTATTTATCTTTTCTATATTATTTTCTAATTGACTAATATCAAAATTTACTAGAGTATTTTTAAGCAAATTTGCTGCCCTAATTGAATGCTTCATTAATTCTATTAAAATGCCAAAATAACTATTTTCCTTTTGAGCCATAAGTTTTTTCTCTACTCCCCTCATTTTTAATTTTTAAGAATTACATATTATAACAATATGAATTTTCTTTATTTTTTACGACTAAGTTTTAAAGAAAAATAATAAACAAAAAAATAGGACTGTACTAGACAATCCTATTTGTCAGCAGCTATCTTTATGCTACCTTATTTTGTTATTAAGTTTTGGCATTGATTTTCTCATAGATTCAGCTTGGCTTTCATTTATTATATTTTCCTTTAGCATTTCATCTATTATATCTTTTCTATGTAAGTTATTCTTTTCAATATATTCTTTTCTTTCCTTCTCAGACATTCCTTTTAATTTTTTATAGATTTCTTTTCTTCCTGAATGAGCCTTATCTAACTTATCCATAAAGCACTTTTTCTGTTCTTGCGTAATTGTATTATTTTTTACTAATTCATCAAGCTTTTTGCTTATTTCATCTTTTTTTAGTAAGAATATTTTTTCACCATTTCTTTCTCTTATTGCTTCTGCTTCTTCCTCTGTAAGAATTTTCTTC
Organism: Clostridiales bacterium; assembly: GCA_012520205.1. Taxonomy (GTDB): domain Bacteria; phylum Bacillota; class Clostridia; order Clostridiales; family Clostridiaceae; genus Clostridium. Next base: position 1,272 of record JAAYOT010000273.1, read on the forward strand.
TCTACCATTTCTCCAAAAAGATTTTCTAATTTTCTATTATTGATTTTACTATCTTTTGCATTTTCCCTTACATAGGAAAGAATATTGTCAGCCTTTTCTTTAGTAATTACCTTTTCATTAATTAATTCATTTAATGTTTCTTCTAATATTCCTTTATCTTTTACTATATTTTCAATATCTAAAGAAGCTGAATCTCCAATTGCATATGCAAAAACTGGCTTCATATTAGTGCTAGTCCCTAAATATAAAGCTGTCGACATAATTGTTGCTGTAATTAAAGCATTAATTTTTTTATTTCTTATCATTTCACAACCTCCTTCTTAATTTATACTTTCCTAATTGGATTTTATTATGTATATTAAAAATTAAAAATGCTGCTAGTATTTCAGCATGAAACACTAGCAGCATTTTTGATTTCAAGAATTCTCCATTATCACACTTTCAACTACATTAGCTGCACTTTCACAAACATCACAA
>JAAYOT010000004.1 GCA_012520205.1 Clostridiales bacterium
AATGTTGATACAATAGTATTTGATAAGACAGGTACTTTAACAATAGGAAATCCCAAAGTAGCAGAAAAAGAAATTTATACAAATAATATTGATGAGATATTAGGTTACCTTATTAGCGTTGAAAAAGAGTCAGATCATCCACTAGCAAAAGCGGTTATAGAGCATATTGGAGATGCCCCAGCTTATACTGTTGAAAAAACTGATGTTATAAAGGGGGGTGGAATTATAGCTGCTGTAAATGGACATAGAGTGGCAGTTGGCAATGTTTCACTTATGGAGCAAGAAGATGTTCATTTAAATAAAAAAGCTCGTAAGGATATAGCTAGCTTTGAGGAAAATGGAAATTCTATTGTTTTAACAGCTGTTGATGGTGAATTAAAATTGCTAATGGGTATTCGTGACCAAATTCGCCCAGGAGTAAAAGAAGATCTTCAAAAATTAAAAAAGCTTGGTGTTAAAAATCTAGTAGTTCTTTCTGGAGATAACCAAGGAACTGTTGATTTAGTAGCTCGTGAATTAGGATTGACTGAGGCTTATGGACATATGTTACCAGAAGATAAATCAGCCTATATTAGGGAGTTGCAAAATAAAGGCCATATTGTAGCCTTCGTTGGAGATGGGGTAAATGACAGCCCTTCTCTGGCCCTAGCGCAAATTGGAATTGCCATGGGAAATGGTACAGATGTAGCAATTGAAACCTCAGATGTTGTTTTAATGAATTCTGATTTTAGTCGTTTGCCCCATGCCCTAGCTTTAACAAAAGAAACAGCTAAAAACATGCTTCAAAATATTATTATTGCAGTGGGAGTTGTATTGTTTTTGCTTGTTAGCCTATTCTTCAGTGAATGGATGAACATGTCAATAGGTATGTTAGTCCATGAGGGAAGCATACTAGTTGTAATTTTAAATGGCATGAGGCTACTTAGATATAAAATTGATCTAGGTCAATTTTAAATAAGAAATAGTGATGTATTGTATAAGTAAGATATAAATTAAGGAGGAGTAAATAATGAAAAAAGCAGTTATTCAATTAGAAACATTAACTTGTCCATCATGCATGGCAAAAATTGAAGGAGCAGTAAAATCCTTAGATGGTATAGATAAAGAAAGTTTAAGTGTATTATTTAATTCAAGTAAGGTAAAGGTAGATTTCGATGATGAAAAAATATCAATAAAGGATATTGAAAATGCCATTTATAAAGTAGGATATGAAGTTAAAAAATCTCAAGTAAAAACTGTATAATAAATAACCGATTCCTATGGGATAGAAATATAATCTAACCTAATAGGGTCGGTTTTTTTGTATTTGGAGAAAGCTTTTGCATTATTAATGTTTCATCTATAGGTGGAATGATGGGAGTTTCAGAACAAGCAGATTATTGTGCATCAAAGAGTGGTGTAATTGGTCTTACTAGGGGACTAGCTGTTGAATTTGGAAAACATAACATTCGTGTAAATACAATTGCACCAGGTATGATTTGGACAGATATGCTTAGAGAAGCAGATCAAAATGCAGTAGAAGCATTAAAACAAGCAATTCCTTTAGGAGAAATTGGAGAAGTTGAAGATATTTCTGAATGTCTTGAATATTTAGTAAAAGCAAAATATGTTACAGGTCAAATAATATCACCAAACGGTGGAATATTAATGCCATAAAAATAAAAAGGACGGGCTGTCTTAGGCAGCCCGTTTTGTTTATTTTACTTCTAGAATCCAGTTCTTTGTATCCTCAATTTTTCCTAGTTGTATGCCTGTTATAGTGTCATATATTTTTTGACTTAGTTCCCCAATTTCCCCATCTTTTATTGTCATAACTTCTTCTTTCCATCTAAGTTTTCCTACAGGAGAAATTACTGCTGCTGTACCTGTACCCCAAACCTCTTCAAGTTTACCTTCCTTATAGGCTTCATAAATTTCCTCAATAGATATTTTTCTTTCCTCTACTGCTAATCCCCAAGATCTGCATAACTCAATTACTGAATCACGAGTAACACCTGGTAATATGCTTCCATTTAATTGTGGAGTAACTACAACACCATCGATTTTGAAGAAGATATTCATAGCACCTACTTCTTCAATATATTTACGTTCTACACCATCTAACCATAATACTTGTGAGTATCCTTCATTGTGAGCCTTTACCTGTGATGCTAGACTTGCTACATAATTACCACCAGTTTTTGCTTCTCCTATACCGCCTCTTACTGCTCTTACATATTCATCTTCAATCCAAATGTTTACAGGTGCTAAACCACTTTCATAATAAGCACCGCTAGGTGATAAAATTACAATAAATAAATATGTTTTAGATGGACTTACACCTAAAAATTCATCTGTAGCAATAATGAATGGTCTTATATATAAAGAAGTGCCTGGTGCTGTAGGAATCCAGTCCTCATCTACTTTTACAACTGTTTTAATAGCTTGCACAAAATCTTCTTCTTTTATCTCAGGTATGCAAAGTCTTTTATTAGTATTATTAGCCCTCCTTGCATTCATTTCAGGACGAAATAAAAGGGTTCTTCCATCTTCTGTTTTATATGCCTTTAGCCCTTCAAACATTTCTTGACCATAGTGGAATACCATAGCTGCAGGAGATAGGGAAAGATTCTCAAAAGGAATAACTCTAGGATCATGCCAGCCCTTACCTTCTGTATAGTTCATTATAAACATATGATCAGTAAAAATTTTTCCAAAGCCTAATGGATGATTTGCCTTTGGCTTTTCTTTTGGATTTGTAGTTTTAGTAATTTTAATATTTAACATAAAAATAGCCCCCCAATATTTTTTTATTGCTTAATATTTATTCAATATTTTGAAAGTAATTTTATCATATTGATAGTAGATACTCAACATATTTAATATATTAATTTACCCATTAAGCAAATAGTGATACAATGATTTTAATTTGTTATAAAATTTAAGCTGACATTATATAATAGGATAAGGAGAAGGAAAATGAAAAGAATTATTACTTTATTATACAGCCTTATTTTAGTATTTTCCTTAACAGGCTGTAGCAATAATAGCTCTACAAATGAAATAAGGATTACTGTTGCGGCTGCAGCAAGCTTGAAAAACTGTATGGATGATAAAATAATACCAATGTTTCAAGAAAAATATCCTAATATCAAAATTCAAACAACCTATGATAGTTCAGGAAAATTACAAGCACAAATTGAAGAGGGGGCGCCCATAGATGTGTTTATGCCTGCAGCTATGAAGCAGATGGCTGAATTAGATAATAAGGGCTTAATTGCAAAGGATTCTATTATTCAGCTTTTAGAAAATAAAATTGTGCTTATTCTTCCAGAAGGTAGCACTAAGGAAATAAAGACTTTTGAAGACATTTTAAGAGCTGATAAAATTGCAATTGGAGATCCAGAAAGTGTGCCAGCTGGACAGTATGCCAAGGAAATATTAAAAAACCTTAATATTTGGGATAAGGCAGCTGAAAAAGCGAGCTTTGGAACAAATGTTACAGAAGTTCTAAACTGGGTTGCCGAAGCTAGTGCTGATGCTGGTATCGTATATTCAACGGATGCTGCTTCAAATCAAAAAGTAAAAGTCATAGCTGAAGCACCGGAAGGAAGTGTATCAAAAGTGATTTATCCAGTAGGTATAATTAAAGCTACTAAGGAAGAGGATGCTTCAAAAAAGTTTATAGAATTTCTAGAAACTGATGATGCAGCAAAAGTATTTGAATCCTACGGGTTCACAGTAAATAAATAGGAGAGTAAACAATGGACATATCACCAATAATAATTTCCTTAAAAACTGCATCTGTAGCTATAGCCTTAACATTTTTGTTAGGGCTTTTTGCTGCAAGATGGGTTGTAAATATTAAATCTAAAAAAGTGAAAATGCTATTAGATGGAATATTAACCTTGCCTTTAGTTTTGCCACCTACAGTAGTAGGTTTTATACTTCTTATTATTTTTGGGGTAAACAGGCCTATTGGAAAATTCCTGCTACAATTTTTAGGGGTAAAAATAGTTTTTTCTTGGACAGCTACTGTGATAGCTGCTGTAGTAATTTCATTTCCCCTTATGTATCGCTCTGCAAGAAGTGCCTTTGAGCAGGTAGATGACAACTTAATTATGGCAGCAAGGACTTTAGGAATGTCAGAGAGAAAAATTTTTTGGCGTATAATAATGCCCCTTGCACTACCAGGTGTTGCAGGGGGAGGAATACTTGCATTTGCCAGAGGACTTGGAGAGTTTGGTGCCACAGCTATGATTGCAGGTAATATAGAAAATAAAACCAGGACTCTTCCAATGGCTATATATTCAGAAGTTGCTGCTGGAAATATGGATAATGCATTTTACTATGTAGTAGTTGTTTTATTAATATCTTTTCTAGTGGTTCTTTTAACAAACTATTTTTCTATTAAGGAAAGAAAATATTTTAAGTAAGGGAGAAATTTATGAGTTTAATAGTTAAAATAAAGAAAAGACTGAAGGATTTTTCTCTTGAGGTTGATTTTAAAACAAATGGAGATTACCTTGGAATTTTAGGCCCTTCTGGTAGTGGAAAAAGCATCACATTAAAATGTATAGCAGGGGTTGAAACTCCTGATGAAGGTTACATAATTCTTAATGGAAAAGTTTTATTTGATTCTGAGAAAAAAATTAATCTTAAGCCTCAGGAAAGAAAGATTGGCTATCTCTTTCAGAATTATGCACTCTTTCCTCATATGACAGTGGAAGAAAATATAGGAATAGGATTAGCTCTTTCTAAAAAAGAAAAAGAAGACAAAGTTAAGGAAATAATAAAAGCCTTTCACTTACAGGGTCTGGAGAAAAAATATCCAAATCAGATTTCAGGGGGACAGCAGCAGAGGGTAGCCCTAGCAAGATGTATAATATATAAACCAGATGTATTGATGTTAGATGAACCCTTTTCGGCACTAGATTCCCATTTAAAGGACCAGCTTCAGAATACAGTTTTAGAACTATTGAAATTATATGATGGGGAAGTTTTAATAGTTTCCCATAGCAGAGATGAGATATATAGGTTTTGTAAAAATCTTGTCATTATTGATAAAGGAAAATCCGTCTTATTTGGTGAAACTAAAGAAATTTTTAAACAACCCCAAATTCATGCTGCAGCAAGATTAACAGGCTGTAAGAATATTTCAAAATGCAAAGTTTTATCTTCAGGTCGTGTTCACGCTGTTGATTGGAACATTACCTTAGAAACAGATAGAATAGTACCTGAAAATATTAAATATATTGGTATTAGGGCCCATGACCTTCAAATTGTTAATGGTCCTAAAGAAAAAGAAGAGAATGTAATTGAATGTAAAATTAATAAGATAGTTGAAGATGTATTTGAATATAATATTTTCTTTGAGAACTTAGATATATTGTTTAAAGTTAGCAAAGAGAAATGGAACAATAGAAAAGAAAAAGAAAATCTATATTTAAAAATTCCTAAAAGGGCAATTTTATTATTAAGGTAAAGTAGGAAAATTCTTTATCTCCTTATATTTCATGGAGGATAGCTATAAAAATAAATTTAAAAAAGTTATTGACATAAGCTGGATGTGATGTTATTATAATACACAAGAAAATTGAATAAAAAATCCTCATCCTAATGGGTGAGGTAGAGGCGCGATTACTAATAGTATCTATATGGAGGCCGGAAGCCAAAGAAGTATAGAGAAAGGAGAAATCGCCGAAGCTTCAGATACCAAAATCTGTTGCTGGGTCTGTAGTTAATAGCTGCAGGACTGTCATCATAGTATTTTTGCTCGGTATTATGATGTTGTGCTATCTCACAATGAGCTTATATAGGGAGAGAGGATTGTTATGCTATTTGTTATACGCATTTAGCACCTGACAAACCTGTCAGGTGTTTTTTATTTATCAAAAATAATTTGAAAATTTCAATTATTAAAAAATTACATATTTAATTAGTTAAGGGGCATGTAATTACTCATATTTATATGGGGAAAATAATTAGTAAAAAGCAATAAATAATTAGGAGGCGAAGGATATGAAAGAAAAAATAAGACTGGGAATTGTAGGCTATGGAAATTTAGGTAAGGGAGTAGAGCTAGCTATCAGCCAAAATTCAGATATGGAACTAGCAGCTATTTTCACTAGAAGGCCTGTAGAAAGCATAAAAAGTTATGATGAAAGAGTAAAAGTAGTAAATATTAAAGAAGCAGAAAATTATATAAATGATATTGATGTAATGATTCTTTGTGGAGGATCCTCTACTGATATTCCAGTACAAGGGCCTCATTTCGCAAGAATGTATAATACAGTGGATGCTTATGATAATCATGGTAAAATTCCAGAATATATGGAATCCATGAATAAGTCCTTAATGGAAAGTGGTAAAGTCAGCGCTATATGCTTAGGTTGGGATCCAGGTTTATTTTCAATGAATAGAGTTTTACTAGAATCTATGCTGCCAAAGGGAGAAACTTATACATTTTGGGGACCTGGTGTAAGCCAAGGTCATTCCGATGCTATAAGAAGAGTACCAGGAGTTAAGAAGGGTGTTCAGTACACAGTGCCAATTGAAGAAGCAGTTAATAGGGTAAGGAATGGAGAAAATCCTGAACTAACTACTAGTGAAAGACATAGGAGAGAATGCTATGTAGTAGCAGAGGAATATGCAGATAAAGATGAAATTACAAATACTATTAAATCCATGCCAGGCTACTTTGCAGATTATGATACTAATGTAACATTTATTACAGAGGAAGAACTAATGAAAAATCATTCTAAAATATTCCACGGGGGCTTTGTTGCAAGAAGTGGAAGAACAGGGGAAGATCGCACCAATAATCATATAGCAGAGTTTTCATTAAAACTAGGCAGTAATTCAGAATTTACAGCAAATGTATTAGTAGCCTATGCAAGGGCAGTGTACAGACTAGGTAAGGAAGGAAGCAAGGGTGCTAAGACAATATTTGATATACCATTAAAATATGTATCCAATAAATCTATAGAGGATTTATGTAAGAATTATCTTTAGGAAGATATAACTATTGGGGGGAAGCATTATGCAATTAGTAGTACAAAAATATGGGGGCTCATCAGTAGCAACATTAGAAAAAATGAACAAGATAGCTGACGCAGTAATTAAAAGAAAAGAAGAGGGGGTTAATGTAGTTATTGTAGTTTCTGCAATGGGAAAGACTACAAATAATCTTATTGAAATGGCTAAATCAATATCAGAACAGCCCCCTAAAAGAGAGCTTGATATGCTTATGGCAACAGGGGAACAAGTATCAATTTCTCTATTATCAATGGTTTTTCAAGAAAAGGGCTATGATTCTGTATCCTTAACAGGCTTTCAGGCAGGCATTAAGACAGAGGGAGTTCACACAAAAAACAAGATCAGCGAAGTAGATGTTGATAAAATCAAGAGATATTTAGAAGAAGATAAAATTGTAGTAGTAGCTGGATTTCAAGGAATGAATACATCAGGAGATATAACAACATTAGGCAGAGGGGGGTCAGACACTACAGCAGTAGCTCTAGCAGCAAAACTAAAATGTGTTTGTGAGATATATACAGATGTTGATGGAATATATAGTGTAGATCCAAGACTTTTCCCTAATGCAAAAAGACTTGATTTTATAAGTTATGAGGAAATGATGGAAATGTCTTGTTTAGGAGCTAAAGTTATGGAAGCAAGGTCTGTAGAACTTGCTTACAAATATAATGTACCAATTTATGTAGCTTCAAGTCATCAAAAAGGAAAAGGAACATATATAAAGGAGTTTGATAAGGAAATGGAACATAAAGTTATAACTGGATTAACTGTAAGTGATGATGTATTAATGGAAACTATTAATAAGGTTCCTTATTCATCAGAAAATATCTCAGATATTTTTAGTAGATTAGCAAGCCAAGAAGTAAATATTGATATGATTAGCCAAACATCTTCAAGTGAGGGCTATGTTAATATATCTTTTACAACATCTAAAGAAGATGAAAGTACCGTCGATGCAGTAATGAAGGAATTTGCAAAAAAGGTACCTGGTGTTGAAGTAAAGAAAGATACAGATATAACTAAAATTTCAGTAGTAGGAATGGGTATGAGAAATGAATCTGGAGTTGCTTCTAAAATATTTAAGTTATTCTCAGATAACTCTATTAATTTTAAGCAAGTTACTACTTCTGAAATTAGTATTTCATACATTATTAATTCTTCAGATAAAGAAAAGGCAGTAAATATTATTTGCGAAACTTTTAAATTATAAAATTAAATAAGATGGGGGCGTTAAAATGAAAAAAATTAATATGGCTCTTGTTGGGGCTACAGGTATGGTAGGTAAAAAAATAATTGAAGTTTTAGAGGAAAGAAATTTTCCAATTTCACAAATTTATTTTTTTGCATCAGCTAGATCAAAAGGACAAGTAATTAAATTTAGGGGCAAAGATTATTTAGTAGAAGAGCTTAATGAATCATCTTTTGACAGAGAAATAGACATAGCATTATTTTCAGCAGGGGGAGAAACTAGTAAGAAGTTTGCAGCTATTGCTAGAGATAAGGGCGTTACAGTTATAGATAATAGCAGTGCTTGGAGAATGGACAAGGATGTACCCTTAGTTGTTCCAGAAGTAAATCCAGAGGATATCATAGGTCATAGTGGGATTATAGCTAATCCAAATTGCAGCACTATTCAAGTAGTTGTTCCTTTAAAAGCTATAGATGAAAAGTTTAAAATTAAAAGAATAATATATTCTACTTATCAAGCTGTATCTGGTTCTGGTCTTGCAGGTATTAAAGATTTAGAAAATGGATTAAAGGGATTAGAAAATACAAATTATCCTTATCAAATAGCCTTTAATTGCCTGCCTCATATAGATTCCTTTACGGAAAATGGCTATACAAAAGAAGAAATAAAAATGATTGAAGAAACTAAGAAGATACTTGGAAGATCAGATTTAAAGATAACTGCAACAACAGTAAGGGTTCCAGTAAGATATGGTCATAGTGTATCAATTAATATAGAACTAGAAAAGGAATTTCAGCTTGAGGAAATATACGATCTTTTAGGAAAAGCTAAAGGGATTGTAGTACAAGATAATCCTAAAGAAAATCTTTATCCTATGCCAATATGTGCGGAGGGAACAGATAGTGTTTATGTAGGTAGAATAAGGAGAGATTTTAGTATAGAAAATGGACTTAATATGTGGGTTGTAGCTGACAATATCAGAAAGGGAGCAGCTACTAATGCTGTTCAAATAGCAGAATTATTGGTAGAGGAGTTGAGAAGATGACACTTTTTAAGGGGTCTGGGGTAGCTATTGTTACACCATTTAAGAATAATAAAGTAAATTTTGAAAAACTTGAAGAGTTAATAAACTGGCATATAGAAAATAGTACAGATGCCATAATAATTTGTGGAACAACTGGAGAAGCTTCCACTATGACAAAGGATGAAAAGAAGGAAGTATTAAGATTTACAGTAGAAAAAGTAGCTGGAAGAATTCCTGTAATAGCAGGAACAGGAAGCAATAATACAGCTGATGCAATAGAAATGAGCAAATATGCAGAAAGCATTAAAGCAGATGGACTTTTGCTTGTGACACCATATTACAATAAAACAAGTCAAAGGGGCTTAATTAGGCACTTTACAGCAATTGCTGATGAAGTAAATATACCTATAATATTATATAATGTTCCTGGAAGAACAGGGGTAAATATAATGCCTGAAACAGTAGCAGAGCTTGAAAAACACCCTAATATACAAGGGATTAAGGAAGCTAGTGGTAATATAAGTCAGGTAGCAGAAATAGCTAGATTATGTTCTGATAACTTTGCTATTTATTCAGGAAATGATGACCAGATTGTACCAATATTATCCCTTGGAGGTTGCGGAGTAATTTCTGTAGTGGCTAATATTTTACCAAAGGAAACACATGACTTGGTATTTAGCTTTTTAGATGGAAAAATAAAAGAGGCTAGAAAAATTCAGCTTGGAATGAATAGCTTGATTAATTCATTATTTATAGAAACTAATCCTATTCCAATAAAAACAGCTATGAACTTAATAGGAATGGAAGCAGGAGAGCTTAGATTGCCCCTTGTGGAAATGGAAGAAAAGAATAAAGAGATACTAATAAAAGAGCTACTAAATATGGGATTTAGTATTAGGGAGGGACAATATGATTAAAGCAATTATATATGGGTCAAATGGAAAAATGGCTCAAGTTGTAAGTAAACAAATAGAAATAGAAAAAGATATAGAAGTTGTAGCGGGAATAGATAGATATGAAGGTAATATAAAAACCACATATCCTGTATATAAGAATCCTTATGAATACAATGGGGAAGCCCATGTTATAATTGACTTTTCACATCCATCTTATTTAGAAGAAATGCTAGACTTTTCTATAAACAGAAAAATACCACTAGTTATTGCTACTACTGGATTTTCTGATGAACAGCTAAAACAAATAGAAGAGGCATCAAAGAAGGTTCCTATCCTTCATTCTTCAAATATGTCTCTTGGAATTAATATTCTTTCAAGGGTTTTAAGTAATATAAGCAAAATATTAAGTGAAGATTTTGATATAGAAATTATAGAAAAACATCACAATCAAAAGGTAGATGCACCTAGTGGTACAGCTTATTTATTAGCAAATGCAATTAATGAATCCTTAGATAATAGCAAAGAATACACCTACGGCAGGGAAGGTAAAAGTGCTAAAAGGGAAAAGAAAGAAATAGGAATTCATGCTATTCGTGGAGGTACCATACCAGGAGAACACACTGTAATCTTTGCTGGGGATGATGAGATTATAGAACTAAAACATACTGCCCTATCTAAGAATATTTTTGCCCTAGGAGCAATAAAGTCAGCACGTTTTATAGTTAAAGCAGAGGCGGGACTTTATACAATGGATGATATATTTGGTAAATAGTAATTTTAAGCCCATGGTACTTATATCCATGGGCTTTTTAAATAATCAACCCTACTTTGCAGAATTCCCGAGGGTATG
>JAAYOT010000274.1 GCA_012520205.1 Clostridiales bacterium
AATAAGGTTCAAGTGTTTCTACTAGGAAACCGTAAATATCCTAACTACTAGAGATTATTAAACTATCTTGAAGAATTCGTTATACTTAGTAGGGCTCGTTTGCAATCGAGTTTACAAATGAAGTTAAGAAAAAGCTATTTTAAAGGGGAAAAGTCTGTCCTAATTGTGGACATGATGAAGTATCACAAAATGGTAAATGCATTGGAAATCAAAGATGTGTTTGTATATAGCACAACATATAGTTATTTAGGATGTTGCTCTTATTATTTGTATTAATATTGGATTAAGAAAGTAAAAACGAATATAATAATAGATTTATATTTTTTATAATTATGGAGACTTTAGATAATTTTGTGTAATTAAGATATTTATTTCTTATTAAGAAATACTAATACTGAATTATTACGTTCATTTATAGTATTCTAAAAAAATCGGAAAGTATGCATAATTTTTTAAAAAATACAAGCTTCTATGCTAATTCATCTTTTAGTTGTTATTCAAATAATATAGAAAGCTCTGCTAGCGTAGCGCCCCAATTTGGTGTTATTTGAGTCCGTTTTTCCAAAATTTCCATTGTTGCTAGGTAAACAGATTTATTCAATGATTCATCCGTTGGGAAAATTATTCTATTTTTTGTAAATTTACGGATCTGTCTATTAAATCCTTCTAAGGCATTTGTAGTATATATCATCTTTCTTATTCTAGGAGAGAATTCAGAGAATGTAGATAAGTTATTCCAGTTATTATACCAAGAATCAATTACTATAGAATACTTGTTATTCCAGGTATTTTTAAGGTTATCTAGCTGCGCTAACGCTAGTTCCTCAGTTGCAGCTTTATATACTTCTTTCAAATCTTTCATAAAAGCTTTTTTGTCTTTAGAAGCTATGTATTTAATAGAGTTTCTTATTTGATGAACAATACACGTTTGAATCTTCACACTAGGAGATACTGTCTTTATAGCTTGTGGCAATCCTTTTAAACCATCCATACAAGCAATTAATATTTCTCTGACGCCTCTATTTTTTAAATCATTACATATATCAAGAAAGAATTTAGCCCCTTCTGCTTCGTCAACCCATATCCTAAGAATATCTTTATATACTTCCATATTGTATCCTAAACAAATATATACTGCTTTATTGACTATTTTTCCATTCGGCGGCGCTAGCAAGCACTTTATCGGTTATACGAGATACCCCATGGAAGGAGATATTGTTATTCCATATAAGACTTCTATTTCAGCTTAAATATCGGATGTCGTCATTCCCTTAGCATATAGCGATATTATTTTTTATCTAATTTCATTACAGACAGTTTCATACTTTTTTACTATTTTGGGTTCAAATTCACCTTTTCTATCCCTTGGAATATCTAAATCGACATCTCCAAATGAACTTCTTAAATTCTTTTGACTATATCCATTTCGGTAGTTACGGTCGTCATGATTTATATGCTTCTGTCTTTCATACTTGTTTCGACCCAAGTGTTCTTCCATTTCTGCTTCTAAAATGTTTTCTAAAACATCTTTAACTAACCTTTGTATTAGACCATTTTTACCCATAACATCATCAATAGTTTTACACTTTCTGACTTCCTCATTGTAATCAAAATTGGTTTCAATTTTCTTTGACATAATATGCCTCCTTAAATTTTATATTGTATATTATTCCAAAATTATCAACTAGTCATACAAAAAAACAGTGGGTAGATTTGTTTTTTACACAAATCTATCTACTGTCCCTAATTATGTAGTATAATAAGTATAGGACTATAAGGATTGATGAAGAATTATTATCATAAGTAATCCACTCACAAATGGGTTAACCCTTTTCAAAATACCCTGAACGTTTAATGGTACCATCTTCGACACCACTCCCAATAACCTTCAGGGTGCCCGTCTACCATCGTGCCATTCAACCAAGGTGTGATCCCATTGGCATGACATTGGATTGCATATCTACCAATTACCCCCAACTCCTTTTTTAAAAACAGAGTTAGGATGTATCAGGTCAAATTTTTTATCATCCATTTCTTATATTCTTCCGTGTATGATAATCATGAATACTACCATTCTTTTTTCATCACTTTGTTATCTTTAAGAATACACCTGTCTATAACACCTCTACATTACAAACTTGATGCAAAGTGCTCTATTACCTTCTTCTACCGCTTCAGATTTTACTATTGCAATTAGCTATGCATTAATTCATTAAGATAATCAATATTGAATGTTCCTGTAGCCTGTTTTTCGAAACTTTCACTTAGTAAAGTTTTAGCTTCTTCCTTTTTGTCCTCTTCCACTCTTTCAATAAAAAAATAACTTTTATCCCTGGTTAATAAATAATCATTTTCGTTCACTGCTTTTAATTTTATAAGTTATTAGGCTCTACTAAAATTTTTAAATTGTTAGGCTTTTATCCCAAAACTCAAAACAGTTTTTAGTCATTTCTGTACTTCAATTAAAGAGGTTGGGGATATTTGGTGAATAGTTTCCTGCCGATTTTTTGTGATCTGATTAAGTTAGCTTCTTGTAAAACTTTCAGATGATTTTATACTGCTGTCCTCGTAATGGGAAAATTGCTAGAGATATCTTTAAGAGCCAGATCGCCACAAGTAAGCACACCCATATCTAGCAAGTTTGTAATAAGGAAAAGTAATCCTTGAATAAACCAATCTGAAAAGAATGGAATTTAAATCGAAAGTAAACTTGTAATTTTTGGTTATTCCCTTACAAGCTTTATGTAGTCCCAGTCCGTAGTAGATTTTCTGTAAGAAAAGTTAGCTGCCGTTGAAAGAGTTTTGTTCATCCTTAGAAATTTGTGCTGTCAGCGAATATTTTATAAGAACTTCTCGTTTTTCTTTCTTGTTTAATTCTTCAATCTATTTTTTTGCCCATTCGCTGGGGTATTGTCCGTTAAGTTTTGCTGTAGGTTGGCGTAAGTGCCTAATTTTTCAACAATCTTACTGGTGCATACATGATTTCTATAAATAGATTTGATGCCATAAAGTGATTGAGCAATCTTTGATTTAGTTATCTTAAGTATCATAAGGCAAAACCCATCCTATTCCGTATATTACAACAGAGTACTACAAAGTACACAATAATAAAATTGAAAATTTGACAAAAAAGTAAGCCTAAATCAAGGCTTCAGCGATTTTTATTTATTCAACTGTCAAAGACCCGTAAAATCATCTCTTAGTTTTTCTGAAATATCTGAGATTACATCTGATTTTGATAAAATTATCCCTATAATTATATACACGAGATTCTTTAATCTCTTACTTGTTATGCGTTAAATTTTATATAATATTTTTTCTAATTCTGCTGAAATATATTCTTGATTATTAATCATAGTCATTGATTCTTTTATAAGTTATTTGTTGTGATTCAACTTATATTTTAATGCTTGGCTATGTTTTTTATAATTTCCTATTGGCAATTCAAATTTGGTTAATTTATACTTATATAACTTTTTTTGTTTGCATATTGACAATATATATACATAATGGTATATTATGTATTGTATGGAATTGGAAAATATTGTTATTTGATTTTTTAATGTTTTTTAATTTTGTAACAATAAATAAATTTATATATGGAGGGGGATTTTATGATTAAATCGAAAAAAAAAATTATTATCAGGGGCATTTTTGCCAGCAACAATGGTTCCATTTATAGGAAGTGGAATTAAAGTACTTTGGGCTGGTGGAGGAATTAGTAAAAGCACAGCAATTTCTTCAATAACCGGTACTTTGATTAACATAATAGGTGGTGGACAAGCTACTAACATTAGAAATATTGTATGTTTTGCATTAGGAAAAGCAGGTAACTACAATAATTGGTATGACTTAGCTTGGACTATCATCGATTTAGCTACTGTATTTTGTCCTGGTGGAATGCTGCCAAGGTTGGTTGCATCTGCAGGTAAATTAGTAGCTACTTTATAGTAATAGCGATAAATTGCATTCTAAAAATATTAAGAGGGAAATGAGAAGGATCTATGAATAAAATTAAATCTAAATATATTTATATACTACTTTATATTATTATATTTATATCAATAGGATACTATTCTGTTGAAACAGATAAGATTAATACATTAGAAGGTCTAACGAGAGAAAATATTAGTTGGATATCTCTATTTATGTTTAATTATAGCAATGTAATGTTTTTAATACTTATTAGTTTTATAGGTGGTATATTATCAATATTTGCAGTTACTAATTTATTAATTAAGACTGGAATTGCACTGCATATCATTTGTTTTAATACTAAGATAAGTATATTTAGTATAGTTTCAATCACTATGATCCATGGCATTTTTGAGTTTTTAGCATTAGCAATTGTACTAGAAATTTCTTTAGATATGTTTTCGTTGTTATTTAAATATTTAATTATAGATTCTAATACTAAATTTAGATATAGTATTAGAATCTATATAAAAGAAAATTTATATAATAAAGTTTTTCATATTACGTTCTTATTATTAATAGGTTCTATATTAGAATATTTCGTATCGGCACAAATATTTTCTAGTTTGGGAATACAGTAAACCCAGAATGACTTACATGCCAATAATCATAATGTACATAGTGTATTTTTAATGTGAAAGATTCGCTTGTATATCTAACAAATTATATATAAATGCTCAATTGAGGAGAGACAAAGAGAAAAATAAAAATGAAAAGTAGGAAATATTAGTTATTACTTTCGAATATAAATAAAATTTACGCTCTCGTTATTATGACTTCGATATATCAAAGTAGTATATAAAATTTGTTGGTTTTTGGATCATTTATACATTGCCTATATAAAATCTATACTTAAACTCAGATATAAATATTTAGTTTAAAAGTAAACAAAGCATTAAGTTATAATATAAGGGAGATATACAATGATTAATTTTAAACAATTTAATGAATATAATAAAAAAAGTAATATTATTTTATTCGGTATATTATGCATAGCTTACATGATAGAACTTCAAATATCGTTCTATAATTTAGACGAATTATTAGCTACTATTAATAATTTATCTTTTAATAAATTAATTGTAGCCAAAATTTTTACAACCCTAATATATGTCATATTTAAGTTCATATCATATATTATTGTAATTTTAATATATTACTTTAGTATACATGTATTTTTAAAGAACCACTTTGATAATAAATTATTAAAAAAAGAATTTATATATTTCGCTACAATAGCTAATATATTTAAGGTAATGATAATGAATATTGCTATATTAATTATTGGCCTAATATTTAAATATAATAATATAAAAGTTTGGACTGAAGATGTTATTTATGGAAATATTATTTCTGCTATAAATATAATATTAAATATACTAAGTATATTTATAATATACAAACTTATTAATGATAAAGCAAAAAGGCAAAAATGTGAAAAAGTACCCATTTACATTTTTTATTTACCTTATTTTATAATATTATCAATAAGTGGTATAATTAAATATGTTATATAATAAAATATGTTATATAATAAAAAACAATTTTTAATGAGGTGTATTTTATGTTGTCTATAATAAAAGAATATATGGGAATATATAAATCAAGTAGCTACTCTTTAACTAGTCTTAAAAATATAATAATTGCAGCAGGTTTAGGAGTGATTTTCTATATACGAGGCACCGAAGGGAATATTAACCAAATGAATACTGTTATTATTACAACATTTTCAATTCTTGTAATAATGTTTTCTTGTACCAGTATTAATAATGAGTTATTCGTTTATGTTAATAAAGATAAATTTAAAGATGTACTATTTTACAAAAAGATAATTGCTAGTAATATAAGTTGCTTACTTCAGCTTATATTATATATTTTTGTATTCATAATAATTAATATATATTTTTTAAAATATAATCAATTATTAGATTTAGTATTACAAATAGTAAATTTAATAATTTTAAGTACTTCAGTAGGAAATTTACTGTTAATCACAAATAAAAATCAAATACTTATAAATATAACAACCAGTACTGATATAAACAAACGTGTGGCTATTATTCAAATTATCAAACAAGGTGGGGTCTCTATAGCTTTAGGAATTATTTTGCATTTTTTATATTATAATTTGAATTACAATTCACTAATTTTATTGATATTATCATTAGTTACTTATATATTATCGTTAATAATTAATGAAAGACTTGGATTCGATATAAAAAGATAAAATAAAATTTAATAGTTTTAAACCATTTGTAAGCTATGAGTTTCATAAAAATTCATAGCTTGTTGATTTATACTTAAACCTGGTTCTTCAGCAAATTTGATGAAAGGTGCCATTCGGTACCTCATTTTTCTACATATTTTGTTTTATGTTAATATCTTGGACACAAAAAGTTAAATAGGTTTGCAGGTATTGGCGAAATAAGGATGTCTCGATATATTCCATTGGCAAAAGAACAAAGAATTGTAGAAAATAAAAGCTAAGTATTATTTGTAAAACATTTAGGAATACATATATATAATTGTTAATGGGTGTAAATCTATTGAAAGTAAGATAAGAACGATATTTATGGAGCAAAAAAGGTGAGTATAGTCTAATTAGGGAAAAGTAAATAATAAAAATATAGATATTTATGTTTTTAATAAGAATTTTTACAGATGGATATAAAAAAATAGAGAAGAGCTTATTGAAGTTGGTTATAAGCTAAAATTAATTGATTTAAAAGGGTTTAAAAGTAGTACAAGCTGAAATACAAATACTTTTTCGGGGAAGGTTCTAATATAGATCAAGAAATACCAT
The DNA here is from genome assembly GCA_012520205.1 of Clostridiales bacterium. Lineage (GTDB taxonomy): Bacteria > Bacillota > Clostridia > Clostridiales > Clostridiaceae > Clostridium. The sequence goes on from JAAYOT010000274.1 coordinate 6,779, forward strand.
TTAAATCTATGGTTTCTTTAGATGAGAGAATAGAAAGTTTAGAGATAGAGTTAAAAGTAAATGATAGAACAGCATATAGTTTTGAATTGCATAATGACGGAAGATTGAAGGTTATTTCTAATTTGTGTGGAGACTTTTTAGTTTAAGATTCTAAAATATATTCCAGAATAATTTCGTTCCTGGTTAAGAAATTTAATGAGAGTAAAATGCATAATTGAGATGTGGAAGAAAAAGAGTTAATGGCAAGATATTCTCATTCTGGTTAGAAAATAAAAAGATTAGTGATATGAATATTTTAAAATGGACCCTTTGTCAAGGACACAATAAAAAAGGTTATGAAGCTAATAAAAGATGATTTCTATATTGTTTAGGAGTCATCTTTTTTAGATTCCATTGATACCTATAATTATTGTAATATTCAATATAATCTCAATAGCATTAATAACTTCTTCGAGCGTTTGATAACACTTAAAATTAACCTCATCTTTCATATGTCCAAAGAAAGACTCTTGAGGTGGATTATCCCAACAGTTTCCACGACGAGACATTGATTGTCCTAAGTTATTTTCTTTTAGTAATTTTTGAAATTTTGGACTAGTATAATGTACACCTTGATCTGAATGAATAAATGCGTCTTTATGTAAGTTATTTTTATGTTGAGCTATTAATTTTTATATAGTAGTTGTTGCAATATCAAGTGTTATAGAATCTGAAACATGGTAAGCAAGAATATCGTTGCTACTACCATCTTTGATGGTAGACAAATAAGCCATACGATTATTTCCGTGTGGTAAGTATGTAATATCAGTCAATAGTACTTTTCCTGGTATTCCTTGCTTAAAATTACGTTCTAATAAGTTTGGAACAACCCTGTGCTCTTTAGTTGCTTTAGCCATTCGGCGATACGGGTTAGCCTTTCTTATAGGGCATTTAATATCATATTTTTTCATAATACGTTGAATTTTTTTCCTGTTATAAATTATTGAAAATTCGCCTTGTAAAATCATTTTTATTGAACGTGAGCCTTTATTATAGCCCCTGTAGTTATATGCCATAAGAATATTATCTCTAGCTTCTAAATCTCTATCTTCCATTAATTTTTGATTATCTACTGTATTCAAATAATTATAATATCCCGAGCGTGAAACATCTAAAAGCTTACAAAAATATGAAACCATATTTTTAAAACCGTTATTAATAATAGTTTCATTTATTAATTTAAATATCTCCTTACTTCTTAGATTTATGCTGTTGTTTACCAGCCTCCTTTCTGTCACGTCTAATTTTTTTAGCAGTTCTAACTGCTCCTCTAATAACTTAATTTTAGCTTCTTGTTTCAAAATAATATCATCTTTTGAAATTTCTTTATCTGTAGTTCTTCCGCTATTCTCTTTTCTAGTATCTCTTAATCCTGAAATATCATCATTATTATAAGCTTTTAGCCATCTAGCTGCTGCTTGCTCGTATCGTTTAGTGCCAAGTAGAGTTACATCAAAATCAGCTTCTTCAAAAATAATTCTAGGAAGCTTTCCTTTTAAATATTCTTCTATAAATAATCGCTTAAACTCGTCAAAGTAAGTTATAGATTTTTCGCTTACTTTAACTACATAAGGGTTTTGTTTCAATAATTCAATGGTTTCTTTGCTAAAGGTTATTTTACTCATATTCTATTCCTCTAAGATATTAATATTATACATAAAAAGCACCTATAAACGAACCACTTTTTTAAAGTGTCCTGTCTATAGGTACCATTTTATTTATTATAATCTTTTTTTCATTTATAAAACCAATAAGTTGCATACGAATGATTAACAAATATGTTGAAATATTTTAGCGAAATAAATTAAAGTTTTATATATACCAATATTAAATAAATGGAACATGAGAGCTGATTCTATAATAAAATTTTATTTGTAATAGTATATGAAATTATAGATACGGATTTTGCTTTAACCCTGATACTCATGACTTTAATGGTGGAGAAGAAAGAAATATAGAGGAGCTTATTAAAGATACTGTAGATAATCCAATAATTAAGGGAGTTACTTTTAGTGGTGGAGATCCTTTTGAAAGGGCAGAAGAATTTTCTTATATGGCCAAAAGATTTAAAGAAAATAACTTAAATATATGGAGTTATACAGGATATACCTTTGAAGAAATATTAGAGAATATAGATAAAAGAAAGGGCTTTAAAGAGTTATTAAATAATATTGATGTTTTAGTAGATGGAAAGTTTAAAGAAGAAGAAATGTTAGATAGCTTAAAATATAGAGGATCAAAAAATCAAAGAATAATAGATGTTCAAAAAAGCTTAGAGGAAAATAAAG